>NZ_JBAGJC010000006.1:0-348501 GCF_036864765.1 Paenibacillus sanfengchensis | reverse complement strand
CAGTCATAACCACCGGCTTAGCCGGTGGCTTCCATCAGCCCTATAAGGGCATGGTACTAGCAAGCGCCTAAGAAGGCGCACTGAAAGTCTGCCAACCGCGTGCGGTCTCGGGCTTGCCCCTCAAAGGGGCTTTTTTTATTTGCCCTTTCCTACCGACTCACCCGTAAACGGGTCGAACAGTTCTTTCATCGTGAGTTGTTCGTAGTTCTTATCTTCCGTTAGCTGATTCCGAATGTACTCGGCGATCGCTTTCCTGTTTCGTCCTACCGTATCCACAAAATAGCCTCTACACCAGAATTGGCGATTTCCGTATCGGTACTTCAGATTCGCAAATTTATCGAAGATCATGAGCGAACTTTTCCCCTTCAAATACCCCATAAACTCCGATACACTCAACTTTGGCGGAATACTCACCAACATATGGATATGATCCGGACATGCTTCTGCTTCGTGGATTTCCACACCTTTACGCTCACATAATTCTCGAATGATTTTCCCAATTTCTCGCTTTAACTTCCCGTAGATCACTTGCCGTCTATACTTTGGTGCAAATACAATATGGTATTTGCAGTTCCAGCGCGTATGTGCTAGACTGCTCTTATCCATTCCCTTGCCCTCCTTGATTTGATTGTGCGGTTGGCAGACCGGCTACTATCTTATCATAAAGGTCAAGGGATTTTTACTCATAGCTATAAGCTTTCCTGAACCCCCAGTCGAACTGGGGGTTTTCTTAGACAATAAATGGCGGCTCACTTGAGGGAGCCAGGCCGCCTCTCGTCGGTGAAAGGAACGCCGCGACGGGGCGGCTCTTTTTGTTGCATGGCAAATAATGCCCTTTGAGGCACTGACGTTGCATCAAACCTTCCCTGGTACTGCCCGTTTGGGGCCTATCCGCCGCTTCGGCAAGCAACGTGGCGAACCCAGGTCGTCGTCTCCAAATCTAAACCATTCTAACGGTCGCCACAGCCGTTATTTGCCCGGTTTACGCTGACTCCAAATTCTAACGGCCGCCACAGCCCCTATTTCATATAAGCATGGCTGGTTTGGTCGAAATGAAGGTAAATAACGGCCCACACGACCGTTAAAATCTCAAAACGCGATTCAATCGCAAAATAACGGCTCTGACGGCCGTTAGGCTTCCTGACTGCAGAACCTTGTTTTTTTGCGAAGGTTTTTAAAGTCGATTAAGGCATCAAGCTCCGTTGTAATCAGGTGTCAGGGTTAATGCAACGCAAATGGATTTTCCAAAAAATAGGACCTCAAAAAGCTGCTATTTCACACCGCCTGGCCGAATTCGACAAAATAGCGCCGCATAACGCCCTTATTGCCTGCATCTAAAATGGCCTTACAGCTGGCGGCATTCCCGCCCGCATACAATCTCTTACCATTCCGATATAAACAGAAAGACTCCCACTAAAAGGAATGGAAGAAAGAGGCCCGCAATTAACGCGATTCCAAATTTGACCGCTCCCGGCAATTGTATTTTCGGCTTTTGCGCAAGCTGTTGTTCCACCGCATCCAGGCGGCTTCTGAGTTCCTTCACTTCCCGTGCTTTATCGATCTCGTGATTTTCCATAATTATTCTCCCCACATTTTACTTTACTACCTAAATTCTACCATAATATACATTCCAAATGCAGGGAGTTAATCGGCCCGACGTAGGGAAGTGCCCGGCCACAAGATTGCAACCCTTAAGGAAACAGAGTATCATTCTTGAATAGACAAAAATCGTCTGAAAAACAAGGTGAGCTATGGTACGAAATATTCGCGATATCGCAAAAGCCGCCGGGGTTTCGGTTTCGACCGTTTCCAAGGTGATAAATAATTATCCACATATAAGTACGGAAACCCGGGAACGGGTACTTGAGGTCATTCGCAAGGAAAAATTCGTTCCGAACTCCACGGCGCGGGGGCTCGTGAAGGGAAGTTCCCGAACGTTGGGCTTATTTTTGACGACCGGATTGTCCAATCCCTTTTTTGTGCAACTGTTGGCTGGATTGGAAGAGTCGCTGAAGGAGTCGGGTTACGACCTGATCTATCTGGCGCAGATCGCTTGGGACCCGGAATATAGCCCGCTCCGTCATTGCCGCAGCCGGAACGTGGACGGAGCGCTGGTTTTCGGATTTCAGCGCGATGATCTGAATTTTGCGGAACTGCTGGAGTCGGAAATTCCGACGATCTTTATCGACCTGGACATGCGTGGCTCCCGAACGGGATACATCACGTCCGACAATGTCGGCAGCATCCAGAGGGCGGTCCGCTATTTGGCGGGGCTCCGTCACCGCCGGATCGCCTTCGTGGCCGGTCAGCCCGATTCTTTTATCGGGCGGCTGCGCATGGAGGGATATCGCCGGGGAATGGAGGAGGCCGGGCTGTCTTACCGGCCGGAGGATGTCTATGACGGCGATTTTACAAAAGAAGGCGGATATACCGCCATGCGGCGGTTTCTCCGCCAAGACGAGCCGCCGACGGCGATCATCTGCAGCTCGGACATAAGCGCCACAGGGGTGATGGAAGCCGCGGCGGAGGCCGGGCTGTCCATTCCCGGCGACCTGTCGGTTATCGGCTTCGACGATATCGAAATCTCGCGGTATACACAACCTCCGCTGACGACGGTACGGCAGGATCTGCAAACGATCGGCCGCGAGGCGATCGAGTACCTGGACCGTATGATCCGTATGCCCGACGCGCCGCCGCCGGAGCGGGTAGTGCCTACCGAGCTGATCATTCGTGGATCCTGCGGGCCTTGTCCCGAAGAATCCGTCTAGTTTTTCGGATTTACTATGTTATAGAGAAGAGATGATTGGAATCATGAGAAATCGCCTGTCTTCAAATCCGGGCAAATTTATACTGATTTTTATTCTATTGCTGTTCAAAATTGGTCTGATGCGCTTTTTCTTCTACGAAGGCTTCCATTGGAAAGGGCTGCCGTTAGAGGCATTGTCGATGCTTATGCTGCTGGGACTGGTTGATCTGCTGTTCTTTCCTTTGTCCAAAAAGAGTCCGGTTTACTGGAGCTTTAACTTTGTTTACTCCTTTATGCTTTTTGCCGCGACCTTGTATTTTGCCCACTTCGGCACGGTTCCGACCTATGCGGTGCTCAGCGAACTGAACCAGGTGCCGCAGGTGCGGGCCAGCGTCAATGCGCTGATTCGTCCCGAGCATTTCCTGTTCTTTGCCGATTTTGCGCTGCTTGCGATCGTGGCGGTGGTCCGGCGCATCCGCAAATACGCCGGAAGCCGCACGCTCCGTTTCCGCAGCAGTCCGGCCGGACCGGTTAGGAGCGGATGGCCGTGGAAGGCGGCGATGATCGGTATTCTGATCGTGGGGATGGGCGGATCCGCCCTTTCCGTCCGCGCCGGCGAGAAGATCGACAATGAGCTCGTTCGTGCCGAAACGGTGGGATTTTTGAACTTCCAGGCGGACGTCGCCCTCCGCAACTACGCAGAGGAGCGTATGATCGCCGAAGGCAATATCGAGGAGACGATCGGCAAAATCCAAAACCTTCAGGCCGGCTACCCTTACCGGGCGGCTGCCGGTGCTACCGGTCAGCCCGCTTATTTCGGGAAGGCTCAAGGGATGAACTTGATCGTCATCCAAATGGAATCTTTTCAGAATTTCGCGATCGGGTTGAAAGTAAACGGACAGGAAGTTACTCCTGTGCTGAACTCACTGATTAAGGAAGGCTTTTACTTTCCGAAAGTGTTCCAACAGATCGGGCCCGGCAACACCTCGGATGCGGAGTTTATGTCCAATACATCGATCTATCCCACTGCGGCCGTCGCTATGTCCAAGGGGTTCGGAAACCGGGAACTGCCGAGTCTGCCGCGTTTGCTGCAGCGTCATGGGTACGTTGCCAACACGTTCCATATTAATGATGTAACATTTTGGGATCGCAATCACCTGTATCCGGCTTTGAATTTTGACAAGTATTACGACAAGCCGTTTTATGAGAACGATCATTTCAATGACTTCGGGGCCTCCGACGAGGAGATGTACCGGGTGGGCATGGAAAAGCTGACCGAGCTTAAGAATCAGGGCAAGCCGTTCTATGCACAGTTTGTGACGACCTCCAGCCACTCGCCATTCGTCGTTCCGGAGGACAAGGTAAAGATCCAGCTGCCGGATTCCCTGAAAAGCACGAATCTGGGCAACTATCTAACCGCGTTGAATTACACGGATTATGCGATCGGCCAATTGATCCGGCAGTTGAAGGAATCCGGCATGTGGGATCATACGATGCTGGCGGCCTATGGCGACCATTTCGGGGTTCAGCCGAAAGAAACCGGAGCCGCGGAAATCCGGGAGAAGCTAGGTATTCCTTACGACGACGAGATCAGCCGGTTTAATATTCCGTTTATCGTCCATGTTCCCGGTCAGCCGGGGGGCATCGTTTCCGACGTAACCGGCGGACAGGTGGATATGATGCCGACGATAGCCAATCTTGTCGGCGTGTCTCTGAAGGACGAGAAGTTCACCGCGCTCGGACAGGACCTGCTCAATATCGACCAGAATGTAGTCGGAATGCGCTACTACCTGCCGACCGGTTCCTTTTTCAACGATGAGGTCATGTTTGTGCCCGGCCAGGGGTTTGAGGACGGAACCGCCGTGTCGCTGAAAACATTGGAGCCGGTGAGCGATTTTTCTCCTTACCGCCGTGATTACGATTACGTGACCCAACTGATGAAATTGTCGGATGAATATGTGAAACTGCTGCCGAAACGGCATTAAACCGCATAGTTTGGCTCGAATTAAAGGGAATTCTTCCCGTTAATTTGGTGCGTATGCGGCTGCAGAGGCGAATTAGCTGGAGAACCTCCCGCTAATTCGCCTGAAATTGTGTATATCGGCAATAGGGCCGCGAAATAGATGGAGCTTTTCCAGCTAAATCCGATCCAAGAGGCAAGCGCGATACATTAACGGGAGGTTTTCCCGTTAATGTGTAGACTCCGACGGTGGGACTTTATATTACAATTTACTTCAACCTATATAGCGTCATATAGCGTCAAAAAAAGGCCCCCTTAAACAATAGTTTAAGGGGGCCGCTTCTTTTCATCATCCCAATATTCGATAAGACTGCTCCGCACTGGCCCGAATGAGTTCCGGGACTTCCTTCATTTGCTCCAGGTAGGCGGTTTTGCTCAGCTGTCCCCGGGTAAACCGCTCCGTCAACTGCCTCTGCAATTGCTCGGTCTGAAGCCGAATGATGGCTTCGGGATCCGCTTGGCTGCCGGCGGCCACCTCCGTCAGCGACTGCCCCTCCAGCAGGGCGTCGTACAGCTCATGCTCCGTGGGCAAGCCAAGCGCGGCCAGCAGTCCATCTTCATCCGCTTGGCCGGGTTTGCCGCAATCGGTCAGTTTGGTGTAAGCCGCGGCTTGGCCTTGATTTTTGGAGAGGTGGCCGGAGTTTCCGGGAACGATGGTTATGACGCAGGCGATCGTGCCTACAATGACAAAATGTTTTATATTCATGAATTAAATTCCTTTCCCGCTTAAAGGTTTATGCAGCAAATCTTTATCCAGATTTACTACGTTTGAAATTCCTTTCCGTTTCATAATTACCCAGATTCGTTAGATAGCTAACCGGGTATTTTTATGGCGATATAAAAAAGACAGAAACTTTTGCGGGGGTTGTTGCGTCATATAGTCAGTAACATGAAAGCTTTTCATTTGACGGAGGGATGAAACTGTGAAGAAAATCTGGGCAACGCTCTTGGCGGCTGCATTGCTCGTTCCGACGCTGCCGTTAAACACGGCAAATGCGGCGAGGGCTATTTCCATTACAATTAACGGTTCACGCCTGGCGACCGATCAGGCGCCAGTGTCGGTAAAGGGTCGTGTTTTGCTGCCGCTTCGGGCGATTTTTGAAGCGCTGGACGCGTCGGTAGACTGGAATAAGTGGACCCAAACCGTGACGGCCAGCAAGAACGGCACAACCGTTGTGCTGAAGATGAAATCCAAAACGGCAACGATCAACAACGAGAAAGTAACGCTCGACGTTCCGGCGCAGGCCATTAAAGGAAGAACGATGGTTCCGGTCCGGTTTATCAGTGAAGCCCTCGGCGAACAGGTGGACTGGAACTCCAGTTCCAGAGTCGTTTCGATCGTAACGAGCGGAGGATACGAAAATCCCGAGCCGGACACGCTGAGCCCGGTATCCTACGTAACCTTGCGTGATGTAGGCAATGCGGGGGACGGACGCGATTTGGAAGTCAGCTTCTCGCGCTCCTCCACCGAATCCATGGTTGACCATTACCGCATTTTGATCGTGAAGGCGGCAAATGCGTCGAGATTTACCCAGAACGACGCCCAGCGGGTTTCGTCCAGCAATTACATGACGCTGCGGCCGAACGGTACCGACCCTTCCGTAACGCTCTCCTCCGGGGCGCGTGATGTGGATGGGGCAACGATCCAAAACAATCAGTCCTATGTGGCTTTTGTTTTGGCGGTAGGTAAAGGAAACGCCGGCAGTGCGCTTTCCGGCGAATCCGGCAGAATCACGTTGGGTACCGGCGAATCTGCAGATGCGGCCACAAATGTGAGCGCAACGGATATTAGCGACTACGGGGACGGCCGTGATTTAAGCGTAAGCTTCACCCGGCCGCAAAATGAGAGCAATATTTCTAATTATCGGATTTATATCGTAAAAACCAAGGATGCGGGCAACTTCAACCTGTCGACGGCGAATGGGCTGTCCAGCCAGTCTTATACGACAGTCAACAAGACTTCGACAAGCAACCGAACGCTCAGCGGCACGCTGTCTTCCTCAGCGCGGGACAGCTCCGGCGATCTGATCCGCAACGGAATCTCTTATACCGCGTTCGTCTTGTCGGTCAGCAACACCGGCTCGCTTTCCGACAAGCTGTCTTCCGGTTCGTCGTCATTCGTACTGGGAACGGGGAGCGTGGCGGCTCCGGTTATTACGAAGGTCGAGGATCTGTACGATCACGGCGATGGCCGCGACTTGCGGGTCAGCTTCACGAAGGTTTCGGATGAATCCAGAATCTCGGGCTACCGGATTTTTGTCGTCAAGAACAGCAGCAACTGGAACTTTGACCTTGCTCGGGCCAATGGAGTTTCCAGTTCGAATTACACATCGGTAAGCAAGACCGGTTATAACCAGAACCCAAGTCTGTCGTCATCCGCGCGGGATATCGACGGTGACTTGATCCGCACCGGCGTTGACTACCGCGTCTACGTTATGGCGGTCGGCAGCGGCACCAACGCGGGCAGCAACGCTTTGTCGGCGGCATCGAACACCGTTAAGCTGCTGAACAACTACAGCGTCGGCACCGTATCCAATCTGTCCGTGAGCGACGTCAATGACAATAACGACGGACGGGACCTGCTGGTTTCCTACACCCGGGCCTCCGACGAGTCGAACATCAGCCAATACCGCATCATGGTCGTGAAATCGTCCAAGGCCGGAAGCTTTACGCTGTCCAAGGCCAATGCGGTTTCCAGCAGCAACTATACGTTGGCTTATCCGGGCTCGAATTTTAATTCGGTCCTGTCTTCCGGAGCAAGAGATACCGACGGCGACCGCATTCAAAACGGGGTGAGCTATCGCGTATTCGTTCTGTCCGTAGGCCGCGGCAGCTACTCCGGCACCAATACGCTGTCCCGCGAATCTTCGGCGGTTACGCTCGGGAACAACTACAGCGTGGGAGCCGTATCCGGCATCACTGTGAATGATGTGAGCGACTATGGCGATGCCCGGGATATGCGGGTGAACTTCAACCGCGCGAGCGATGAGTCGAATATCGGCCACTATCGGGTGTTTGTGGTGAAGGCGTCGAAGGCCGGGCGTTTCGATCTCTCTGATGCGAATGATGTGTCGAGCGGCCGTTATACGCAGGTGAATAAAGCGGGCCGGGTTCTTGATGTGCCCCTGACGGCCTGGATGTCGGATGTGGATGGCGATGCGATCCGTAACGGAGTTTCTTACCGCGTCTATGTGCTTTCGGTAAGTAACAACAACTACGGTGGCAACAACGCGCTCTCTTCGCAAAACGGAGAAATTACGCTCTCCGACAGCTCGAACGCGCAAGGGGTGAGCGGCTTGTCCGCCGTAGCGGAAACGGCCAACAGCACCGGTACGGCCAGCGACATCAAAGTCAGCTTCACCAAGGCGGCGAATGAAAACAAAATCGCCGAATACCGGATTCTGGTTGTCCCATCGGCCCAGGCCGGCGGCTTCGATCTGCGGGCCGCGAACAATGTGACGGTTCCGGGCAATTACACCTCGTTGGCTCCGAACGGCCGTAACGTGACGGGCTATCCGGTACAGGGCGCGAATGATGTTTACGGCACGCCGATCAACGCGAACACAACCTATCAGGTGTTCGTCCTGTCGGTTGCCAGATCCGGCTCCGCATCGTCCAACGGCTTGTCGGCCGCTTCCAATCAGGTTAAATTGAACGCGGCGGCCCCTGTTCCGGTTCCGCAGGTGCCGAATGCCTTGTCCGTGGTAAGAGCGGCGAGTGACGTTGCCGTCAGCTTCGCGGAACCGGGGAATACGGCGAATATCGCTTACTATGTGGTCTTTGCCGTTCCGTCCGGCACACCGCTGAATGCCGGCACTGCTTTGAAATCGAGCGGTGTTCGTGTGGAAAAGGGCAGCCCTCAGACCGCTTTGAGCAACGATATCTCGGGAACTGCGCTGGATACGACGAGAAACGCCTATGATATTTATGTGCTTTCCGTTCCAGCCGATGCGGCAAAGGGAACTCCGACCTTGTCGGGCAATTTGGGGGCCACTAAGGTAACCCCGGCACCTTAAAACAAATAGCACGGCAAATGAGCGGCCCCGGTTACGGGGCCGCTTTTTTTGATAATGCGAAGATGTCCGAAGAGTACACGGTGAGACGATAGCTTTTACATTCATTTGACAATCCTTGGGATCGTTTTGTACGCTTATACAAACTAATTAAAATTCGAGGTAAATCCATGGTGCAATGGAGCGAATATGTCCGGGCGGACGGAACTCTGGACGGGGAGAAGGTTTGGCGGAGAGAGCCGCTTTATCAAGGGATGAACGGAAGATATGTGGAGCGGTTTTATCCGGAGAAGACGGGGCCGGGCTATATCTTTAAGCCGCTGACGAATGGGAAAAATCCGGAGCGGGAAGCCTGGATCTACCGGCACGTGCTGGATTCGTTCCCGCCGATCTATCCTCGGCTGCTGGCTTCCTCGGAGGAGGGGGCCGGTGAGGCCGGCTGGTCGATTTTCGAGGATCTGGGCCCGCTGCGGCATGAGTTCCGGCTGGAGCTTGCTCTGGAAGTAGTGAAGCGGATGGCCTGGTGGCATGCTTTTCCCGAGACGCACTGGCGGGGGCTGGGCAGCAGCGGTCCGAAACCGCCGATCGAACAGATTGCGGCCGACGTGGGTTCGAGGCGGGAAGAGATGGTCCTCCTCTTGAAAGAGGCCGGTCTTAGCCTTGATCCCGCCGTCCTGGACAAACTCATCTACGGCTTTACGGAGGGCACCTTTCTTTCGACGTTTCGGGTGCTCTCGCACGGCGACTTGCACTTGGGGAATTACGCCAAGGGGGCGAATGGCCGGCTGTATATTTTGGACTGGGAGCATGCGCACTTGAATAGTCCGTTTTGGGATTTGTACCATCTGATCGACATGTCACACCCCATGTTCCCGAAGAGACTCCGCAGATCCGAGCGCGAGAAGCTGCTCGATTACTACATCAAGCAGTCCGTTTACCATGGACGGAAGTGGGACGGGGAAGAATTTATCCAGGGATACTGCCGGTATGCCGCGCTGTTTTCCCTGTGGATGCTGCTGTTGATTAATGGTGATTTGGAGCGGGGAGACAGCGTGTGGCCCAAGGGTCGCTTGCTCGCACAATGGGCGGAAACCCTGGCGAATTTGTCCGGTTGCCTGGACCGGCTTTCCCTTGACGGCGGCGATGTGAAGGAACCGTCCGGCCGCCGCCGGGTCGTAGGTGGAGATATTTAAACGGAAGGACGATCGATAGAATGAAAAAGGTCGGATTAGTCATGCGGAAAATCCAGTTTTCCGAAGCCCAAGGCCCCCGCGTATTTGCGGAACGGCTCCGGAATATCGCCAAGGAGCTCGGCGTTGAGATCATTTTTATTTCGCCCGAGCGGCATGTCAGCGGCCACGACTGGATTCCGGGTTATGAGCACGAAAAAGGCGATCTCGTCAACTACGATATCGTGCTGGATCAAATTTACGCCGAGGGCATCGAGCATGTGATTTACACGGTGTCAGGCTTCACATTCCTCAATCTGTTCCTGCCCAAAAGCGTCCTGTTTCCCCACAGTTTTCCCGACCCGGCGCTGACCGGGTACGAAATGATGAAGCCGTTCTACAGCATCGTGGACAAGGCTATCGTGCAGACGGAGTTTTTGAAGCGGCAGATGGGTACGGTTTTCGGGGTTAACGAGGTGGATGTCATTCCGATCGGGTTCAGCGAGGAACTGGCGGCCAAGCACTACCGGCCGGACGCCGTGGTGGAGAATCGCATTCTCTGGATCGGCAGGGACGAGGAAAACCGGCGCCCGGATCTGGTCCTGGAATACGCGCGGCAAAATCCGGACAAAGAAGTGTTCATGGTGTTCGGAGGGATGCGCTACAAGGAAAGCATGCAGAAATATGAGATTCCCTCCAACGTCCGGCTGCGTTTTGCATTGAGTCAGGACGGAGTGTTCGAGCTGATGAATTCGGCCAAAGTCTACTGGAGCTGCTCGAAGTTCGACACGTTTGCGATGCCGCTGACCGAAGCGCTGGCGATGGGGAAAATCGTCGTGAAGCCGGAGCATCCTTGCTATGATCATATCAACTCCCGGCACGCTTTTGCGGGAAATGAGAAGAACTGGTTCGAACTGGTGAATATGGCTGCGGCCTCCCCCTTGAGGACGTCGACGGATAATCGGGATTACGCGTTTTCCCGTTTTTCCGCTACGGTCATGAAACAAGGGTACCGGGACTTTTTCGACCGGTGGCTGCGCTAAGCAGGAAATAAGGGAAAGGATGGCACATAAGATATGTTATGCGCTTATCGGCGTTCTTTTCCGATCACAAATGTAAGCGTTTTATTAAAGCGCCGATTGCGGCGAAAGCGGAGGGACAGGACATGACACTTGAGCAAAAATTGGGCTATGCGGCCGGGACCAGGCTGCTGATCGTGAACGCCGACGATTTCGGGATGTGTCACGCGGAAAATGCAGCGATCAAGCAGCTATTGGAGGAGGGGGCAATCACTTCCTCGACGCTGATGGTTCCGTGCGGATGGGCGAGAGACGCGGCGCGGTGGTGTGCGGCTTACCCGGATCCCGCCTTCTCGATCGGGGTGCATTTGACATTCACCAGCGAGTGGCAGGGGTATAAATGGGGGCCGGTAACCCGTGGGGGAGAGGTGGGCAGTATCGTCACGGAGGAGGGATTTTTCCCGGCGGATTGCGCCGCTTTCGAGCGTCAGGCCGACCCGGAACAGATCCGCCGGGAGATCGTCAGCCAGATTGAAATGGCCCGCTCCCTGGGCGTAGAGCCCACGCACCTCGACAATCACATGGGAAGCTTGTACGGCCTCGCCACCGGCCGGGGTTTTCTGGATATCGTTTTAGAAATATGCCGGGATTACGGGCTTCCCTTCCGTCTGCCGCGTTCGCTGCCGGGGATCGAGCGCATAGCGGCGAAGGCGGAGGAGTTGGCGGAGCAGGTTGCCGATATGGCAGACCGGATGGGCATCGTCATCCTGGACCAACTGATCGGACTTTCTTTCGGCAAACAGCCCGGGGAGACGTACGAGTCTTACAAAAAAGAAATGATCGGTGTACTCCGCACGCTCAAACCGGGAGTTTCCGAAATTATCCTGCACCCGGCCCTGGCGAATGAAGAATTGCGGGCCATCCACGGAGAATGGGAAAAAAGGCAGTGGGATTTCGATTTGTTCCGCGACCCCGAGATTAAGGAAACGTTGAGTCGGGAGGGGATTGCGCTGATCTCGTGGAAGGAACTGCAAAAGCTGCAGCGGCAGGCGTAATAACCGAAAAAGGGGGGAACTGGAGTGGAAAGGAAACCGGTCACGGGTACGGATATGAATTCGGCTGCAAGCCGCGCAAGGAAGCCGCTGTTCAGAAAGGCGGCCTACAGCTCGGGCAATTTATCGGTCAACCTGATCGCCCAGGCTTTTGCGACCTATCTGGTTTATTATTACGTCGATACGCTCGGCGTCCGCCCGGCCTGGATCAGTCTGGCGATGATCGGCCACGGCATCCTGGGAGCGGTGCTGAACCCCCTGATCGGACATCTGTCCGATCGAACCCGAACCCGCTTCGGCCGGCGGATTCCGTACATTGCCTTCGGTCTTCTCCCGCTCTGTGCGGTGTTCGCCTTGCTCTGGATGCCGCCGTCCGATCCGGCGTGGACGTTTCTCTACTTCGTCGCCATGGTGTTCCTTTACGATATTTTGTTCGTTATGGTGGTGCTGAACTACTCCGCGCTGTTTCCGGAAATGTATCAGAGCATCCGCGACCGGGCCTACGTTTCCTCATGGAGGCAGATGCTGGGCATCGTCGGCATGATCGTCGGCGTGGCGGTTCCGCCCCTGCTCTATCCGCTGCTTGGCTGGGAGGCCATGGGCATGATCTTTGGAGCGGTCGCCGTCTTATTCTTTGTGCTGTCGCTCTGGGGCAGCCGCGAAAATCCCCGGGCGGCTCAAAGCGCCTTTCGGTTAATGGAGGCCGTCAAGCATACGCTGGGCAACCGGGCCTTCGTCATGTACGTGCTTGGCAGCTTCCTGGTACAGTTTACGTTTGTGCTGCTCCCGGCGGGGATTCCGTTCTTCACAAAATATGTGCTGGTCCGGGAAGAAAGCTTCAACACGCTGCTGCTTGGCGCTATTTTTGTGACGGCGATCCCTTTTGTGTTCCTCTGGGGAAGGATCACCGAAAGGTTTGGCCCCCGACGCGGGGCGCTGGCTGCGGTTCTCTGCTACCTGGCCGCTTTGCTGCCGTTTGGCTTCATCCACGGCGGCACCGCGGCGATCATCACCGCGGCGGCGGTCGGGATCGGGCTGGCCGGGTTGATGGTACTGCTCGATGTGATGCTGTCGGAAGTGATCGACGCGGACGAACGAAAAACCGGTTTTCGCCGCGAAGGCATGTATTTCGGCATGAACGGGTTCATTGTACGATGGGGCGTTTCGCTGCAGGCGGCTGTGATGGGCATGGTTCTTGAAATGACGGGATACCGGGCCGATTCTCCCGTGCAGCCCCCTTCCGCCGTGACGGGCATCCAATGGATGCTGGGCGGTATTCCTGCTGCCGCCTTGCTCCTGGCGTTTTGTTTCTTTTATGCGTATCCGATCGGCAAAAAAACGTCCAGCCTGTAATAAGGTAAATGAATCGACGGCACGAATCCGAGATTTTGGGCCAGGGTATAGGAAGCTTCATTTTCTCTTCGGCAGGACCAGACCGGCTCAAGGCCGTTTTCGATGCAGTATGTGATCAAAGCTCGGCATACGCCAATCGCATACCCCTTCCCCCGGGCGTGCTCCAGGGTTTCTATGCCAATTTCCATTTGACGGCCGATGCGGAAGGCGGAGAATGCGGTCGAAACCGGCTCGTCATTCTGCATGAGGCTGAAGCCGATTCCTTCGGAGAGGAAGTGTTCCGCGTCGTTCCAGTAATGCTTCGGGCTGACCGTGCCGTTTAACATCTCGAATATAGCTGCGGATGTAGGCACGATGTCGAATCGTTTAGGAGAAGTTGGACCGGTTGCTTCGAAGGCTTTACGGTCGAAGGTGAAGTTGACTCGCGTGTTTTCCCGAATAGGTCTGAATCCGTCCCGGTCCGAAAGGTTGCCGAAACCGGAATCGAAACCGGAACCGGAACCTTCTTGCTGGGCGGAAGCCTCCGAGTTGATTAGATTCCTGATAAAGCGGTTCCAGCCGTCAGGAAATACCTGGAGCCATTCCGGATGCCTCCGGATATGTTCCGAGTCGATCAGGTAATTTTTCAGCGCCTGGAGAAAAGGAAGATGATCCGTGCTTCCGCAGAGCAGCGACATACCGTAGGGGTGGATGATGTAAAAGGCTGACGGGGAGCTTAAACGATCTACATAAATCGCCCCCTTTATTTTTCTCAAGACCACGGACTGGGCAAACAACGTATTGAAAGGGACCTGGCGAAGCGGCTCCAGCACCTTGTCATATTCCTCCACGTTCAATAGGTACATCCGTCTTTCCTCCTTTGAATAAAGCTATAGTTAAGAATTGATCATAAATAAAAGGCCGTTTCTGCACACCAATATTTATCACAAAACACAAAAACAGGCGTCTGCGGGTGAGCCGCAGGTGCCTGTTTTTATTAACGTATGTAGATCGCCCAGACTAGACCTCGCGGGTCCGGACGGATTAGGCAAACGGGCTTGCTTTGAGCATCTCTTCAACCGCCGCTTTGTCCACGGGACGGCTGTAGTAGAACCCTTGAATCTGATCGCATTCATGTTGACGGAGGAAGTCAAACTGCTCCTTTGTCTCTACCCCTTCCGCCAGCACGGTCAAACCGAGCGACTTCCCGAGCTGAATGATCGACTGCAGCAAGGAGTTGTCCCTTGGCGAGGACGGTGTATTCTCAATGAAGGTGCGGTCGATTTTGAGTACCTGTAGAGGCAATTCCTTCAAATAGTAAATGGAGGAGTACCCGGTGCCAAAGTCATCGATCGACAGGGAGATGCCCCGGTTTTTCAAGGAGTCCAGCCGATCCTTGATGAGAACCGGATCATTGAGCAGCGATTCGGTGACCTCCAGTTCCAGATATTGCGGCTCCAGACCCGTCTGCTTCAGTACCGTCTCCACGGTCCGGACAAATTCGGGGTGCTTGAACTGGACGGCGGATACGTTGACGGAAACCGGCAGCTTCGGATATCCCGTATCCTGCCATTTCTTGTTGGTCCGGCACGCCTCCCAAAGCACCCATTCCCCGAGCTCGACGATGAATCCGCTGTCCTCGGCGATCGGGATAAACGAGGCGGGGGAGATACGGCCTTCCGTCGGGTCGTTCCACCGAATCAGAGCCTCCAAACCGGTGAGGGCACCGGTGGACAAGTCGATTTTCGGCTGGTAATGCAGCTCGAATTCCGACTCGGCCAAGGCTTTTGGCAGCTTCTTCTCGATTTGTACGCGCTCCAGAAGTTTATCCATCAGGTAGTAGTCGAAATAGTGCGGATCGCTGAGCGATTCGCTCTTGGCTTCCTTCATCGCCAGTTCGGCATGCTTCAGGAGCTGCGGGACCTCCTTGCCGTCATCCGGAAATATGCTGACGCCCATGCCGAAGCCCATGCTGATTTCCTCTCCGAACATAGGGTAGGGTTTCTTGAGCCGGCCGCTTAAATCCGTCGCCATTCTATGGATCTGCAGCGGGTCGGAAAGCCGCGACAGCAAGATGATAAATTCGTCGGCAAAGCTGCGGCAGATCAGCGTTCCTTCGGGAAGACCGCCGCGGATCCGATTGGCGACGCCGATCAGCAGCTCGTTGCCCGCCGCTTCCCCGTAGCTTTCATTAATGTATCGAAACCGGTTTAAATTGACCCGTAAGATAGCCGCCGTTTTCTGTTCCTGCTCATTCAGAGCCAGTTCCGATTTGACGAACTCTTTAAAACGGTTCATATTCCAGAGGCCGGTTACCGGGTCGAAATTCGAGAGTTGGTGAATCTTTTGGTCGGAGGCGTTTCGTGCCTCCATCTCTTCAGTCACATCGAACTGAAGTCCGATGAAATACAAGGGCTTGCCGTCCTCCCCAAGGATGGGGCTGATGATAAACTGGTTCCAGAAGGTGGTACCGTCTTTCTTGTAGTTTTTGATCGTGACCGTGTCGGAACGTCCCTCACGGATCGCTTGACGGATGACGCTCAAATGCTCTTTATCCGTTTCCTCGCCTTGAAGAAAACGGCTGTTGCGCATAAGGACCTCCTCCCGGGGATATCCGGTGATCTGCTCGAAGCCCCGATTCACGTACACGAGCGGGTTGTCTTCCAAGTTCGGATCGGTAATGGCCAGGCCTACGCCCATCATATCGATGGAGCGCAGCAGCGCGGAAGAATTGATGATCGACTCGATTCGGGAATGATTGACATCCTTGTCCACTGTAAAGACCCCCTAGTAGTGAACCGTAATAATTAGGTTTGAAACTGATGATGTCCGGCTTACGGGAGTACATCCTATCTCCCATCATACATGCGGGCCAATCAGGAAATCAATGGATACTTTTTGCCCAGCCGAAAAATAAGCCCCCGATACGAAATCTGAAACCTTATCCCCGCCTTCAAATCCCTTTACAATAGATCTCGAGGAATATGTAAGTGCTTACAATTTTAGCGTTTTACCGCTTGGAGGTCAGAAGAATGGAAATGCCGCAATCTGCCCGGCCTGCCGCCGTGCCGCCGAAGGAGGCTCCGCCTTCCGCCGGACGCAAATGGCTGAAGAAGCTGTTCATGCAACGGCATCTGCAAATCATGGCGCTGCTCGGCGTCGCCTGGATGATCGTCTTCAACTATGTGCCGATGTACGGCATCATCATCGCATTTAAAGAGTTCAATATCGTCAAATCCATCGCCTCCGCGCCATGGGTAGGGTTTGAGCATTTTAAAGCGTTCTTTGGGGATGACAATTTCGTGAACGTCATGAGAAACACGCTGGGAATCAGTCTGATCAAGCTGATCATCGGATTTCCGCTGCCGATCCTGTTCGCTCTGTTTCTCAACGAAATCCGCGCCGTCCGGTTCAAAAAGGCGGTTCAAACGATCTCTTATCTGCCGCATTTTTTGTCCTGGGTCATTCTCGGCGGGATACTGACAACCTGGCTGGCGGACGTAGGGATTATCAACGATATTCTGCTGGCCTTGAACCTGATTCAAGAGCCGATTTCCTATCTGGCGGAGCCCAAGTACTTCTGGAGCATCATCATCGCTTCGGATATATGGAAAGAGCTCGGCTGGTCCGCCATCATTTATTTGGCCGCGATCTCCAGCGTCTCTCCGGAAATGTACGAGGCGGCTACGATCGACGGAGCGGGGCGCTTTCAGAAGATGTGGTACATTACTTTACCCTGTATCAAAGCGACGATTTCGATCCTGCTCATTCTGGCCGTCAGCGGCGTGCTGAACTCCAACTTCGACCAGATTCTGGTGCTGCGCAACACATTGAACGAGAGCGCCAGCAACGTGATCGACATCTACGTCTACCAGACGGGGATGCTGTCGGGACGCTATTCGTATTCCACGGCAGTCGGCTTGTTCAAGTCGGTCATTGCCTTGATCCTGCTGCTGCTGGCGAACCGGGTAACGAAGAAGCTCAACAATACATCGCTGTTCTGACGCCCGGAAGAGACCATTTTATGAAGGAGCCCTGAGAGCATGCTGACTTTAAAAAGAAAAACAAAAGGAGAAGCCTTCTTCGACCTGTTTAATACGATCGGAATGCTGATCATCTGTTTCGTTACCCTGTATCCGATCTGGTATGTTATCGTCAACTCCCTCAACGACGGGATGGACGGAATGCGGGGCGGAATTTACTGGTGGCCGCGCGTGTTCAGCTTCGAGAATTATACGGCGGTCGTCAAGAGCCCCGGCATTATGCTGGCGATGGGCATCACCGTGGCCAAGACGCTGCTCGGCACGCTGCTGCATGTGCTGTTTACGGCGATGGTGGCGTATGCCTTCTCCCGCAAAGACCTGATCGGCGGCAAAATCTACATTCTGCTCGGGACGATTACGATGTTTTTCGGCGGGGGACTTATCCCGACTTATCTTCTGATGAAAGATCTCCATTTGCTGGACAATTTCCTTATCTATATCATTCCGGCGATGTTCAGCTTTTTTGATCTCATCATATTTATGACCTTCTTCCGGGAAATTCCGGACGGTCTCGAAGAAGCCGCCAAAATCGACGGCGCCAACGACTGGGCCATCTTTCTTCGGGTCGTCCTGCCCGTGTCCATGCCGGTGGTGGCCACGATCGCTTTATTCCATGGGGTTTACCAGTGGAACGACTATTTTACCGGCGTTATCTACTTGAACAACATGGATCTCCAGCCGATCCAGACCTATTTGTATCGGGTCGTGGCCCAATCAAGCTCCAATCAGATGGTGGCGGCCATCCCGGGAGGCATCAGCAAGACCGTTACCTCGCAGTCGATCAAGCTGGCGACGATGGTGGTCACCACATTGCCGATCGTGTTCGTCTATCCTTTTTTGCAGCGGTATTTTGTCAAAGGGATGATGATTGGGTCCATTAAAGGCTAAGTCCGCCGGCTTTCTCACAGTAACCCCTCTTGCCGGATTCGGCCAGGGTTGCATATAATTTATTTTTACTGAAAAGGGGTAAGTGCATGAATGCGAAGAAGAAGACGAAAAACGTCCTGATGCTGTTATGCGCACTGATATTGGTTCTATCGGCCTGCTCTTCGGGCGGAAAAGAGGGAGCCTCGGGCGGAGCCAAGGGGAGCGCCCAGACGGCGGAGGAAGCCAAATTGACGGAGAACGATCCGGGCTGGAAGGTGGATACTTCGCCAATTACTTTTGACTGGTACATCAACTTCGCCTGGTTTCCGCATAAGTGGGGCGATGATCTGACCTCGCAATACGTCACCAAAAAAACGGGGGTCAGCGTCAATTTTATCGTCCCCGCCGGCAACGAAGCCGAGAAGATGAACGCGATGATCGCCTCCGGCAGCCTTCCCGACTTTATTACGCTGGGCTGGACTGAAGACGCTGTCAAAAAGATGATCGAAGGCGGTCTGGTGCTTCCGCTTAACGAGCTTGCGAAGCAATATGATCCGTATTTCTTTAAAGTGACCGATCCGGCGAAGGTATCCTGGTATACGCAGGAGGACGGCAACGTTTATGGATACCCGAACGCCTCGTCATCGCCGGAGGATTACAAAAAGTTCGGGGATAACATCAACTCCACCCAGACGTTCCTGGTCCGCAAGGATATGTACGAAGCGCTCGGCAAGCCCGACATGCGGACGACGGAAGGTTTTCTGAATGCGCTTGCGGCGGCGAAGGAGAAATTCCCGGATGTGAACGGACAACCGCTTATTCCGCTGGGGATGTACGATTTTCATGAAAAAGGCAACCCCTCGCTGGAGGCTTACCTGCAAAACTTCCTGGCCGTTCCTTACGAGAAGGACGGAAAGCTTTATGACCGGACGACCGATCCCGAATATATTGGATGGTTGAAGACGATGCGCCAGGCTAATGAAAAAGGCCTCCTTGCCAAGGACATCTTTATCGACAAGCGTCCGCAGATGGAAGAAAAAATCGCACAGGGCCGTTATTTTGCCATGCTATATGCCCGTACGGACCTGGCGGCACAGCAGAACGTGCTGTATGCCAACGATCCGAACTCGGTGTACATCGCCGTAGACGGGCCGGCCAACAGCAATTTGGATCAGCCGACGCTGTCCGGACCTTCGATCTCCGGCTGGACCGTGACGCTCATTTCCAAAAATGTCAAAGACAAAGCGCGGGCGATCCGCTTCCTGGATTACCTGATTTCGGAGGAGGGCCAGCGCGACACCTTCCTTGGCGAAAAGGGCGTAACCTGGGATACCGTCGACGGGAAGGATCAACTGCTGCCTGAGGTTGCCAAGCTGCGGGACACGGACCGTGACGCGTTCGACAAGAAATACGGGGCTTCCCATAAGTTCTGGATGCTGATGGATACCAATATTACACCTGCCTGGGAGCCGCCGGCCGTGGAGCCGTTCAAGCAGATGGTCGACTGGACGATCGGTAAAGCGAAAAGCTTCTCTCAGTTTGACCAGCTCGATCCGCAGGGCAATTCCGAGGAAGGTATCATTCATACAAAGATACTTCAGGAATGGGGCAAAGTACTGCCGAAACTCATCCTCTCCAAGTCGGATCAGGAGTTCGATCAAATCTGGAACAATTATCTGAAAAAACGCGAGGAAATCGGATACGCCAAAGTTCAGGAATATAAGCAGAAAAAATACGAGGAGAACGTGGCGAAACTGGCCGATTTCATAAAATAATTTGAAACAGTTTTCCAATAATTCAGGATATAAGCGGGGTTCCTTGTTACGGCTTGCCGGACGGGGGTCCCCTTTGTCCGTATTCCCGGGAGATACAGCGGCATGAAGGAAAGGATCAGCTCGGCCTTGGAGCCTCTTCTATACTGGATCGGAAGAAGATCGATGCAGAGCCGTCTTGTGGCGGCTTACATCGCTGTTTTCCTCTTACCCAGCATTGTGGTGTCCAACTACTTGTTCAATCAGATTCACGAGAATTATATCGAGGATGCGTTGAGAAAAAGCCAATTCACGATCGAGCTGGAGAAGACGCAGATTCAAAAACAGGTCGATGCGATGGAGCTTGCCGCGCAAATTTCCATCTCCAACCGCGATGTGATCGATTATCTGACCCTGGACCGCGAGCCGGGGACGAGCGACCTGATCGACTGGAACCGAGGAGCTTTTGCGGACTTCAGCCTGATTCAGTTCAATACGCCGCAAATCGTCCATTGGCGCCTGTTCACCGATAACCCTCTGGTCAATGAAATCTGGCCGACCGTGTTCCGCGAGAGCCGGATTCAAACCGAATCATGGTACAAGACTGTGAACGAGCTGGATGGCGGCCCGCTGTGGGTGTTTCAGAAGACCGACAAGGACATTATGAAAAGATTTACCTCCGAGCCCACGGAGAACGAGCCGAAGATCTCGCTTTTTCGCGAAATTACCGAAGGGCGCCATATCGGAATCGTCGACGTGGAGATGCTGCTGAAGGATTTTGCTCCCAGGGTGTATACGGAAATTACGGATAACGAGTCGCAGATGCTGCTTGCGGACGGGAGGGGAGAACTGTACCTGGATTCCGGACAGCGCCTGGTCGGAAGCGACAAAGCGATGCGGCGGAAGCTGGGGGAGCTTCTGCAGGGCAGCCTGGGAAGCAAGGGGGGAGAAGCCCGGTTCAAGCTCCAGGGCAAATCGTATCTGATTACGGTTTTGCCCGTCGAACGTATCGATGCCCGCTTGCTGAACGTCGTCTCATTGGAAGGAGCTCTGGACAACATCTCCCGATCCAGGAGCCAGATTATTGCCGCCAATGTCGTGTTAATCACGTTGTTGTCGGTGATCACCTATTTTTTGAATTCCTTTATTCTAAAAAATCTGCGCCGCTTGACCGAGGCGATGAAGCGGGTCCGCAAGGGCGAGTTTCATACCCCTATTCCCCGGATCCAGGGCAGCGGGGAGGTTGGTGAACTGGCGCACCATTTTAACAAGCTGATTCAGACGATCAACGAGCTGATCGCCCAGGGGATCCGCAAACAGGCGCTCACGAAGGAGGCCGAGCTTCGGACGCTGCATAACCAGATCGACTCGCATTTTTTGTACAATACGCTGGAGAATATTAAAATGTTGGCCGAAATGGAGGGCCAGCGGGCGATTTCCGACGCTCTGACCTCTCTCGGCGGGATGATGCGCTACAACTTCAAATGGTCGGGAGAGTACGTGAAACTTCGGGATGAGCTCAGGCATATTGAAAATTATACCGAAGTGATGAATATTCGCTTTGATGAACCGATCGTCTTGAAGGTGGAGGTTCCCGAGCCGTTTCTGGAGCTGGAGGTGCTGAAAATGTCGCTGCAGCCGATCGTCGAAAATGCGGTGAAACATGCCTGGACGGGGGAGGAACAGGAGGAGCGGGAGATAGGGATCCGCGTGGCCGAATGGGGGGACGGCGATGTCCGGATTTCGGTGACCGATAACGGGCAGGGTCTGGAACCCGAGGCCTTGGCGAGGTTGAACGCGGCGCTTGGCTCGGCCGGGGCCCGGGTGAAGGTTCCCGGCAGTTTCGGTCCGGAACCGAAGGATAGGGGCATCGGACTCCGCAACGTCCAGGAACGGGTCCGGATGTTTTTTGGCCTCCACTATGGCCTGGAAGTATTTAGCGAACGGGGAGAATATACGAGCGTAGTCATGATCATACCGAAGGCGCTTTTGACGGGAGGGGGAGGCAAGGATGGCTAAGTTGTTGATCGTCGATGACGAAAAGAATATCCGGTTCGGGCTGAAAGCGATGATCGAGCGGGATTTTCCCGGCAAGCATCTCGTGATGACCGCCAGGCAGGGGGCGGAAGCGTTGGAGCTGTACCGCGCGGAAGAGGCGGACATCATCATTACGGATATCCGCATGCCTGTGATGGACGGCATTACCCTGATCGAGAAGCTGGCGGAGAAAGCCCACCAGGGACCATCGGGCGGACGTCCTATCGTCATCATCCTCAGCGGATATGAGGACTTCGAGTATGCCAAAGCAGCCATACGGTATCAGGTGATGGACTACCTGCTGAAGCCGATTCGAAGAGACGAGTTGTTCGCCGCGCTTCGCAAAAGCGAGGAGGAATTGGGCAGGCGGGCCGAATGGGCCGAGCAGATCGCCGTTACCGAGGCGTACCGGGTCCAGTTGCAGTCCAAACGCCTGCAGGAAGTGCTCCTGCAAGAGGACTCGCCACCCGATACCGAAGTGCAACTTGGTGAGGAAATCGGTTTTGATCGTTACTCCACTCCTTTTGCTGTGGCGGTAATCACATATAAATATGAAGACGGGCTGCGCATGAAACGCGATGAGCTGCAACTGCTGGCGGAGCATATGCTTAGCAGCGTGAACGGGCTGATAAACGCTTCCTTTCAAGACCAGGAAGGGCGGGTCGTGCTGATTGGCGGACCGCAGCGGAAGTTTGCGGAAATGGCGAAGCTGGCCGAGGAAAAAGAACTGGACGGCCTGCTGATGGGCATCAGCGAAGAGGGAACCCGGCCGGAGGATATTTTGACTTGCTACCGCGAAGCCCGGGAGTCGCTGGATTATACGTTTATTTATCCCAAAACGCGGTTGATCTGGTACAGCGAACTTTCGGATGCCCGGATGAACTATCCGGTTCCGGAGGAGGAGATCCGCAAGCTCGGCAATATGCTGGGAACGAATCGGGGAAAAGAGATCGGCGAGCTGCTGCACGACATTTTCAAGCTTGACCGGTTGGCGGGCATCGATCTCGCATACCTGGAAGCTGTCGGCAAGCGCATCAACGAGCAGGTGTTGGATGAGGTGTTCCGGGTTTATGGCGAGGCTTCCGTCGAGGTCTTGAAGCTGTACCGGAAAGTGGGCAATATGGCCAGTTTTCGTCATTTTCATGATTATTACCGCTCGCTTAAACAGTTGCTTCTAAACCTGGATGAATATATCCGGGGCATCCGCTCCGCGCACAGCGGAAACGAGGAGATGAGGGCCGCGGTCGCCTATATCGAGGAAAATTACCATCGGACTTTGAACATGGCCATGGTCAGCAATTATGTTTCTTTGAACTACACTTATTTTAGCGAAGCCTTTAAGGCGTATACCGGAGAGAGCTTTGTGGTTTATCTGAAAAAAATCCGGATCGGCAAAGCCAAGGAAATGATCGGAACCGGGACGCTCAAGCTGTCGGAGATCGGAGCCGCCGTAGGCTTCGAGAATACAAAGCAGTTTTCCAAGGTCTTCAAGGAGCTCGAAGGCATCTCCCCGTACGAGTACAGGGGGAAATTGTTCGCCGGGCAGGAGAGATTGACCGGCTCGCCGGACAGCAAGCTTTAAGCTGGAAACCTTGACGTAATCGACAGGGCCGACCCAAGTCGCGGGGATCGACTTGGGTCGGCCTTTTTTGTGCGCCCGCTGCCGCGGTTGGCCACCTTCATAGGATGGCGGATATCGCTCGCCGGGAGAGGGAGTGATTTTCTTCATTCTGCGGGGACGGAGTTCGATGCTAACATAGTCGTAATTAACATGCGTGGTGATCTTTCATACCCGTAGGTTTTACCGCTTTATAGCAATAACGCAATGCCGAAGGCAAACGGGAAGAGGAGGACGAGGGTGGAATGGGAAAGGCAACGGGTTTTTTGGAGTATGAGCGCGAAGTTCCGGGTGATGTGCAGCCGCTTGCCCGGATTGATTCTTGGGATGAATTTACGGTTCCGCTGGGGGAAGAGCGGCTGCGGATGCAGGGGGCCCGCTGTATGGATTGCGGAACGCCCTTTTGTCATGCCGGGCGCATGCTTTCGGGGATGACCTCCGGGTGCCCCGTGCACAACCTGATTCCGGAATGGAATGACTTGGTCTATCGCGGCAACTGGAAAGAAGCGCTGAGACGCCTGCACAAGGCGAACAACTTCCCGGAATTCACCGGCCGTGTTTGCCCGGCGCCTTGCGAAGGGGCATGCACCGCGGGGAAGCACGGCTTGCCCGTCACGGTCAAAGCCATTGAGCGGGCGATCGTGGACCGGGGCTTCGCCGAAGGCTGGATCCGGCCGGAGCCGCCGGCGGCTCGCACCGGCAAAAAGGTAGCCGTCGTCGGCTCCGGCCCGGCGGGCCTCGCCTGCGCGGACCAGTTGAACCGGGCGGGTCACACGGTGACGGTGTTTGAACGGGCCGATCGGATCGGCGGCCTGCTGATGTACGGGATCCCGAACATGAAGCTGGACAAAGCGCTCGTAGAGCGGCGGGTGGACCTGCTGGCCGCGGAAGGGATCACCTTTGTAACCGGATGCGAGGTCGGCGCGGTGGTGACCCGCGAAGAGCTGACCGCGGATTTCGACGCGGTCGTCCTGTGCGGCGGAGCCACGCGGGCAAGAGATTTGGCGCTGGAGGGAAGGGAGCTGAACGGGATTCACCAGGCGATGGACTTCCTGACCGGGAATACGCGGAGCCTGCTGGACTCCGGTCTGGAGGACGGCCGGTACATTTCCGCCAAAGGGAAGGACGTCGTCGTCATCGGCGGAGGCGACACGGGGACGGATTGCGTGGCGACCGCGATCCGCCATGGCTGCCGCAGCGTCGTTCAGCTGGAGATTATGCCCCAGCCGCCTTTGCGCCGTCAGCCGGGGAATCCTTGGCCCGAGTGGCCGAAGGTGCTGAAGACCGATTACGGTCAGCAGGAGGCCGCGGCCCTCTTCGGCGGCGATCCCCGGCGCTACCTTACTTCAACCCGGCGGTTTGTCGGCGACGGCCACGGCCGTGTCGCCGGCGTCTGCACGGTTGAAGTCGAGTGGCAGGCGGCAGGCGACGGGCGCCCGGTTCCCGTGGAACGCGCGGGAACGGAGCGGGTGCTGCCGGCCGATCTGGTGCTGCTCGCGCTCGGCTTCACCGGCCCCGAGGACGGCCTCCTCGGAGCCTTGGGCATTGAGCGCGACGCCCGCACCAATGTCAAAACCGCGGACGGCCGGTACAGCACCAACGTGCCCGGCATTTTCGCGGCCGGCGACATGCGGCGCGGTCAGAGCCTCGTCGTCTGGGCCATCCAGGAGGGGCGCGAGGCCGCCCGGGAAGTGTGCCGCTTTTTGCAGGCTTGACCGGCCCGCTGTCCGCGGTCTGCTGCCTGTTGCCCGCAGCGTGCTCACAGATTTAACGGGAAAACCTCCCGTTAATTTCAAACTCTAAACCCGCGGCGAACAAATAGCTGGAAAATGTCCAGCTATTTCGTCCATGCGTGTCCAGTTCGGCCCATTTGGCACAAATTAGCGGGAGAAAATCCCGCTAATCCCCTCCCCATGGGCGATTTGAACCGGATTAACGGGAGGAATTCCCATTAATTGTCGGCCTCAGCCGTCTCGGCCGTCTCGGCCCGCTTGATCCCACCAAGAAGATGCGTTTGCACGGATGAGACAGATTAGTTAGTTGGAGTAACATGATAGGTTTGAGTATTAGCGAGCGGCTGAGGGCGTACGAGTTACGTAATGGATACGCGGCCGAGGAGAGATTTAACGGGAAAACCTCCCGTTAATTTCAGCCTCTAAACCCGCGGCGAACAAATAGCTGGAAAATGTCCAGCTATTTCGTCCATGCGTGTCCAGTTCGGCCCATTTGGCACAAATTAGCGGGAGAAAATCCCGCTAATCCTCTCCCCATGGGCGGTCTGAGCCGGATTAACGGGAGAAATTCCCGTTAAATCCCGGCCACTCCCACTCCCCGGCAATCCCCCGCCTCCCAGGCACAAAAAAACATCCGCCAAACCTGGCGCTCTCTCGCCTGGGGTACGGATGTTCTTCGTGGGATTGAAATTTCAATCGGATCCACTTCAATTTATTGGGGCTGCAGGTCGGCCTGCAGATAATTCAGCTTGCGGAGGATTTCCTTCTGCCATTTCACATCGCCCAAAGACGCTGCCAGGTTCAGCAGATCCAAATAATCGTCGATTTGAAGCGAGGATTTGCGGGTAGATAATTTCATGGGCGCCATGCTCCTTTGAGATGAAAGTAATCTGGGATGTTAATCCAAGTTTTTATTAATAATGAGAATCATTATCATATCTTAATTATCATTATGCACAATAATGGGCAAAAAGTAAATATCCATGTTTCATCCGGACATCGGGTGGGTTGACAGCCGCCCGGATATATGGAAAATGGGGAGAAATACTACATAGGGAGGCATTATGGAAACAGAGTCGCTGTTAAAAGTGGAGGAGCTTGCACTTAAAAAGTACAAAATCTTCAAGCAAAGCCAACTCCGTTATATTGCCAGAGCGATGCTGGCAAGCATGTTCATCGGATTCGGGGTAATCGTCGCCTTCAAGACAGGAAACTTTTTCTACCTCGAGCATTCTCCGCTGACGTATCCGATGGCGGCCGTTACGTTCGGAGCGGCGATTATTTTGATCGCCTACGGAGGAGGGGATCTTTTCACCGGGAACACCTTCTATTACACCTACGCAGCTTTGCGCAAAAAGCTGAAGTGGCTACAGGTGGTCAAGCTTTGGGTGCTTAGTTACGCGGGAAATATTTTGGGGGCGTGCACATTTGCGCTGCTCATTTATCTTACCGGTCTGTTTGCCGACACATCGGTCAACAGTTTTTTGTTAAGTGTGGTGGAGCACAAGATGAGCACCTCGACGTCAGAGTTGTTTTTCCGCGCGATTCTGTGTAATTGGTTGGTTTGTCTTGCCTTCTTTATCCCGATGTCCCTGCAGGGGGACGGTGCGAAAATGTTTGCGATGATGCTCTTCGTGTTTTGTTTCTTCATTTCCGGGTACGAGCACAGCATCGCCAACATGTGTACCTTTGCCATCGCGTTGGTGCTGAATCACCCGGGAACCATCTCCTTTGAGGGGGTCGTGCATAATTTGGTTCCGGTGACGATCGGCAATCTGATCGGCGGGGTACTGTTGATGGGATTTATGTACTATTTTGTGAATAAGCCGTTTTTGGAGGCCCAACAATCTTCGGAACCGGGGAAAAAATAGGCAGAATTTAAGGCCGTCCGTTGGCGATTAAGCGATGGGCGGTTTTTTTATGCGTGCCATTTGGCCGAAGTGCAAAGGGCTTACTTGTTTTTTTAATTGGGTAAAATATCCTATTTGTATATCCTTGAATATGTTAAAATTAAATGAAATAGGCGGATTATCCTGAAAAAATGCTTTCAGTTCCTGTTGTTACGGCTTGCAATCTCCGCTCCCTATTGGCTTTTTTTCGGCGGCCGGATGCAAGATCTCTAATATAAAGGGTGCATAATAATGAAGCGGATTGCATGGATGCTTGTTTTTGCGGTCATAATCACCTTTTCCCTTCCCCTTCCGGTCAATGGTTCCAGCAGCCGATATAATGTTTCCTATTCCTCCGAGTTGAACTATCCCCCGTTTAAATTTAACCAGCACGGCTACCCGTCGGGGTTTGATTTGGAACTGACCCGTCTGCTTTTTGAAGATGAGAGGTATTCGCTCTACTATACGTTCACCCCCTGGGATTCGGCCTATAATAAGCTTGTGAACGGGGAAGTCGATACCGTCGGGCTGTTAGCCATAAACCGGGAGCGGAAGCGGGAAATCCTCTTTTCCCGTCCCGTCATGCGTACTTACACGGGCATTTATGCCAAACGATCTTTGTATCAGGGCGAGAGCGAGAACGAGAGCGTGACGCCGAAGACACTGTCTAACTATAAAGTCGGTGTCGCGGCGGGCCATTACACCGAGCTACAGTTGAAAGAAGAGGCCGGACTGAGTGAATACCGTTCTTTTCCGACCGTGGAGGAAGGAATTAAGGCTTTGCGGGCGGGCTCGATCGACTTTCTTTTTGAGAATCAGCATGTTATGAACTACCTGATCGTCAAGGAAGGCCTGACCGGGGAGATCCGGCAGGTTGCCTATGACCTCTACCCCGTGGATATCGCCTATGGCATAAGCAAGGGCAAGCCCGAACTGGTGGACTACATTAATCATAGAATCGGGGATTTGCGGGGAAAGGCAAGTTATGAGACACTGTATCAGCGTTATTTTTTTACGCATTCCGAGTTTTATGCTGAACGAATTCGCAACAACTACATAGCTTTCGCCACGATTGCCGTTTTATTGTTCACAGTTGGTTGTATCCTGCTTAAGTTGTATATCAATCGTCTGCGGAGGACGATCCGCGGGGAACGGGAATTTTCGAGAGATGTGCTCGATCACGCGAATTTATTCGTTTGGGCGGTGCAAGAGGATAAGATGACGGTCCGCCTCAATGCTTATGCCGAACAGCTGACCGGGATTCGGGAACAGGACGCGATCGGCGTGAAGTACGATGAACTGCACGAGGTGAGGGCAAGGTTCGGAGAGCTGGTAGCCTTGCTCGATGAGGCGTTAACGATGAAATTTGTCGAAAATCGGGAGATGACGCTGATCGGCCAGAACGGGGCGTTCCCGCGTGCGTTTTTGTTTAGGACCTCGGTAATCCGCGGCTTGGGCGGAGATGCCGACGTTTTTATTGTGGCGGGGATGGATATTCAGGAGCGTAAAATATTTGAATACAAATTGCAGAACAGCTACGAAGAGTTGGAGGCGATCTACGAGCAGTTGGCGGCGTCCCAGGAAGAGCTTCGCTACAGCTATGATCAGCTCCTGGAGAACCAGCGAATGCTCCGGCGGAATGAAGAGCGTTACCGGCTGGTTACCGAAGCCTCCAACGGGGGGATTTGGGAGATCGATCTGGTTCGCAAGCGGCGTTATTATTCCCCGCGTTGGTTCGAGCTGTTGGGGTATACTTACGAGGATGAGGTAACCAGCGAAATGCTGGAGGATATCGTCCATCCCGATGATATTCGTAACTATGAACTGGAAATAACCAAGGCCAAGGAGAATGACAGGTCCCTGTTTGAATACGAGTACCGGCTGCGGATGAAGAATGGGGAATACCGCTGGTTTTTAGCCAGAGGTAAGGTTGTTTATAATGAAGCCGGAGAACCTTGCCGTATGACAGGCTCCCTCTCGGATATTCATGAGCTCAAGCAGTCCCAGGAGCGCTTGCAGCATTTGGCTTATCACGACGAGCTGAGCGATTTGCCGAACCGTTTGTATCTGCTCGAGGAATTGGAGTCGTTTTTCGCCGGACCGCAGAGGAAGGCGGCGCTCTTTTTCGTGGATACGGACAATTTCAAATACATAAACGATACGCTAGGGCATAAATTCGGAGACCGGCTGCTCAAGGAGGCGAGCTCCCGTCTGACTTCGCTCATTGCGGAAGAGGAGGCCATGCTGTTCCGTTTGGGCGGCGATGAATTTGTGATATTGCACAAAAACATCGAAACGACGGGACGGACGATTCTGCTGGCGGAGCGATTGCTGGAAGGGTTTAAGACCCCGTTTCACATCGACGGGAGCGATCTTTACGTCTCGATCAGCATCGGCATCTCCTTTTATCCGCAGCACGGGAACACCCCCGAAGAAATTTTAAAGAACGCCGATGTAGCTATGTATGCCGCCAAGGAGGCGGGAAAAGGAAAATATATGATCTTCGATCCCGCCTTTCTGCAGGCGTTTAACGACCGGGTGCTGCTGGAGAAGCATTTGCGGCAGGGGGTGAGCAACGGAGAGTTTCTGCTTTATTACCAGCCTCAGGTCAGTCTGAAGACCGGTATCATCGTCGGTTTCGAGGCGCTGATTCGTTGGAACAGCCCGGAGCTGGGGTTCGTTTCGCCGCTGGCCTTCATCAAAGTGGCCGAGGACAGCAGGCTGATCGTTCCCATCGGAGAGTGGGTCATTCTGCAGGCCTGCCGGTTCGCCAAGCGCTTGCAGAATGAAGGGCTGGGCCATTATAAAATCGCCGTCAATATTTCGGTGGTTCAGCTCCAGAAAGAGGATTTTGTCGATAAAGTCATGGAGGCCTTGTCAACAACGGGGCTTGCACCGCAGTATCTGGAGTTGGAAATTACGGAGTCGACGATCATTGAATCGTTCGACCGGCTGATCCCGAATTTGACCTATCTTTGCGCGCAAGGGATTCAAATCGCCCTCGACGATTTCGGCACCGGCTATTCTTCCTTGGGCTATCTGAAGCAGATGCCGATCACGACGCTGAAAATCGACAAAAGCTTCATCGAGCAAGTTCCGGCCAAGGATGACAAGCGTTCGCTGGCCCGGGCTATCGTGCTGATCGGGAGAAAAATGGGACTCCAGGTTATAGCCGAGGGAGTGGAGACCGAACAGCAGATTCGCCATGTGCAGCGCTCCAAATGCGATATGATTCAGGGTTACTTCATAAGCCAGCCGCTGCCTGAGGAAGAGGCGCTGGCGTTAGTGCGGAGTCATCCGGCCTATGATGTAGGCGGCATCGTGTGACGGATACGGCCGGTCTTGGACTGTCCGTCCGGTTGCGGTCAAAGGCCGTAGCCAGTATGATGGCCGTAAAGGGTTTCTATCATCCTTAGGGAGGATCAGGGAATGAGTTCAGAGATTGTGGTCATCGGAAGTTTAAATATGGATATGGTGGTACAGGTCGCCCGCAGACCGGAGCGCGGGGAAACCCTTTTGGGCAGCGGCTTTTTTACTAGCCCCGGGGGAAAAGGGGCGAACCAGGCCTACGCGGCAGGGAGGCTGGGAGCTTCCGTAGCGATGATCGGTAGAGTAGGGGATGACGTGTTTGCCGATCAATTGATACGAAATCTGCAGCAGGCCGGCGTCGACACAACTTGTATAGAGCGAGTGGAGGACGAATCGACGGGAGTCGCCTTGATCAACGTGGACCGGGAAGGGGACAACAGCATCGTCGTCGCGCCCGGGGCGAACTACCGGGTCACGCCGGAGTATGTGAGACGGCACGCAGCCACGATTGCCGCGGCCAAGCTGGTTATGGTTCAACTGGAAATTCCGCAGGAGTCGATTGCGGAGGCTATAGCTATCGCAGGGGAGAATAGCGTCCCCGTCATGCTGGATCCGGCGCCGGCCGGACAGCTTCCGGACGAGCTGCTCGCCAAGGTGCGGTATATCGTGCCGAATGAAAGCGAGATCGCGGTGCTCACCGGCGTGGAGGTCTCCGATGAACCGAGCGCCAGACAGGCTAGCGCGGTGCTTCGGGACAAAGGCATCGGAACCGTGTTTTCCAAGCTCGGCGGCAAAGGGGTCGTTGTGACGGCCGCGGACCAATCTTTCACGCTGCCGGGCTATCGGGTGGAAGCGGTGGACACGACGGCTGCCGGCGATGCTTTCGCCGGAGCCTTGGCGACAGCGCTAGTGGCGGGCAAGGATTTACGGGAGGCCACGGCGTTTGCCAATGCGGTCGGGGCCCTGACCGTGACCCGGGCAGGGGCGCAATCGTCCATGCCCGACCTTTCTGAAACCGAGGCGTTTATGAAAGAGGCCGGCAGTAAATAAGAGAATCGGAGAAATTACATCCTGGGAGGACTTGCACTTTGAAAAAAATCATTTTAGACGTAGATACCGGCGTGGATGACGCGATCGCCATCGCCTATGCGGCGCATTCGCCGGAGCTGGACTTGATCGGTTTGACCACCTGCTTCGGCAATATTACCGCGCCCGAGGCGACGCGCAATACGCTCGCGGTTGTGGAGTCTCTGGGCAAAAGCATCCCGGTCATCGAAGGGGCGAAAGAGACGCTGCGCCGGGGAGAGAAGAAGAAATACTCGCGGCATGTCCACGGGGAAGACGGGCTGGGGAACGCTTTGAAGGGAGAGCCTGCCGGGCGGGCGCAGCAAGGGCACGCCGCGGATTTCATCATCGAGCAGGTGAAGCGGTATCCCCATCAAGTCACGATCATTTCGGTCGGCCCGCTCACAAATTTGGCGCTGGCCCTGAAGAAGGAGCCGGTACTCGTATCGTTGATCCCCGAGGTCATCGTTATGGGCGGCGCCGTGACGGTGCCCGGCAACGTAACCCCATACGGGGAAGCCAATATTGTGGCCGATCCGGAGGCGGCCGCCGTCGTGTTCGGTTCGGGCCTGCCCCTGACGCTCGTCGGACTCGATGTGACGATGCAGACCTTGCTGCCGCGCACCCTTCTGGACGACTGGCGGGCTTCCGGCCGGCGGGACGCTTTGTTCCTGGCGGAGATGACGGAGTTTTACATGGAGTTTTACGAGTCCTGCTATCCGGGCATCGGCGGCTGCGGGCTGCATGATCCGCTGGCGGTCGGGGTGGCGGTCGACCCGTCGCTGGTCAAGATCGAGCCGATGCGGGTGACGGTCGTCACTGAAGGAGAAGAAACCGGCCGCACGGTCGGATCGCTTGAAGGCGGCCCGAAGATCGGCGTATGTACCGGCGTGGACGCCGAGCGGTTTCTCCAGCACTTTGCGGGGAGAATAGTGGGATAGAAGCAAAAAAGGTTGCCCCATAGAAAGGGGCAGCCTTTTTTAAGTTGGCTCAAAGGAGATAGCTGATTTTTGTGCACTTGCGTTGCATTAACCCTGACACATGATTACAACGGATCTTTATGCCTTAATCGACTTTAAAAAGCTTCGCAAAAGTACAGGTCTTTAAACAAGGTCCTGCAGTTAGGAAGTCTAACGGCCGTGAGAGCCGTTATGTTGCGATTGAGTAACGTATTGGGATTTTAACGGTCGTGTGGGCCGTTATTTACCTCCTTTTCGACCAAACCAGCCATGCTTATATGAAATAGGGGCCGTGGCGGCCGTTAAAATTCGGAGTCGGCGTAAACAGGGCAAATAACGGCTGTGGCGACCGTTAGAATGGTTTAGAGGTGAAGACGACGATCTGGTTTCGCCACGTTGCTTGCCGAAGCGGCGGATAGGCCCCAAACGGGTAGTACCAGGGATTGTTCGAAATTATCCGGTTCGGACCCTTCGTCCCTCAAACAGCTCCTTAAAAGTCTCTTCCTCCCGGGGACCATCATATTCCGGCGGGTTATGACGGCTCCCGGACACTGACGTCCGGATCGGTCAGAAAAGCCGTGATGGGCATCGAGGCGGCGCCGAGGGCGGTGGAGCGTATCCCGAGCTTGGCAAAATCGACATGCGTCTTTTTGCGGTGATAGGATAAGCTCCGGTTTTTGATCGTTTGCAGCATCGCCTCTTCAAAAAGCCCCCCCGCCAGCGACAGGCGGTTCCCGATGACGATGAGTTCGGGATTGAGAATGTTCACCAGGTTGGCCAGCCCGACGCCAAGCTGAGAGCCGATTTCGTTCAGCAGGTCAAGCGCCTGCTTGTCCCCTTGTTTGCCGGCGGCCAGGATCTGCTCCAGGCCGGGCGTATTATCTTTCCATACGCCGGCGGCCCGATCGAGCAGCGCCTTCTCTGAGGCGAGCGTCTCCCAACACCCGCGGTTGCCGCAGCGGCAGAGCGGGCCGTCCTCCGCGACGGTCATGTGGCCGACCTCGCCGGAGAAGTTGGAGGTGCCGCGGTACAGTGCACCGCCGACGATAATCCCCGAGCCGATCCCGACGCCGATGCTCAAATAGATCAGATTTTGCGAGTCACGGCCGGCGCCGTAGAGTTTTTCGCCGATGGCACCGGCATTGGCCTCGTTATCGATATGCAGGTTGCCGCCGAATTCCGCCGCAAGTGCCCCGGCCAGATCGACGTTGTCCCAGCCCAGGTTCGGCGCGGAGATGACGCGGCTGGTTTCGTCGACCAGCCCGGGAACCCCGATGCCGATGCCTACGATGCCATAGGGGGAGTCGGGAAGCTTACGGCCGAGCAACCGGATCGTTTTACCGATTTGCTCCACCACGTTCTCGGGGGTGAAATCCGTAAGAGGTACGTTTTTTTCCCGGATCACGTTCCCTTCCAGATCGACCAGGACGGCCAGCAGATCGCTGACCCGGATATCCACGCCAATCGCAAAGCCCGCTTGTTTATTAAAAAGCAGGAGCGTCGGCTTGCGCCCGCCGCTGGATTCTCCCGGGCCGATTTCGGTGACGAGGCGGCTGTCGATCAGCTCCGAGACAAGCGAAGAGACGGTGGCCTTGTTGAGGCCGATTCCGGCGGAAATATCCGCGCGCGACAGGGGCTGGCGCTGACGGATCGTGTCCAGCACGATGCTCTTGTTCATTTTTTTTATCAACTGCTGGTCGCCGGTAATTTTCATGGAAATCCTCCGTAATAGAAAGGCTGATATTTGCCATCATAACATAAAATAGAGTTGCTTACTGAATAACTTAGTTAGTTTACTAGACAAACTAAGTATAACGTGATACGATCTAGTTGAAAAGGGCATGATCCTGGCACAACCGGGTATCCTACCTTTGTCCAACATGAGAAAACTATTGTTGACAAGGTATTGTAAGGGCTTACTAAATTAAAATTATGCAGGGAGGACTCTAAGGTGAGTTATTTCAAGAACATCGGCAAGATCCAGTATGAAGGCGCAGGCTCCAACAACCCTCTAGCATTTAAACACTATAACGAAAATGAAGTGGTGCTCGGCAAATCTATGAAGGAGCATCTCCGCTTCGCGGTGGCTTACTGGCACACGCTGACGATGAACGGCAGCGACCCGTTCGGTCAAGGCAACATGATCCGTCCTTGGGAAACGGTATCGGGTCTGGATCTGGCGAAAGCCCGCGTGGAAGTGAACTTCGAATTCCTGGAGAAGCTTGGCGCACCGTACTATTGCTTCCATGACGTTGACGTGGCACCGGAAGGCGCAACGCTGCGCGAATCCAATCAAAACCTCGACGTGATCGTCGCCAAATTGAAAGAAGGTATGCAATCGACCGGCATCAAGCTGTTGTGGAACACGGCGAACATGTTCTCCAACCCGCGTTATGTCCATGGGGCGGCTACAACTTCGAACGCAGACGTATTTGCTTATGCTGCGGCACAAGTCAAGAAAGGTCTGGAAACCGCGGTTGAACTCGGCGCGGAGAACTATGTATTCTGGGGCGGCCGTGAAGGCTACGAATCCCTGCTGAATACGGACATGGGGCTGGAGCTCGACAACCTGGCGAGATTCTTCCAAATGGCCATCGACTACGCGAAGGAAATCGGCTTCAAGGGCCAATTCCTGATCGAGCCGAAACCGAAAGAGCCTACCAAGCACCAATATGATTTTGACGCGGCAACCACGATCGCATTCCTGCAAAAATATAGCTTGCAAGATCACTTCAAGCTCAACCTGGAAGCCAACCACGCGACCTTGGCGGGGCACACGTTCGAGCACGAACTGCGCGTAGCCCGCATTAACAATATGCTCGGTTCCATTGACGCGAACCAAGGCGACATGCTGCTCGGCTGGGATACCGACGAGTTCCCGACCGACCTGTACGCTGTTACGCTTGCGATGTATGAAATCCTTGAAAATGGCGGCCTGGGTTCCGGCGGCGTAAACTTCGACGCGAAGGTAAGACGTTCTTCTTTCGAGCCAGAAGATTTGTTCTACGCTCATATCGCCGGGATGGACACGTTCGCAAAAGGTCTGAAAGTTGCCGCCAAGATGAAAGAAGACAAGTTCATCGACGGCCTGATCGAAGAGCGCTACGCCAGCTTCAAGTCCGGGATCGGCGCGGACATCGTGGCCGGTAAAGCCAACTTCAAAACGCTGGAAGCTTACGCTTTGGAGCACAGCGATATCCGCAATAAGTCCAACCATCTGGAGCTTGTGAAGGCTCGCCTGAACGAATATATCTTCGGAACCAAATAAGCCCTCCGGCGATATGCCCGGCTGAAAATGACCTTGTAAAACGCAAAATGACAAAAAGGGACGGCTGCCGTCCCTTTTTGTCGATATTGGAGGCACGGGATTCGCGAGGGAAGGCGAAAAAGCCTTTAAGAGCGCCTGAAAAGCCTGATGTCCTAATGTAAGCAAAGGCAATGTAAGCAAAGGCACGAAGAGGACCGAAAAGGATTGAAAAGGAACGAAGGGAGAGCGGATTGCGATATGAAATATGTCATCGGGATCGACCTGGGCACAAGCTCGGTAAAAACGCTGCTGGTTAACAAGGAGGGGGAAATCAAAGGCGAAGCGACCGCTGCCTACCCGCTGATTCACGAGCGGCCGGGTTACAGCGAACAGAATCCGGAGGAATGGGTGAACGGAACCGTGGCTTGCCTGAAGCAATTGCTTCAGGAGAGCGGCGTGGAGCCGGAGGCGATCGAGGGGATTTCCTTCTCCGGCCAAATGCATGGACTTGTTCTGCTGGACGAACAAAATAATGTGCTGCGCCACGCCATGCTCTGGAACGATACCCGCACGACGCAGGAGTGCCGGGATATTGAAGCGAAGCTTGGCGATCGACTGCTCGACATTACGCGCAACGCGGCGCTGGAAGGGTTTACGCTGCCCAAGATCCTATGGGTACAAAAGCACGAGCCCGAGCTGTTCGCCAAGGCGGCGCGTTTCGTGCTGCCTAAGGACTACCTGCGCTACCGCATGACCGGGCGCGTACAGATGGAAATCTCCGATGCCGCCGGCACGCTGCTGCTGAACGTTCCGGAAGGAGCCTGGAGCGATGAGATCGCTCAGGCGTTCGGCCTTCCGGAAGGGTTCTGCCCGCCGCTGCTCGGCAGCGCGGAGGAAGCCGGCACGCTGCTGCCGGAATTCGCGCAGCAGTGCGGGCTGTCGCCGAACACCCGGGTGTTCGGCGGTGGCGCGGACAATGCCTGCGGCGCGGTCGGCGCCGGTATTGTCCGCCGGGGCGATGCGCTGTGCAGCATCGGCACCTCGGGCGTTGTCCTCACGTACGAAGAGGACAAGAGCAAAGACTTCGGCGGCAAGGTGCATTTCTTTAACCACGCTCATCCCGGAGCTTTTTACGCCATGGGTGTCACCCTGGCGGCGGGCTATTCCTTGAGCTGGTTCAAGGATTCCCTTGCCCCCGAGCTCAGCTTCGACGAGCTGCTGGCGCCGGTCGGCTCGCTTCCTCCGGGGGCGGAAGGCCTGCTCTTCACGCCGTACCTCGTCGGCGAGCGCACGCCGCATGCGGACAGCGTGATCCGCGGCAGCTTCATCGGCCTGTCCGGCACGCATCGCCGGGAGCATCTCGCCCGCGCGGTGATGGAGGGCATCACCTTCTCGCTGGCCGAGTCCGTCGAGCTGTTCCGCGAGGCCGGCATTTCCGTCGAGCGCGTCATCTCCATCGGCGGCGGGGCGAAGAATCCGGTCTGGTTGCAAATGCAGGCCGATATTTTCGGCACGCCGGTCGTTTCGCTGAAGAACGAGCAAGGCCCGGCGATGGGCGCGGCCATGATGGCGGCCGTCGGCAGCGGCTGGTTCGGCACCTTAAAGGAATGCGCCGACCGGTTTATCGGCTACGGGAAAACGTACGAGCCGATTCCGGCCAACGTAGAGACCTATGCCCGCCTGTTCAAGGTGTACCAGCAAGTTTACGCGGCAACTCGTTCGCTGAACAAAGGGCTGCAGGAATTCCGCGGCTAGTGCCTCATCAGACATCGTAGTAGGAGATGGGCCCACGGCGATCAAGGTGCCTAGCGCACCTTCCAACACTTCCAACTCCAAAAAGATGCAAATCTGCAGGTATTTAGGCCGATTCACGTGCGGATGCGAAAAAAGATGCAAATCTGCAGGAATTTCCAGCGATTTTAGAGAAACGAGCTGGTTTCGTCGAAAATGCCTGCAGAATTGCAGGCATTTTGAAATTCTTGTTCCGAACAGGAAAAAAACATGCAGATACGCAGGCATTCTATGTTATTAAGGTTTCTATTGGGGCAGCAGTTGCAATCGCATAAATAAAAAACGCGTACCTTGGCTCGAACGATGCCGGGAGTACGCGTTTTTTGAGGCCAGTTCATTAACGGGAAAACCTCCCGTTAATATTGCGTATTTCGCCTATGTGGGTACAATTAGGCGGAATTTCTCCAGCTAATTCGGCTCAAGTGGTGTGAGAGAGAGCCGCAGTTCCAAATTACCTGGAGATTTTCCAGGTAAATGCAAATCGCGTGTCTCCCGGCTCGAATTAACGGGAGTTTTTCCCGTTAAATCTCTCACGCCCGCCCCGGCGGGCCGGACAAAGCCAACGGCGGATTTTTTGGTCAGGTTAGATCATAAGGACGCACTCTGTCGATCTGCTTTGGCATAGCAGCCAATTTATTTCTATATGTGTGAAACCGCAACCTATGCTTGCCAGGCGTGTTATAATGCTCAATAATCGGACCGGCGGAAAGGGGCGCGAAATGATCGCAGGCGGCATTTACCGTAAATATTTTAAAAACAATCTGTTCATGAAAATCATTCTGTTCTTCTCCATGATCATGATCCTGACGATTATTACATTCTCCTATCTGATGTATCAGGTGATGTCGGAGGCCGTGGTCCAGCGGCAGATGGACGTTCAAAAAAGTGCAATCGAGAGCGTTTCCAATTATGTCGCCGGGAAGTACGAGTCGGTTCAGCGGATGCTGCGGGACATTTACCGCGACCGGGAGCTGGCTTACAATACGGCCTATTTTATGGAGCATCCCTATCAGGATTACGTCAGGTATCGGCTGGACCGTTTTTTCAGCGACACGGGGACGGGCTCCACAACGGATACGATCCAGTATTTCCGGAACCAGGTCGAGGATGATCGCGATATTATGAGCCTGATGCTGTACAGCGCGGATTTGCAGCAATTATACGTCTATAACAGCTTCAAACAATTTAAAATCGTATCCACGAACGCATCCCGGTCCTATGTTCCCGACGTCATGTACCTGGATGAGGACGCTAACGTATCGTTGCCGAATATCTGGATCCGCAAAACGATCGGCATGCCGGAAACGCCGATGTACTCGGTGCGGGTTCCCGTCAACAATAACCAGTCCTTGCGCAACATGGGGCAACTGGTCGTCTATTTCGACACGACCCGCGTGCAGAAGAGCCTGGAGCAATATAAGGACAACTTAAAGGGTCAGATTCTGGTCATCTCGGGCAAAGGCGATGTGTTGTTCGACAGCTCGGGGATGTATTACGGCCAGAAGTATCCGTATTTCGAGCAGGTGAATTCCGTTTATGACAACGGCACGGTGGGGAACGGGCTGATCGTGACGAAGCTGATGCAAAGCCAGGGCGGCTTTACCGTCCTTAGCACGGTGCCGGAAGAAGAACTGGCCAAGACGTACCGCGGTTTGCGGAATACCATCGTAACGATCAGCGCGATTTGCATCATGGTGGCGATCATCCTACCATCCCTGTTTATCAGCAATTTTGCCAAACGGACTTACGGGATCGTCCGCTTTACCCGCAAGGTGAGAAATGGAGATCTGACCGTGCGCATCGAGGATGACCGCGATGACGAGCTCGGGCTGATTTCCAAGAGCTTTAACAGCGTGCTCGACAACCTCAACGAGTACATTAACCGGGTATACAAAGCGGAAATCAAGCAAAAACAGGCTGAACTGAAAGCGCTTGAATCCCGGGTGAACCCGCACTTTTTGTACAATACGCTGGAAGTCATCCGTATGAGAGCCGTCTCCCAGGGGGCGAAGGATGTCGGCGAGATGATTTACAGCCTGTCGATGCTGTTCAAAAACTATGTGCAGCAAAAGCGGAACTACACGTTAAAAGATGAGCTGGAGGCCTGCAGACTTTATCTCGAACTGTTTCGGATCCGCTATAAGGACAGGCTGTCCTATAAGGTGAGCTGTGACAAAGAGCTGGAGACGAAGCCTGTGTTAAAAATGTCCCTGCAGCCGATCATCGAAAATTACATTATCCATGGCCTGCGGACAGACAGGGCGGATAACGCCGTTTCGATTTCCGTCGTTCCTTCCGGGGGAGGGATGATTCGTGCGGAGGTGAGGGACAACGGCCGGGGCATTTCGCCGGAAAGGCTGGAGGAAATCCGCCTGGGGCTCCAAAAGCCTGATGAATACGCGGAGTCCTTCGGTTTGCGCAGCATTCATGAGCGTTTGAAGCTGCTGTACGGGGAGGCCTGCGGGGTGGAAGTGAGCAGCGCAGAGGGCGAAGGAACGGCCGTGGTCGTGACTTTTCCCGAACTCGAGGAGGGAGACCGGAATGTATAAAGTATTTCTTGTGGACGACGAGCCTTTTATCATCGAAGGATTATACGATATCGTCGACTGGGCCGAACTGGGGATGGAGATCGTGGGTCATGCCGAGAACGGAAGCGCCGCTCTGCAGGCGCTTCGGGAGAAGCCGGCCGACATTCTCATTACCGATATTTCGATGCCGCAGATGACCGGCCTGGACCTGATTCGCGGGTCCCGGGAATTCAAGCCCGACCTGAAGGTGATCGTACTCAGTGGGTATGACGAATTTGCCTATTTGAAAGAAGGCATGGCGCTGGGCATCGAGAACTATCTGCTGAAGCCGATCAATCTGGAGGAATTCGCGGCTACCTTGACCGCGGTCCGGAACAAGCTGGATCTGACCCGCACTCATGAGGCCCTGAGCGAATACAGCACCCGCATCCTGCGGGACAATGTGATGCACCGGTGGATGTACAACCAGATCGGTACGGAGGAGTTCCAGGAAAGGGCCGATCTGTTGGGACTCAAGCTGGACAAGCCCTGGGTCCTCGTCTCCCTGCTGCGGGTTCGGCAGGCGTCCGCCGATATCTATAGCCGGGTCGAACGGGAGCTTAAGGGCAACCCGGAGATCGTTCCGTTCCGGGACAACGACGGGGATCTGGTGTTGCTGCATAATTTTGAGGAGCCCGACCGGGGGAGACGGGAGGCGGGTGAAGTCATCGACCGCCTGGCCGAAATGCTGTCCCTCTATCGTCCGCAAATCTCGCTCGGCAGCGTCGAAGAGAAGGAGGGATGCGCCTTTATCAGTTATGAGAACGCCAAGAAAGCCCAGGAATACTTCATGGTCTTTCCCGAACTTGAAGTAATCAGCCATGAGGAGCTAAAGGACCGGACCGAAAGGGCCCAGGCGTCCTCAATCGATTGGAGTGAGAGTTCCAGGCTGCTGCTTACCCGGGACAAGGAGGGGCTGGATGCCCTGATCGGCCGGGAGCTTTCCAGGCTTGGCGAACAGGGCGCGGCGACGCCGGCCTTCCTGCAGGAAATCGCCCTGGAGTGGATGCTCCGGTTCAAGATGCAACTGCAGGAAATCCGCCATACGGAAGACCCGGGACTATTTGCGGGCGGAATTGAAAGAATCCGGTCGGCCGATACGCTGGAGGAGTTGGCCGAGATTGTCAAAAAAACCGCCGCATCGGCCATTGATGCTCTGAACCGGGATGTAAAGAGCCCGGTCGTCCAGCAGGTGCTGAACACCATCCATGAGGGCTACAATCAGGACCTTTCACTCAAAACGCTGGGTAATACGTACAAAATTCATCCCGTGTACCTCGGGCAGCTTTTTCATAAGGAAGTCGGGGAGTCCTTTACCGAGTACATCAACCGATACCGCATCGAGAAGGCGAAGGAGATGCTGAAGTCGACGAACCAAAAAGTCCATGAAATTGCCCGTCAGGTCGGCTATTGGGAAGCCGGATATTTTTACAAGCAATTCAAGAAATATGTGGGGATATCTCCGACGGAGTTCAAAGGGCTGAGCTAGCGACCGTGTCGCCGGCAGGCTCTTTTCTTTATTTTGAACATGATTTATTTATTTTCTCTTCTATTTGAAAATGCTTTCATGTCATAAAGTAAAACTAGATTAAATGGTTCCACATCAAAAGGGAGGTTTACTCATGGGCAAAAAAAGAAAAAGCTTCTCCATGCTGCTGGCTTCATTGGTTGCGCTTACGTTAATTGTTAGCGCTTGCGGGGGCGGAAGCAAAACGGAGGGGAACAAAGCCGACAGTGCGGGATCGGGTAATTCGGCGAAAGCCGAGAAGCCGGTCGAATTGATCTGGTACACGATCGGTGCACCGCAAAAAGATTTGGATCGCGTGGTGGAAGAAGTCAACAAGTACACCAAGGAAAAAATCAACGCCACGATCGATATGAAAATGATCGACTACGGCGACTATACGCAAAAAATGCAGGTCATGGCCGCTTCCGGCGAGCCGATGGACATTATGTTCACATGCTCCTGGGCCTTCGATTACGTGCAAAACGCCCGCAAAGGCGCCTTCTTGGAACTGGACGATCTTCTTAACAAGTATGGCCAAGGTATCAAGGAAACGCTCGACCCGGCGTTCCTGGAAGGTTCCAAGGTTGACGGACACAACTATGCAATTCCGGCCAATAAAGAGCTTCCGGCTCAAGAAGTATGGCGCTTTAACAAAGAATTGCTGGATAAATACAAACTGGATATAACCAAAGCGACGACGCTGGAAAGTTTGGAGCCGATGCTTAAAGCGATTAAAGAAAACGAGCCGGACATTACGCCTTATGCGATGAAGAAAGACTTTATGCCGTTAATGCCGTTCGACTATGTCATCGAAAAGATGCCGATGGCCGTGTATCTCAATACCAAGGACTATAAAGTCGTTAACATTTTGGAAACCCCGGAAGCCAAAGCGGCTCTTGAAACCGTTCGCAAATACTACAAAGCTGGTTACATTTCTCCGGAAGTAGCGACCACGACTTCGGTGGAAGATTTGTTTAAATCCGGGAAATGGTTTATGGACCGCGCGTCTACCCAGCCGCTCGCCGATAACCTCTGGTCCGCCAGCTATGGCTACCCTGTCGTTTCCACACCGGCCGGTCAGCCTTACATCTTTAACTGGTCCGTCATGGGTTCCATGCAGGCGATTTCCGCCAATTCCGAGCATCCGGAGAAAGCGATGGAATTCCTGAATCTGCTGAACACCGACCCTTACTTGCGTAATTTGATCGATTCCGGGATCGAGGGCGTTCACTATGAAAAAGTGAACGACACCATGATCAAAAACCTGGCGGACGCCAAAAATTACGATATGCCGACGTTCTCACTCGGGAACATCATGATCACTTATTTGAACGAAGGCGATCCGGACAACAAATGGGATGAGTTCAAAAAATTCAACGCATCGGGCATCAACGCTCCGCTGCTGGGCTTCAACTTCGATACTTCCGCAGTGACGAATGAAATCGCCGCCGTACAGAATGCGAAGGAAGAATTCTGGTCTTCCCTGATGACGGGTACGGTCGATCCGAACGAGTACTTGCCGAAAGCAAACGAAAAACTGAAAGCGGCCGGTCTCGACAAAATCATCGCCGAAGCGCAAAAACAAATCGACGAGTGGAGAGCCGCAAACAACAAGTAAAAGGCATCATGGACTTGGAGGCATTGAAAAGATCGGGCGGGTGAAAAGCCTTACGCCCGGTCTTTTTCACACTCCGCCGCGATAAAATTTTAGCGATCAGGAGGGATTCGCGTGAAAAGGGTAGGCGGTTTTTTTCGGGATATCAATACAAATAAAGTCATGCTATTCATGGTTCTGCCGGGAGCGTTATGGTTCCTATTCTTTTCGTATCTGCCGATGTTCGGCACGATTATCGCCTTCAAGCAATACCGTTTTAGCCGGGACGGCTTCTGGGCCAGCATCGTCAACAGCAAATGGGTGGGCTGGGACAATTTCAAATTTTTGTTCAGCACGAACGATGCTTTTATCATTACGAGAAATACGCTGCTCTATAATATTGTCTTCATTTTCGTGGGACTGGTGTTATCCGTGCTGATGGCCGTGGTTTTGAGCGAGATTGCGAACAAGCGATTGGCAAAAATCTATCAGACGGGTATGTTTCTGCCGTACTTTTTATCCTGGGTTATCGTCGGCTATTTTGCTTTCAGCTTCCTCAGCGCCGACCGCGGGCTGCTGAATCAAGTTTTTAAATCCTTCGGTGCCGAGTCGATGCAGTGGTATTCCGACCCGAAAGTATGGCCATATATTCTGATTCTGGTCTATTTGTGGAAGGCTGTCGGCTACAACAGCGTCGTTTATCTGGCGGCGATCATGGGGATCGACAAATCCCTGTATGAAGCGGCGATGATCGACGGAGCCAGCAAATTCCAGCAAATCCGCAAGATCACGATTCCGCTGCTGATGCCGATCATTACGATCATGACCTTGCTGGCTGTCGGAAAAATCTTCTATGCGGATTTCGGGTTGTTCTTCCAGGTTCCCCGAGACTCCGGAGCACTCTATTCGGTGACGAACGTAATCGATACTTACGTTTACCGCGGGCTCAAAACTACCGGGGAGATCGGCATGAGTACGGCGGCGGGTTTGTACCAATCGGTTGTCGGTTTCATCTTGGTCATGACCTCCAACTATATCGTGCGCAAATACGACAAGGATAGCGCCTTGTTCTAATACACCGGAAGGAGTGAGTAACGTGTCAGCGAGAACTGTTAAAGTCCGCGATTTTCATCAGCTTTCAACGCCATGGAATGTGGTGTTCAATCTCATTGCCGGCATTTTTGCCTTTCTCTGCGTGTTTCCGTTTTTGTTCGTCGTCATTATTTCCTTCACCGACGAGGGCGTGCTGGCGCGCGACGGCTATAAGCTGATTCCGTCCCAATGGAGTCTTGAAGCTTACCGTTATGTGTTTCAAACGGGGGACACCCTGCTTCGTTCCTACGGCGTGACGATCTTTGTCACGGTGGTGGGGACGATGATCAGCTTGCTGTTCATTGCTTTCTATGCTTACGCCATCTCGCGCAAAAGCTTTAAATTCCGCAATTTTTTCGCCTTTTTCGCTTTCTTCACCATGTTGTTCAACGGCGGCCTGGTGCCGACGTACATCATCGTGACCCAATTGCTCGGTCTGAAGGATACGATTTGGGCTTTGATTTTGCCGCTTGCGGTCAACGCGTTTTACATCATGATTCTGCGGACGTTCTACAGCACGAGTGTGCCTGACGCCATTATTGAGTCGGGCAAAATCGACGGGGCGGGAGAATTCCGTATTTTCCTCAAGCTGGTGCTGCCGCTGTCCCTTCCGGGTCTGGCGACGATCGGTTTGTTCAGCACGTTGGGCTACTGGAACGACTGGTTTAACGCCCTGCTTTATATCGATAGCCCGAATCTGGTGCCGCTGCAATCCATGCTGATGCGGATCGAAACCAGTATGCAGTTCATTCTGCAAAATTCGCAGAACAGCTCGCTCAGCCTGGAGTCGCTGCGTTCGCTGCCTCAGGATACGTCGCGTATGGCGATGGTTGTGCTTGCGACGGGACCGATTATTTTTGCATATCCGTTCTTCCAGCGTTATTTCATTCAAGGTCTTACGGTAGGGGCAGTTAAAGAATAAGATCATCCGGAGGAGAGAGTGGAGACCATGATCTACAAAGACAAAACCAAACCGATTGGGGAGCGGGTGGAGCATCTGCTCGGTCTGATGACTTTGGAAGAGAAGGTCGGTCAGCTGATCCAGCCGTTCGGCTGGCAGACCTATGAGCATATAGACGGGAAAATAAAGCTTGCCGAGTCCTTCAAACAGCAGGTGGAGAACGGCGGAGTCGGCTCGCTGTACGGCGTGCTGCGGGCCGATCCGTGGACGGGCGTCACGCTGGAAAGCGGGCTGTCGCCGCGCCTCGGCGCGGAGGCGGTCAACGAGATTCAGCGCTATGCGATTGAGCATTCGCGCCTCGGGATTCCGATCCTGATCGGCGAGGAGTGCTCGCACGGCCATATGGCGATCGGGGCGACGGTATTCCCGGTGCCGCTGTCTCTCGGCAGCACCTGGAACGTGGACCTGTACCGGGAAATGTGCCGGGCGGTTGCCCGAGAAACCCGCAGCCAGGGCGGCGCGGTGACGTATTCCCCGGTGCTGGATGTCGTCCGCGACCCCCGGTGGGGGCGGACGGAAGAGTGCTTCGGGGAAGACGCCTATCTGGTCGGCCAAATGGCCGTGGCTTCGGTGGAAGGGCTGCAGGGGGAGCGGCTGGACGGCGAAGACAGCGTCGCCGCTACCCTGAAGCACTTCGTCGGCTACGGCAGCTCCGAAGGCGGCCGAAACGCCGGACCGGTGCATATGGGACGGCGGGAGCTGCTTGAAGTGGATCTGCTGCCGTTCCGCAAAGCCGTGGAGGCCGGCGCGGCCTCGATCATGCCGGCTTACAACGAAATCGACGGCGTGCCCTGCACGACCAACAAGGAATTGTTGGACGGGGTGCTGCGCGGCGAGTGGGGCTTTGACGGCATGGTCATCACGGACTGCGGCGCCATCGACATGCTGGCGTCCGGCCACGATTCGGCCGAAGACGGGCAGGATGCCGCGGTCCAGGCGATTGAGGCGGGCATCGATATGGAGATGTCCGGCGAAATGTTCGGCAAGTACCTGGTGGAAGCGGTTCGTAACGGCCGATTGGATACCGCCGTGGTGGACCAGGCGGCCCGCCGCGTGCTGGAGCTGAAATTCCGGCTCGGTCTGTTCGAGGCGCCTTATGCCGATCCGAATCGGGCCGAACAGGTCATCGGAAGCCGGGAGCACGTGGAGTTGGCCCGGAAAATCGCGGGCGAGGGCATCGTGCTGCTGAAGAATGAAGGCGGTGTGCTGCCGCTGTCGGCGGCGGGGAAGATCGCCGTCATCGGCCCGAACGCCGACACGGGCTACAATCAGCTCGGCGATTACACCTCCCCGCAGCCGCGGTCGAAGGTCACGACCGTGCTGGGCGGAATCCGCGGCAAGCTGGCGGATGCGCCGGAGCGGGTGCTGTACGCGCCGGGCTGCCGGATTAAAGGCGATTCGCGGGAAGGCTTTGAGCTTGCCTTGTCCTGCGCGGAGCAGGCCGATACCGTCATTATGGTCGTCGGCGGCTCCAGCGCGCGCGATTTCGGCGAAGGCAGCATCGATCTGAAGACAGGGGCCTCCAAGGTCACCGGAAATACCGAGAGCGACATGGACTGCGGCGAGGGGATCGACCGGCTGTCGCTGCGGCTGTCGGGAGTGCAACTGGAACTGATTCAGGAGGTCCATAAGCTGGGCAAGCCGCTGATCGTGGTATACATTAACGGCCGGCCGGTCACCGAGCCCTGGATCGACGAGCATGCCGATGCGATTCTGGAAGCCTGGTACCCCGGCCAGGAGGGCGGTCATGCCGTCGCCGACGTGCTGTTCGGGGATGTCAATCCGTCCGGCCGGCTAACGCTCTCCATTCCGAAGCATGTCGGCCAGCTTCCGGTGTATTACAACGGCAAGCGTTCGCGCGGCAAAAGATACCTGGAAGACGATTCGCAGCCTCGTTACCCGTTTGGTTACGGGCTGAGCTACACGGAATTCGGCTATGCGAATCTGATCGTACAGCCGGAGTGTATCCTGCCGGACGGGACGGCCAAGGTCACGGTGGACGTGACGAACACCGGAAGCCGGGCCGGAGCGGAGGTCGTGCAATTATACGTGACCGACGTGGCCAGCGCCGTGACGAGACCGGCCAAGGAGCTGAAGGGCTTCCGCAAAGTTTACTTGGCGCCCGGCGAATCGCGCCGGGTGGAGTTTACCGTCGGTGCGGAGGAACTGGAGTATATCGGCCGCGATTACAAGCCGGTCGTGGAGCCGGGGGAATTCCGGATTCATGTCGGCAGGCATGTGAATGATACATGGAGCGCCAAGCTCATCGTACGGGAGGGTTAAATCGATGGAACGGATTAAACGGTTTATTCGGGAGCTGTCGGAGTTGCAATGGCTGGAGCAGATCGCGCTGCGCGATTGGAAAATCACTACCTCCGCCTACCAGGTTCCCGGCAAGTACACTGCGGAAGCGGATTATCCGGCAGGCGGACAGTTCGAAAGATTTCCTAGCACGCAGGGGACGACGTATTTCTTTCGGACCCGGCTGTCGATTCCGGCCGGTTGGCGGGGCGGGCACGCCGGCCTGGTGTTTGCTTCCGGGGGCGAAGGACTGCTGCGAATCAACGGCAAATCGTTTCAGGGACTGGACCGGAATCATACGTTTGTAACATTGCCTTCCGAACCGGAGGAGCTCCCGCTGGAACTGGAAATCGAGCTGTTTGACCCGATCCCGGAGCCGGTCGATCCGCTCAACCAACAGGCGGTCATACAGCCGCCGATCTCCGCGATCGACAGCCGGCTTGTGCTGGTCAACCGGCCGGTACAGCAGCTTATGTACACGGCGACGGTGGTCCGCGATTCGGCCGTGCTGCTGCCCGAGCAGGATTTCCGGCGCACCCGGCTCTTTGAGGCGCTCTACGCCGCCATGGATGAGGTTGTGGCGCTGGATGGGGCGGCGATTCGCGAGGGCGGTGCCTTCGCTGGGGTGGAAGAGCGGCTTACCGCGCGCGTTAAAGCGATCGGCGGCAATGCCGAGGGGCTGATCCATATGGTCGGGCAATCCCATATCGATATCGCCTGGCTGTGGCCGGCCCGGGAAACGGTTCGCAAGGCGAGCCGCACCTTCTCGACGGTCGATGCCTTAATGCGCGAATATCCGGAGTACCGGTACGCCCAAAGCCAACCGCAGCTGTTCGCCTACCTGAAGGACAATGATCCCGATCTTTACGCGCGCGTGAAGGAGCGGATCAAGGAAGGGCGCATCGAACTGGTCGGCGGCATGTGGGTCGAGCCGGATTTGAACCTGCCGATCGGCGAATCGCTGATGCGCCAAATGCTGTACGGCCAGCGGTTCTATCTGGAAGAGTTCGGCCGGACTTCGGACATCGAGTGGCTGCCGGACACGTTCGGCTATTGCGCTTCGCTGCCGCAGATTTTGCGTCACGGCGGCGTGCGCTATTTTATGACGACCAAGCTTGGATGGAATGACACGAACGTGTTTCCGTACGATTTGTTCCATTGGGTCGGTATCGATGGGACGCCGATGCTGTCCTACTTGAACCATGGCGTCAATGAGAACACGCTGCCGAAAGATATCCATGATCATTGGCAATCTTACCGGGAAAAAGCCGCCCATCCCGAGCAAATGCTGCTCTACGGGCATGGCGACGGCGGGGGCGGCGTGACCCGCGAGATGCTGGAATATATCGACCGCGCCGGGCTGATGGTCGGCCAGCCGGCCAGCGCGTACAGCACGGCCGCGGCGTTCTTCGCAGGGATGGAGGCGGCGCGGCCGCAGCTTCCTTCCTGGCATGGCGACCTGTATCTGGAGCTGCATCGCGGCACGTACACGACGCACGGGCGAAACAAGCGGAACAACCGTAAAGCGGAAATCCTCTATCGCGAAGCGGAGGTTTGGAACACGCTGGCGGCTCCGGCGATGCCGGAGGAGCGGCGGCGCGAGGCTCAGGCCGCGCTGCATGGCGGGTGGAAGCTGATTTTGCTCAACCAGTTCCATGATATTATTCCCGGATCTGCGATTACGGAAGTGTACGAGACATCCGAGAAGGAATACGCGGAGATTTTCGATAAAGGCCGCGCCGGATTGGCACAGGGGCTGGAGGTCTTGGCCGGACAGGTGGACACGGTCGGCGAAGGCAAGCCTTATGTCATATTCAACAGCCTGGGGTGGGCCCGAGATGCAGTGGTTGAGATCCGGGATCATGGCCTTGGCGGGTATGCTGCCGCCTTTGATGAAACCGGCGGACGGCTTGATGCGGAGCTGGACCGGTTGTCCGGGACGGTTGGCGAAGAAGCCGCTGCCTGGGTCCGGGTGCCGGAAATCCCGGCTTTCGGCTACAAGACGATCTGGCTGAGAAGCGAGGCGGAGTCGGCGGAAGCTGTGGTATCGGCCGCGTCCCGGGAGCTGGGGGCGCAACTGAAGACGCAAACTTTCCCCGGCGTTTGGGAAACGGAGCATTACCGGCTCACGTTCAATGAACGCGGGGAAATCGTCAGCCTGCGGGATAAAGCGGCGGACCGGGAAATCGTGAAGCCGGGCGAAGCGGCCAACCGGTTTCATTTCTTCCATGACCGGCCGACGTTGTGGGACGCCTGGGACATCGACAGCCGTTACGAACAGCAGCCCGCCGGGCAGGCGGAACTGCTGGAGAGCAAGCTGGTTTCCAGCGGGCCGGTTCGGGATGTGCTGCGCTTCCGCTGGAGCATCGGCCAGTCGGAAATGACGCAGGACCTGATCCTGTACCATCATCACCGGCGGATCGACTTCCGCACCAAAGTCAACTGGAACGAAGCCCATAAGCTGCTGAAGGTCGGTTTTCCGATCGATGTCGTGACGGATAAAGCGACCTACGAAATTCCGTTCGGCGCGCTGGAGCGTCCCACCCACCGCAATACGAGCTGGGAGCAGGCGCAGTACGAGGTGTGCGGGCACCGGTTCGCTGACGTTTCGGAGCGGGGATATGGCGTCAGCCTGCTGAACGACTGCAAATACGGCTATGACGTGCAGGGAAGTACGATTCGCCTGTCCCTGCTGCGCGCGCCGAAGTGGCCGGACGAAACCGCCGATCTGGGCGAGCACGAGTTCACTTACTCGCTGTACCCGCATACCGGCGGTTGGCAGACGGCGCATACGGTACGCGCCGCGGCCGAACTGAACCACGAGCCGGCCGTGGTCGCCTGCGAAGCCCGGGAAGGCTCGCGGCCCCCGGTGCAATCGCTGGTCGGCTTCACGGGCGAGCACGCGGTGCTCGATACGGTCAAGCCGGCCGAAGACGGCAGCGGCGTCGTGCTGCGCTTCTATGAGTCCGCCGGCGGACGCGAGTGCGCGGAGCTGACCTGGAGCTTGCCGCACGGGCAAGTCTTCCGGTCCAACGCGCTGGAGCAGGAGCTGGAGCCGTTGAAGACGGACGGAGGGCGGATCAGGCTGGATTTCGCCCCTTACGAAATCAAGACCCTGAAAATAAAAAGCTAGGTGAGTCGAAAACCGGTAGACCGGTAATCAACTTTCCTTTGAAGCCGGGCATGTGGATAACGGCCTGGCGCGACGCTATTTTGTCGAATTTGGCTGATCGGTATGGAATAGCGGATTTTTAGGCACTAGCGATGCACTAACCCTAACATGAAAGAAGAGTATGGTTAAAAATGCGGGCCCTATCTTACGCATGGCGTAGTCCTGCTTTATTTCGGGAAATTTTCTTTTTTTCATCCAATATTCACCTGCATCGATATAATCGAGTATGAATTCCTGCAAAAGGTCAGGCTTTCCGGCTGGTACTAACGCCTGAGAGGAGTCTAACGGCTGTAGGAGCCGCTATTTAACGAAAAGTAGCCCTTTCGAAATTCTAACGGTCGTGAGCGCCGTTATTCCCCTGGATTCTCGCCTTAACAGCCTGTTTATGCGAAATAAGCGCCGTGGCGACCGTTAGAATGGGAAGTCGGCGTTTTTAGGACAAATAACGGCTGTGGCAACCGTTAGCGTTAAAATGCGCCGGCGGTTAGGGAAATGGGGCGCGCCGGATCCAACTCGCCATACCGAGGCGACAAGTTTCAAAATAGACAGCACCATGTCAGGTTTGATACAACTTCAGTGATTTTTAGGACCTTATTTTGGGGAAAAGTAGGCCAGACCCCGGTTTTTGAGCCCGCAACAAGGCAATAAGACTCTTTTGGGCCGCTATTATTCCCGCGGAGCCGAATCGGGCCGAAATAGCGTCTCAAAAAGCCGCTAACGCGGCGTACTAATCTTGAAATAGACAGCACCATGTCAGGTTTGATACTTAACGCAAAATAACGGGAATTCCTCCCGATAATAAGGTGCTCCGGTGGGTGCGGAGGAGAATTAGCTGGAAAACCTCCCGCTATTTTATCTGAAATAGGGGGGATCGGCGGCTGGGGTCGCATAATGGATGGCATTATTCCAGTTAAATCCGATCTAAGGATCCAGATTTGTAAAATAACGGGAGGTTTCCCGTTGAAGAACAACACTTCACCGGGCGCCTCTACACTTGCACTTTTCAATTCAACTTATTAACCACATAAAGGAGCGAACAGCCCCATGGAACAATTCAGACTCCCCAAAATACCGATGCCGCCGCTTGCGCTTCCGGCCGCCGTGCAGGACGTTTTGCGCGAAGCGGAGGAAAAGCTGGCCCACCGGCCCAAGCTGCTGAGGCTATTCAAAAACTGCTTTCCGAATACGCTGGAGACGACAACCAAGCTGCTGGACGACGGTACGACCTTCGTCATTACCGGAGATATCCCGGCTTGCTGGCTCCGCGATTCCGTGGAGCAGGTGATTCACTACGTGCCGCTGGCGAAGGAGGATCCGGATCTACAGCGGATTATCGCGGGGCTGATCAAACGCCATATCGAATACATTCATATCGATCCGTACGCCAACGCCTTTAACGAATCGGCCAATGATTGGCATTGGAATACGACTGATGAGACCGAGATGTCACCCTGGGTATGGGAGCGCAAATTCGAGATCGACTCGTTATGCTTCGTCGTCCGCCTGGCGTACACGTATTGGAAAGAGACGGGGCGTGCGGATATTTTTGACGCCGGGTTTAAAGCGGCCATGCGGCGGATTTATGAGCTGTTCAAAACCGAACAGCGTCACTTCGAACAGTCCCCGTACCGGTTCACCCGGAACAACGGAATTCCCGAGGACTCGCTGCGCAATGGAGGGCTGGGCATGCCGGTCAATTACACCGGGATGATCTGGTCGGGCTTCCGTTCCAGCGACGATGCCTGCGATTTCCATTACAACATTCCGGGCAATATGTTCGCGGTCGTGGCCCTGCGCCAAATGCAGGAGTTTGCCGAGTGGGTGTTCCGCGATCTGGCGTTCCTGGCCAAACTGAAAGAGCTGGAATTTGAGGTGGATCATGGCATTCAACTTTACGGCATCTACCGTCATCCGGAATTCGGACCGATCTACGCCTACGAAACCGACGGGTTCGGCAACTACTGCCTGATGGACGACGCCGGAACGCCGGGGTTAATGTCCATTCCGTACCTCGGCTATGTGGGGGCGGACGATCCGGTTTATCAAAATACGAGACGCTTTGCGCTGAGCAAGGAGAATCCGTTCTATTTCGAGGGCAAGGCGGCCCGGGGCATCGGAAGCCCGCACACGCCGAAGGACTATATCTGGCACATGGCTTTGTCCATGCAGGGCATTACGGCGCAGACCAAGGAAGAGAAGCTGGAGATGATCGCGATGCTGGAAGCGACCGACGCGGATACCGGGTATATGCATGAAGGCTTCCACGCGGACGATCCCCATACATTTACGCGCAAATGGTTTGCCTGGTCGAACAGCCTGTTCTCGCAGCTGGTGTACCGGGCGATGAAGGAAGGCATTGTGTAAGGTCTATAACTATTCCAGGAAAAAGGAGACTTGATCATGAGCAAAATTATTGGCGAATCCCTGAAAAATATCCCTTGGCAGGATAAACCCGAGGGCCTGAACGCCCCGGTTTGGCGCTATTCGCAAAACCCGATTATCGAGCGGCACGCGATCCCGAACTCGAACAGCGTGTTCAACTCGGCCGTCGTTCCTTTCGGTGACGGATTTGCCGGGGTGTTCCGCTGCGATTCCAGATCGGTGAGCATGGACATTTTTGCCGGCTTCAGCGACGATGGCGTAAATTGGACCATCAACCACGACCCGATCGTTTTTGAAGGGGACGAGGAAGTGATCAAGCGGGAGTACCGTTACGACCCGCGGGTCTGCAAAATCGGCGACCGCTATTACATCACCTGGTGCAACGGCTATCACGGCCCGACGATCGGCATCGCTTATACGACCGATTTCAAAACGTTCCACCAACTGGAAAACGCCTTTTTGCCGTATAACCGCAACGGGGTGCTGTTCCCGCGGAAAATCGGGGAGCGCTACGCCATGCTGAGCCGTCCGAGCGATACGGGCCACACGCCGTTCGGGGATATTTTTTACAGCGAGAGTCCCGATTTGACCTTCTGGGGCAAGCATCGCTATGTGATGGGGACGATCAACGGGGACGCTTCCGCCTGGCAGTCCAAAAAAATCGGCCCCGGACCGGTTCCGATCGAAACCGACCAAGGGTGGCTCCTGATCTACCACGGTGTCATCAATACCTGCAACGGGTTCGTGTACCGCATGGGCTGCGCGCTGCTGGACCTCGACAAGCCGTGGATCGTCAAAGCGCGGTCGCGCAACTACATCCTCGGTCCGGAAACGCTGTACGAATGCGTCGGAGACGTACCGAACGTAACTTTCCCTTGCGCCGCCCTGACGGACGCCGACACCGGGCGGATCGCGATTTACTATGGCTGCGCCGATACCGTGACCGGATTGGCCTTCACGACCGTGGATGAGCTGCTGAGCTACATGGAGCAATATCCGCTGGAAGAGGCGTAAATCTTAGCCCGCGGCAAGAAGATGCAAAAGTGCAGGAATTGAACCATACACAAACCAAATTCACGAGAAAGCGAGGGGACTCCATCCACATGGATAAAAAAAGAACGGCCCACCTTATTTCCCACACTCACTGGGACCGGGAATGGTACCTGCCTTATGAGAAGCACCATGTTCGGCTGGTCGCGTTGGTCGATGCTCTTTTGGACAAATTGGATCAAAGCGATGCTTTCAGGAGCTTCTATCTCGACGGGCAGACGATCATTCTGGAGGATTACCTCCAAGTGCGGCCTGAGAACAAGGAACGGCTGGAGAAGCATATCCGGAATGGCCGGATTCTGATCGGGCCCTGGTACATTTTGCAGGATGCGTTTTTGACGAGCGGCGAGGCCAATGTGCGCAACATGCAGATCGGCCGCCGGGATGCCAAAGCGTACGGGGAACCGGCCAAAATCGGTTATTTCCCCGACACGTTCGGTCTGGTCGGACAGACGCCGCAGCTGATGAAGCAGTCGGGCATCGACAACGTCTTTTTCGGGCGGGGCGTGAAGCCGACGGGCTTCAATAATACGGTTTCGGACGGAGGCTATGAGTCTTCCTTCTCCGAGCTGCTCTGGGAAGGCCCGGACGGCTCGAAGGTGCTGGGCATCCTGTTCGCCAACTGGTACTCCAACGGCAACGAGGTACCTGTGGACGAGGCGGAAGCCAAGCTGTACTGGGAGCGCAAGCTGGCGGATGCGGAGAAATACGCCTCCACGGGCGAACTGCTGTTTATGAACGGCTGCGATCACCAGCCGGTTCAGCTCGACCTGCCGGAGGCGCTGGAAACGGCGGCACGGCTTTATCCGGACACTGAGTTCGTGCATTCCAGTCTGCCGCAATATCTGCAGTCGCTGAAAGGTGCGATGGACCGGGAGTTGTCCACGGTCAAGGGCGAGCTGCGCAGCCAGCGGACGGACGGCTGGGGGACGCTGGTCAACACGGCCTCGGCGCGGGTGTATCTCAAGCAGATGAACCAGGAAGGGCAGGCCTTGTTGGAAAAAGTGGCCGAGCCGCTGGCTTCCTTCGCGCATCTGCTGGGTAAGGACTATCCGCATCACTTATTTACGTATGCGTGGAAAACGCTGATGCAAAACCACCCGCACGACAGTATCTGCGGCTGCAGCGTGGACGAGGTGCATCGCGAAATGGTTACGCGCTTTGCCAAGAGCCGCCATGTGGCGGAGGCGATCATCGACGACAGCAAGCGGGCGCTCGCCGAAGCGGTCGATACGTCGGGATTCGCCGCCTTTGGCGAAGATCCGCTCCCGCTGATCGCCATGAATACGACCGGTTGGACCCGGTCGGGCGTGATCGCGGTGGAGATCGATGCCGCCCGCCTGTACCTGCGGGACGGGCATGGCCTGGAGGAGACCGCCCGCCGGATGAGGGCGGTGGATCTGTCCGGCCGCGTCCTGGTGGACGACCGCGGCCGGGAGGTTGCCTGCACCGTGGAGGATCTGGGCCTGCTGTTCGGCTATGACCTGCCGGACGACCGGTTCCGCCAGCCGTACATGTGCCGCAAGGTGCGGATCACGTTCCGTGCAGAGGCGATTCCGGCGCTGGGGCTTCGCGCGTACGCTTGGGTGAAGCGGCCGCAGCGTGAGGAGGCGGTGCACGCCGGTTCGCTGCTTACGGGCCATCTTGTGATGGAGAACGAAGCGCTGCGGGTCGAAATCGCTGAGGACGGCTCGTTCTCCCTGAGCGATAAGGTGTCGGGACGCGTCTACCGGGATTTGGGCATTTATGAGAACACCGGGGATATCGGCAACGAGTATATGTACCGTCAGCCTGAGGCCGAAAGGCCGCTGACCACCCATGGCATCGCCGCGCAAATCCGTGTGCTGGAAGACAAGCCGTACCGCGCTGCTCTTGAAATCGTGCATGCCTGGGAAATTCCGGCTTCCGCCAATGAACTGCTGGACCAGGAGCAGCGGGAGCTGGTGTACTATCCTGAGCGCCAAGCCCAGCGCGCCAAGCGTCTCGTTCCGCTGGAGATTCGCACCGTGCTCTCCCTGGAGGCCGGCGGCAAAGGGGTGCGGATCGAGACGAAGCTGAACAATCAGGCGAAGGATCATCGGCTCAGAATGCTGTTCCCGACCGATTTGTCTGCCGCCAAACACCGCGCCGACTCGATGTTCGAAATTGCCGAGCGCGATAATGAGCCGGCTCCGGAATGGCAAAATCCGAGCAACACCCAGCATCAGCAGGCTTTCGTGGAGTTGAGCGACGGCGAAGCGGGGCTGGTCGTAGCCAATCTCGGCCTGAATGAATACGAGGTGCTGCGGGACGGCCGCAATACGATCGCCGTAACGCTGCTGCGGGCCGTCGGCGAACTGGGCGATTGGGGCCTGTTCCCGACGCCGGAGGCGCAATGCCTCGGCGAGCATACTTTCCGTCTGGAACTGATTCCTTATGGCGGCGGGGAGCAAGGGGCGTATGCCGCTTACGCCGAAGCCTATCAGTTCCAGGTCCCTTGGACGGCGGCCCAGACGGGGGCTCATGCCGGAAGCGTCGCGCCGTCATCGGCAGTGCTTCGCTGGGAAAGTGCGGAGCTGGCCTTCTCCTCGCTTAAAATCAACGAGGAGACGGGAGACATGATGCTGCGCTGGTTCAACATGAGCCGCCGCGGCTCCGAGCTCACGTTCAGCCCGGAGATTCCGGTCAAGCAATTATACAAAACGACCATTATGGAAGATGCGCATGCTCCATTGACCGGTAATCCGGTCGGCGGGCTATCCCTTCCGGTCGGGCCATGCGAGATTGTAACCATCGGCGTAAGGAGATAAGATAAGCCGAAATTGAAGCGTGGGATGTCAGAGGTTAGAGAACTCTTCTGACGGCCCGCGCTTTTTGTATTTCGTTGACAAAGGAAAAAGAAAAAGGTAGGATGGAAAACAAATAAACATTAACGTTTTCTGAGTTTTCCGGAAGGGACGAGAGCGATGCGAAGGAGTTTATCCTGGCTGATGTTGATGACCGACATCGGCTTCCTTATTTATTGGGCGGCCACCTTTTTGAAGTGGATTCCCAAGTCTTACGTTTATCAGGACTATAACAATCCGCTGTTGGTAGCCTGGAACTTGTCTTTTTTGCCGCTGGACTTATTCATATCGGTGACGGGGCTTATGTCGGTTGCGCTTTGGCGCAAAAGACGGCCCGCATGGAAGCCTCTGGCCTTGATCTCAATGGTGCTGACCTTCTGCTCGGGATTGCAAGCGATCGCTTTCTGGAGCTTCCGGGTTGATTTCGATCTGGTTTGGTGGGTGCCGAACTTGTTTTTGATGCTGTACCCGTGCGTCTTCATTCCGGGTCTGGTACGATCGGACCAGGCTGTCGAGAAGCCTACGAAAGAGAGAGGAGCGGCGTAATCCGATGAGGGAACGAATTCTGAGCGCGGCCAGGGAGGAATTGGCGTACCGGGGGCTGAAGTTCTCGGTCCGCGAGCTTACTGCGCGGCTCGGCATCAGCTCCAAGACGCTGTATCAGCATTTTGCTTCGAAGGAAGAATTGATCACGGCGATCACGCTGGCAGAGATCGAAGAGATGAAGAGAAGAGAGCTGGCCATCCGCGAGGATACATCTCTCACGGTTGCCGAGAAGCTGCGTGAGGCCCTGCTCGTGCTTCCCGGCAGTCTGGCGGTGAAGGACTTCCGTCTGCTGGATGATCTGCGGCGGAGCTATCCGGAAGCCTGGGAGCATGCCGAACGTTATCTCGTCGAGGGCTGGAGAGGCGTTGAGCAGCTTGTCGAGGAAGGCGTGCGCGAAGGGACGATCCGCCGTTTTGATTTGGATTTGCTGATTCAGATGTATGTGGGATCGACGCACAGGCTGCTGGAGGTGCGTTCTGAACGCATGACCTCCGGCGAAGCGTTAAGAAATATGGTCGATATTTTGCTGGACGGAATCCGGGTGAAGAACTAAGGCAGGGCGAGCCCCAAACCGGGGAGAAGGACAAACGGGGTAAGCCCGTCGAGGTCAGCAGAAGCAATATCTATTTCGAGGTGAAGGAAATAATGGCTTATATGTGGCTAGCTTTGGCTATTTTATTTGAAGTTTGCGGCACGACGTTTATGAAGCTGTCCGAAGGGTATACCCGAATTGGACCAACCATCGCGGTGGGCGTCTTTTATATTCTGTCATTTGGATCGCTGGGCATTTCACTGAAAAATCTCCAGGTGAGTATCGCCTATGCCATCTGGTCGGGGGTCGGCATGGTGCTGATCGCGGTCATCGGATTTCTGTTCTTTAAGGAGGACTTGAATTGGATGAAGGCCGTATGCTTGATGCTGATCATCGCCGGCGTCATGGGGCTCCAGTTCTCGGGAAATACGCACGGCTAAATAAAAACCGGTCCGGACTCCTCGTGGAAGGAAGCTCCGAACCGGTTTTGCGCGTTTTAGACTTCGTTCCAAATCCGTTTGACATTGTCAAAGGCGATTTTGGTACCGGTCAGACCATCTTCCATGCCTTCGTATTCAATCGACAGGAACCCGTTGTAACCGGAGCTTTTGATGGCCCGAAGAATCTCCCACAAATCGAGATCGCCGTGTCCGGCGATCGCGCCGCGGAGGTAGCTGCCCCCGGCGCTGCGGAACCAGCCCTCTCCCGGATTGCGGTAGGAAGGACGGATGTAAAAATCTTTAATGTGCACCATGGAGGCATATGGCAAATTGCTCTTCACCGCGGTTACGGGATTTTCGTCCACGCAAACGAAGTTGCCGACATCCAGCGTCGTTTTGAAGTTCGGACGGTCTACCGCATGGATCAGCGCCTGAACCCTGTCGCTGGCCTGGACATAGTAGCCGTGGTTCTCCACGCTGGTGGTGATGCCGTACTGTGCCGCATGGTCGGCGATGATCCGGCAGGCCGCCGCGGCCTTCTCCAAGTCCTCGTTAAAACGGACAATGGAAGTGTCTTCGCGGGAAGCGACGTCATGCCGCATCAGCTTGATACCGAGCCGGTTGACGCGGTCTACTTCGGCGATGACCCTGGCGATTTCCGCTTCGTATTCCGCCTCCGTTTTCATGACGAAATTGGCTCCGATGCAGTAGCCCGACATCTCCAGGCCCAAGGCTCGGGTTTTCTCCTTCAACTGCTCTTCCAGTTCCGGGGTACTATCGAAGTCAAAACCGAGATTAGGCACAATTTCAATGTGCTCCGCGCCGATTTCCGCGATCCATTCGGCGGCTTCCAGAATGTTCATCCGACCCTGGTGCATGGCTTGATATAAGCTGTACGAACTGATGCCCAGCTTCATAACGGATTCATCTCCCTGTTCTTAAGGATATTAAGATAGCGATTGAGAATTTCTGCAAATCTGCAGGCTTTTTCGAACGTATGGAGCTGTAATATCAAAATTCCTGCAAATCTGCATCTCTTTTTAGCGAAGAGGTCCCTTGCCGCAGAAATGGCCGAAAATTCCTGCACTTTTGCATCTTTTCGCCTTGCGGACCTTGATCCGGCGGGAAATTCCTGCAGATTTGCATCTTTTTCACTTGCCCGGGGGGAAGTCCGTGTCTCCCGCCTAGCGGAACGAGCGGATAAACGATACCGCCTTGGCGATATCCTCCGCCGGACGCTCGCCCACCTCGCGCTCGATCGTCAGGTAGCCGGTATAGCCGATTTCCTGCAATGCCGCGAAATAAGCCGGGAAATCGACGCTGCCCTCGCCGAGCGGAACCTCTTCGAAGGCGGCCCCGGAGGCGGCCATTTCGGCGATTTTTTGGTGATCCATCGCCTCGTAGCCGAGGTAGCCGTAAACCTCCTTCGGATCCACTTTCCGCAGCCGTTTGCCGTCCTTGACATGAGTGTGGACGATGTAATCGCGCAGCGTTTTGACGCCTTGGACCGGATCGTCGCCGGTGACCATCACCATGTTGGCCGGGTCGAAATTCACGGAGACGCCGTTTGTGCTGAGCGTGTCCAGGAAGCTTTTTAAATGAGCGGCCGGCTCCGGTCCGGTCTCGATCGCGAAGTAAGCGTTCATGCTTTTGGCGTACACGCCGAGTTCCTCGCAAGCGCGCTGCAGCGCCTCGTAAATACGGCTGTTTGGATCTTCCGGAACGATGCCGATATGCGTGGTGACGATGTTGGTGCCGAGCTCGACCGCCAGGTCGAGAATCCGCTTGGATTTTTCCACCTTGGCCGGATTGGCCTCCGCGTCCTGAAAACCGTGGCCGGCCAGATCGCCGCACAGCGCGGAAATTTCCAGGCCCAAGCCCGCGATGTAATCGCGCAGTTCCTTACGCTTGGCGGCGGTCAGAGCTGCGGGGTCCATCTCGCCGGAGACGGCGTAAATTTGCACCCCTTCCGCACCTACCGCTTTAGCCTGCTTCAATCCTTCCTTAACGCCAACGCCGAAGCTGTCCACAATTACGCCGATTTTATTTGGCAATTTCATATTCGTATCGCCTCCTCACCCGTCTCTAAAATTGAATTTCTCGGCCCGTTGCCGCGGACTCGTAAATGGCGTTCAAAATTTTGATCATTTCCACGCCGTCCTCCACCGGGCAGTTCGTCTCGTGCAGGCCGAGGCAGCTGTCGACAAAATGGTTGATCTCCCTGTCGAAACTCCCCTGAAACTCGAAGCCCGGACTGCTGATCTGCGGATCGATATTGATGATCGTGTTGTGCCGCTCGGTCACGATCGCCAACACCGGCTCGATTTCGGCGCCCCCCTTGTCGCCGTAGATGTTGATCTGCGCCGAGTTCTCCCGGGCATGGAGGGAGAAGCTGACGTCGACCAGCAGCGAAGCGCCGTTGTCGAAGCGGATCAGCGCGTTGGCCATATCCTCCACGGTATTGAAGGAAGCGTCGTAATCAGCCGCTTTGTAAAAATCGTAGTTTTCGATATGAGAGCGGTTGCCGAGCTTGTTGTACGTATTGCCGCTCACGGACTTCACTTTTGGTTTCCCCATCAGATACCAGCACAGGTCGATCACATGCACCCCGATATCGATCAGCGGGCCGCCGCCCGACCGTTCCTTATCCGCAAACCAGCCGCCGGGATTGCCCAAGCGCCGGACGAGGCTCGCCTTGGCAAAATAAATCTCCCCGAGATCCCCGGCATCGATAAACTTCTTCAACACGGCGATGTTGGAGGCGTGGCGGCGCACATAGCCGATCTGAAGCAGTTTCCCTGTTTCGCGGACGGCCCGCTCGATCCGGAGGGCTTCCTCCACCGTCTTGCACAACGGCTTTTCGCACAACACGTCCTTGCCCGCCTGCAGCGCCGCAATGCTGATTTCGGCGTGCGAATTGTTCCAGGTGCAAATGCTTACGGCCTGGACCTCCGGGTTGGCGAGCAGTTCCCGGTAATCGGTGTACACATGCGGGATATTGTATTTGGCCGCGGTGTCCCGCGCCCGGTCCTCCTTCAGGTCGCAGACGGCGACCAGCTCCGCTTTGGGGTTGGACAAATAAGCTTGCAGATGGGATTCCGAAATTGATCCATTGCCGATCAGGCCTACTTTCAGTGCGCTCATTGCGATCGCTTACATCCTTTCCTTACTTATGCAAGTCTGCTACAATGATACCGGCTGGATTGCATAAATTTGTTTTATTTGTTCAATTAACCATAATCTATCACAGTCGTAGTAAAGGGAGAATGTGCAGGATGACAAAGTATATGGATTATATGATCAGTCCTCATCCGATACGCGTCTTCGATCCGGCCGTCGATCCCAAGCGCTTGAAGCTCCAATCGCTGTCGATCGTCTCCGCCGGGCATTTGCCCGGAAGAACGTCGCAGCGCAGCGATTCCGAGTTCCGGGACTGGGCGTTCGTCGTCATTACCGCGGGAAGCGGGTATTACCAGGTGGGCGGCGGTGAAGTGAGACGGGTGGAGGCCGGTTCCTGGTTCTGTCTTTACCCCGGAGTGGAGTTCAATTACGGACCGGATACCGGAGGTTTTTGGGATGAGTACTATTTCACGGTAAAAGGGGAGAGGGTGGAGGAGTGGCTCCGGGATTGGCTGTTTGAGGTCGATGCGGTCAAAATTGTCTCTGTCGACGAAACGCTGCTGAACAAAATGGAGATGATGTTTATGCTGATCGACAGCGGCATACCGAGCAACCTGGACCGGGCGGCCCTGCTTCTGGAATCGCTGCTGTATGAACTTGTCTCCCAGGGAGACCGGGCGGAGGCGGGGAATCGGGGCAGGTTCGCCTTGAAAATCATCGAGGACCTGGGCCGCTCCCTATATGAGACCCCGAGCGCTTCCGAGCTTGCCGCCAGGCATCATATTTCCGTGTCCACGCTCCGCCGGGTCGTCCACGAATACACCGGCTACCCTTTGAATGAGTTTATCCACCGGCTGAAAACCGCCGAAGCGAGGAATATTTTGCTCAACACGGACATGAGCGTGAAGGAAATCGGCGAGGCGCTGGGGTACAAGGATATGTTTTATTTTTCCCGGGTTTTCAAACGAATTACCGGGGTATCGCCCCGCAGCTACCGCAGCCGAGTCGGAACGTGATACCCGGGCTATCGGTATTTGGCCGTCAATTCGGCCAGCTTCCGCTTGATTTCCTCGATCAGCTCAGGCGGTTCAAGGACGGTGGCTTCACTGCCCAATCCGATAAAAAAACTCGCCAAAAAAGGCACCTCCCCGAGCGGTATCGTGCCTTGCAGGTAGCCGGAACCGTCTTCCCGGAGATGAAGCGGGATGTGACGGCTCAGCTCGGCCTCGCACAGCTCCGCTCCCGTAGGGCTTAGTTCCACACGGATGTTGGTATCGTGGACTTTGGAGCGGATGCCGGCTTCCCAATTGTCCAGGTGAACTTCGCTTAAATCCAGGGGCGGGATTTCCGATGAAGGGGCGGCGGACAGAATCCTGTCGCAGCGGAACAACCGGAAATCCGCCCGTTGAAAGCAGTAAGCGGGGCAGTACCACAGACCGTTTTTGGCGTAGATGCCGACGGGTTGAATATCCCGGCAGTCTGGTTGGCCGTCGCCCGCCGGGGCGTACTCCACCCGGGTCACTTGCCGACGCACGGCGCTATCCAGCAGCAGCGGGAGGTAAGGGAAGCGGGAATTTCTCTCCGGCGTGACGAAATCGACGCGGTTTTTCATTTCGTCGATCCGGTCGCGGACATCGCCCGGCATGAAATGATAAAATTTCCCGAGCGCGGAGGCCGCCTCCGTCTCAAAGGGAAGATAAGCATAGTGGCGCAGCGCGTGACTGGCGAAAAAAATCGCGACGGCCTCTCCCTCGGTAAAGGCGATCGGCGGCAGCACACGCTCGTTTAACACTTGGTAGCCGCCGTGCGGACCGACCTCGGAGTATAGAGGGACGCCAAGCTCGCTCAGCTCCTGCAGATCCCGCAAAATGGTGCGGGAAGAGACGCCGAATTCCTCGGCCAGTTCACGGACCGTAAATTTGCGCTTCCGGTTGACGGTCATCATCAGCTCCATCAATCGTTTCGATTTGGGCAAGTCGGATCTCCTCCGCTATAGTTGGATTATTGATACGCATTGCAGATATGCAGGAATTCTATGATATCAAGGTTGTCTGAAGGGGCACTGGCTACTTCTTTAATCCAACCTAATAGCGATATTGGTTTTGCTATACGGTGACAATCTTTGTCACTATTATGGCGGTACTTAGACGGATTTGTAAAGAGAGGAGGAATGTGCGTGAACATTCCGGAAAGGTCGGAAAAAGAACTGCTGGCTCATCTCCAACAGGAGGCGGGAAACGATCCGGAAGCGGTATATTTTCATACGCCCCTGTGCGGAACGTGCGCCTTGGCGGAGCGGATGCTCGGAATCGTTCTGGAGACCGGGGCGGCGATGCCGGTCTCCAAAATCAACATCAACTTTGCGCCCGTACTGCGGGAGACATGGCGGATTTCCAGCGTGCCCTGCCTGGTGATCCTCGAAAACGGCCGTCCGGTCCGCATCGAGTACGCGCTTCATTCCGTGGTCGATCTGCACCGTTGGCTCAAGCGCTAAACCGCCTAACAAACGCCGGGTTTCCTTCGCGATAGACTTCTTCCGTGAAATCGGTGCGAGCTGGGCAAACACACAGGGCCGCTATCTCGCATAAGGTGTAAGGTATGAAACACCAGGTTAGGAGAGGAGTTGGATTCCGCATGACAAAGCGGGAGCTTCACTATTTTGCGCGGGGGAATACGGCGGCCGGCCTGTACAGTCTGGTCGATTCGGCGTTTCAGGGACTTTCGGCGATTTACGTATTAAAAGGTGTTCCGGGAGCGGCGGCCGGTTTGCTGAAGCATTTGGCTTCAACCATCGAAGGGAGCGGATGGAGCCTGCAATTGATTCATCAGCCGCTTGATGGCGATCTGCTTGAAGGCCTTACCATCGAGGAGTTGTCGGCGGGTTTTGTGGACGGCGAAGCTTGGCCCGAAGGTTTTGAGCCGGAAGGAGCGAAGCTGTCCTTTATCGATCTTCGAACGGCGTTCCGGGAGGAGATGCTCGCATCCGCCCGCGAAGAACTGCAAAGTCTGGAAGAAGAAATCGCAGGCCTGTACGAGGAGGCGTATGCGACATTTTTGCGGACACTGCGCATTCATGATGAATGGGAGAATTACTATATCGACCAATTGGATCGGGAAAAGATGAACCAATTGGCCGCCGAGTTTGCCGATACGCATTTGCCCGTCTTCGAAAACGCAGGCCCGGCCCGAATGACGCATCGGTTCCTCGGTGCGGCTACCTGGCGGGGAGCGGTCGATTTCGTCCTGAATTTGACGGATCGGCTGCGCACGCGGATTTATGTCAAGGGCCGGCCGGGCTCCGGAAAATCGACGCTGTTCCGGAAGCTCGCCGCGCTGGCCGAGGAGCGGGGGATCGGCACGGAGGTGTACCATTGCGGCTTCGACCCGAACAGCCTGGATATGCTCATCTTTCCGGAGCTGAGCCTGGCGATCTTTGACAGCACCGCGCCGCACGAGCATTTCCCTTCCCGCGAAGGCGACAGTATTCTCGATGTATATGAACTGGCGATTACGCCGGGAACGGACGAGAAATTCGAAGCCCCCCTGCGTGCGATCAAGGAACGCTATTCCGCGTCCATGAAGCAATCGATCTCCTTGCTGGCCGAAGTCAAAACCCGCCGGGAACGGCTTGAGCAAATTTACCGGGATGCTGCGGACGATAAGCTTGTCGCCGGCTTGCGGGATGAACTGAAGCGCGAATTGGACGCACTTGCCGAAGATGCTCCCAGTCTGGCGAAAAAGTGACTATATAGGTTGAACTATTGATTTGCCTATTAGACAAGTGTAAAGGGTTCTTTTCACACTCTTGGCCTACAGCTCATGGTTGGTTCAAATTAAAGGGAATTCTTCCCGTTAATTTGGTGCGTATGCGGCTGCAGAGGGGAATTAGCTGGAAAACCTCCCGGTAATTCGCCTGAAAATGTGTCTATCGGAAATTAGGCCGCGAAATAGATGGAGAATTTCCAGCTAAATCCGATTCAAGAACCAAGAGCGGTAGATTAACGGGAGGTTTTCCCGTTAGTGTGTAGACTCCGACGATGCGAGGGCGCTTTATATCTACAATTGTGGATGTTGGCAACGTATCTCCGAAACCATTTCATATCCTTGCCCAACGCCAATTCTTTAGTTCAACCTAGATAGCCGAAAATCCGCTCCCGCCAGCATGGTCGCTCTCGCGCATGAAGAGCCCGCTATAAACAAGGCGGGCTTTTTGCTATATTTAGGGATATACGGCTATTATCGATAGGTACATAAGGAGGGGTAAACATGGAAGAGCTTCGATATTATCGAGGTACGGAGTGCGAATGGCCGCTTCTGTTTGCCGCGTTTCAAGCGGGATTCTCCGATTATCTCATCCGGTTTCAATTGACGATGGAGCAGTTTGCCGACCGTTTTTTCGGCCCGGAAGGCAATGCGAGAGAGCACTCCTTCGTAGCGCTTAGAGGCGGCAAGCCTGTCGGCCTGGTCCTCGGAGGGATTCGGGAATACGAGGGAGTTCTCACGATGCGATGCGGGGCGTTGGCCGTCATTCCGGACGAACGCGGCCGGGGTGTCAGCCGCCGTTTGATGGAACTGCATCGTGAGGAAGCGGTGCTTCAGGGATGCCGTCAGCTGTATCTGGAAGTGATCGCGGGGAATGATCGGGCGATTGCTTTTTACGACAAACTCGGATACCGGAAAGTGTACGAACTGTCCTACTTTAGTTTGAACGATCCGGGCACTCTGGGACCGGTTGCCGATAAGGAGATGTCGGTCGGGAGAGCGGAGTGGGATACCTTTGAAGCGTGGGTAACGGAGCGGCGGTATTTTCACCTTAATTGGCAGAATGACCTGGACTATATCCGGAAAAGCAACACATTCTCATTTTTTAGCGCTTCCGTAAACGATGAGCCTGCGGGAATGCTGGCGATAAGTGGGGAGGGCCGGGTCTCGGTACTGCTGGTGGACCCTTCCTTCCGGTGCCGCGGGGCGGCAACATTGCTGCTGCGGACGGCCGCTCGCGAGCTGGATCTGTCCAGGCTCAGTGTTTCTATGGCTAATAACGCTTGGATGGAGGGCTTTTTGCAAGGGCAGGGATTTCAGCGAGAATCCCTTTTTCAGTATGAGATGTATTTGACCCTGCCGCCGGCGAGCCGAGTGGAATAATTTAAATTTGAGGTATATGCCCATTGCCCCTTGGTTCTCCCCGTTATTAAATAAGGATAGAGGATGTACAAAAAAATCGTTCTCAAGGGGGCCGGTAAGCCACATCCATGATGTTGGGGGGAAGGGCCATGATTGATGTAACGATGTTGGGAGCCCGGGGCAATGGCCGTACCGACGATTCGGCCGCCATTCAGAAGGCGCTGGATCAGGCGATGCGAAGCGGGGATACCGTTTATTTTCCCGGCGGCGTCTATATGATCCGTCCGGGCAAGGCGCTTCGGGTCTGCGGGAGGACCACGATTCAGGGAGACGGAAACACTTCTATTCTAAGGGCTTCCGCCGGGGGATTCGGTTGGGAACTGATGCGGGCGGCGGGCGATCAAATCGGGATTCGCGATCTCGTCCTCGACGGGAATAACCGGGTTAACCGGGTGCTGGTGATCGGCGGGGGCAGCCGCGAGGTGACGGTGGAGAATGTTGAGGTTACCCGTGCTACGCACAGTACAGATCCCGAAAGTGAGTATTACACCGGGATTGTAGCCGGCATCGTGATTTATGGAAACTCGGAGGCCATTTCCATTTCCGGCTGCAAGGTATCCCATGTCCAAGCGGTGAATCTTACGAGCGGCAGCCTGATCGCCAGAGGCATTTACGTAACGACCGCTTGGGGCAGCGCGGAGCGGGTTGCAAGGAATGTGACGATCAGCGCCAGCCACATTCATCATATCGGACCGGCGGACGACGGCGACGGCATCTATTATGAGGACCCCGCGTTGGACGGCGGACAGGGGAGCGAAGTGGGCAGCGCGATTTCCGGCAACCGGTTCGATCACTGCGCCAAACGGGCGATAAAAATCTATGCCGAAGGAATTACGACCCGCGACAACTTGATTACCAACTCTTATTTGAACAATAATTACTACATGGGCAGCAACAAGGGCAAGCTTGCGCCCGATATGTATTCGGCCATCAGCCTGTACGGCAACCACCAGCTTGTCGAAAGAAATTCGATCAACGGCAGCGGCAGCTTTTACGCGGCGATTGAGGTCGCCTCGGGCCAGGAGGTCCACGACATTAGAATTCAGAACAATCAAATCACTATGGGAGATCGCAGCGCCATAGCCGGAACGACAGGCATTCGCCTCGGAAATATCCGGGATTTTAAAATTCTCAACAACACGGTCAACAACGGGGAACGGGGAATCTGGACCTGGCAGAACGCGACCGGAGGGGAGATCCGGGGCAATATTCTCGTCCATAAAAGAGGCGGAGGCATTGACCTGAGCACCTATCTGCGGGGCTACGTTCAGAGAAACATCACCTGCTCGAACAACCGGATCCGGGCCTCCAAGTTCACCGTACAGACCTCTCCCACGAACCAGAACGTGGTTGTCAAACAATAGAAAATCATGCCTAATCCTTTTGGGAGCGACCCGGGGATTAGGCTTTTTTGCGTCTGGTGTTCCCGTTGTAAATTTCCAGTTTATGTCCATCTGCCGCGTCCGTTGTTGAAGCGAAGTTTTCCCGTTCTTGATTTTCATACCGTGCCGTATAGATAGAGAGAAAGCACCGATCGGATAAATGGAGGGGAAAAAGTTTGATCAAGTCATTGCGCACCAAAGGGCCGCGGGCGGGCCTTATTTTTCTGGACGGCCTATGGATTTACGCAAGCTGGACGGCGGTACTTCGGCTGACACCCGGGGGGGCGGCACCTCCCAGGGAGGAAGTTTTGCTGCTGATATCATGGACAGGGCTGGTTACGCTGCTGACCTTCTACCTGTTCAACTTGTATGACGCAACGGGTCGGCAGAAACCCGCGCATTTGGTGTGGAATCTGTTTCTGTCCCATGCCGCAGCGGCCGCAGGAGTTGTTGTGTTGCAAGAACTGCTGCAGACGGAGGAAGGCTTATACCCGCTGATCCTGGTTGCTTCGAGCCTTCAGCTCCTTCTTTCGTCCGGGTTTCGGGCACTATGGTTCTTTATCGGGTGGAGAAGATCGCGTCATAAAAAGACCGTCCTCCTCACGGGAATCCGCGAGGAGGATCTGGAATGCGCCCGGAAACTTGTACAGGGAGGGCGGCCTTGGCTGGAGATTCACAGCGTATTGCGGACGGGCGGGGAGGGGGACACCGGACGGCCGGGAATACTGCGCCGCCTGGAAGTCCTGCTGCTCGACGGCACCCGGGTGCTCCTGGTAGGTCCGGGCGTTCCGCCGGCCTTGCGCCAAGAAGCGGTGAGGCTGGCCGGCGCCCGGAACGTGGAGGTGCTAATGGTGCCGGAGCTTCTGGAGCTGTCCGTCCGGGGGGCGGAGCTGCAGCAGTTGGATGACCAACTGCTGTATTCGCTGCGGCCGCCCGGGTTGACCCGGACGGAGCGTTTCATCAAGCGCGGCGCGGATCTGGGACTTGCCGCGCTGCTCCTCATCGCGGCTTCCCCTCTGATGCTGCTGCTGCTCGTTGCTGTGCCGCTGACCTCCAAAGGGGGAGCGCTGTATGTGCAGGAACGGCTCGGCCTCCGGGGCAGGCCGTTTCCGCTGTTGAAGTTCCGCAGCATGGTGGACCGTGCGGAGGCGGGCACCGGGCCGGTTCTCGCCGGGGACGGCGACGAGCGCATTACCCGGCTCGGCCGATGGATGCGGGCGACCCGGCTGGACGAACTGCCGCAGCTGGTCAATGTACTGCTTGGCCATATGAGCCTCGTCGGGCCGAGGCCGGAGCGGGAGCATTTCGTCTCCCGATTCAGCGCCGAGCTGCCGCATTATGATGGCCGTATGGCCGTGAAGCCCGGGTTGACGGGATACGCTCAGGTGATGGCTTGTTACGCGACAACGGCGGCCGATAAACTGCGGTACGACCTGGCATATATCCATAATTACTCACTGCTGCTGGACCTGAAAATCCTCGTCCAGACGATCCGCGTCGTCTTGCAGCGGGAGCAGGCCAAGGGAGTGAGCGGGGCCGGGGCATCCCCTGCATCCTCCGCTTCCCCGGCATACGCCCCAACAGGGGCTTCCGCTGGTCTTTCCGCCGAAGTTCCCGGCGCTTCGGCCTTTATGGATTCCCGCGGGACTGTGCGGCTTCCGCCGGATAACGTATATCCGTTTCCGCATCGATAATGTCGTTGCCGCGGAATTGTTCGGCGCGGTCGATGGCGCCGCTTGGGAGAAAGAAGCCCGTATGCATGCCGCGAATCCGGTTTCCCGTCACGCGTGCGCCGCTGATTCGCCCGAGGCGGATGCCGGTGCCGTTGGCAGGAGGCTCGGAGGGGGCGCCGGGGGAGCTCGCGCCAATGTCATTATTTTCGATAATGATCCGGCTGAGGCTTCTTGTCCCGGCGTCCGCTTCGATGGCCGCGTAGAAGGTTCCGGCCCCGTCGATGATATTATTCGAGACGGTCACATCGCTGGCGTACACGGAGATGGCCGCATACATATCCTGGGGGATCCGGTCGGATTCCGGGAAGCGGTAGCGATTATTTCCGCGATAAGGATTCGTGATCACGTTATTTCGGACCAGGACGCCTGGGGCGGCGATTTTGATGCCCCGTTTGGCGCTGTAGGCAATCCGGTTGTTCTCGACAACGGAATCCGACAGCGGGGCACCGGGAGCGGCTTGGTCAAAGTGGATGGCATCCGCATCTTCGCGGGGGGTAATGTGGGAAATGCGATTTCCCGCAATCCGCACCTGGTTCGCCGGCGGGACTCCCGGATTGTTCCACACCATGATGCCGCGTGCCACAGGTGACGGATGGATTGCGGAAATATAGGAGATGGTGGAATTCTCCACCGTAACCTCCCGCGTCCCCCCATAGATCATGATCCCGCTGACTACGGCGGAATACAGAGGGCTGTGGGGATTGTCGGGCTGGCTCATTTGCCGGATGACGATGTCCCGAATCCGCACCCGCTCCGAGCCGGTATGGACGCCGATGCCGCGGATCAAACGGTAAGCGCCGTCAATGGTAATACCCTCGATGCTTATTCGCCGGCCCGTTACCGAGAGGGCTTCGTAGCCGGTTTGATCGGTACCCGGCAAGCCGAAACGAAGCACCGGTCTTCCCTGACCGATCAGCCGGATATGACTGCGCAGGGGCAGGGGGTGTTCGGGGTCGAGCAGGTAAGTCCCGGCCGGGATCAAGATGTCCGCCCCATGTTTGTGATTGGCGGCTTTTTGCAGAATGAGGCGGAAGGCAGCGGTATCGTCTGTGACTCCATCCCCCCGGGCTCCCGCCTCTTTCACATTCAGCACCAGCGGGGCATGAAGGTACCTGAGGACCGCCGGAACCGTTAAGGCCAACGCCGCCAAAAACGACAAGGCTATCAGAGCGGGCAGCCTCTTTGAAATCGGGCGTCGCTTCATATACTCTACCTCCCTCTTTGTTTTATCCCTATGAACCCAACGCATAAATTAGCCCTTCGGCACATAAAGTAGGAAACGGAAATATCGTGAATGGGCGCTTGGCAGCCGCCTATTTTAGAATGGAGAGTAGAAAATGATGAAGGTGCTTGTTACGGGAGGAGCGGGTTTTATCGGCAGTCATACGGTAAAACTATTACGCGAGCAAGGTTATCAAGTGGTCGTTGTCGACCGGCTGGCGGGGGCCCTGGTACCGGGAAAGGACGAGTCCGTCTCAATCTATCAATTGGACCTTGTATCCGAAAAGCTGGAGAGAGTCTTTGAGACGGAACGGCCGGACTGCGTGATCCATCTGGCTGCCCAGATCAGTGTGCAGCGGTCCTTGAAGGATCCTTGCCAGGATGCCGAAAGCAATATCATGGGGACGATCCATTTGCTGACGCAGTGCGTTCGTTACGGCGTGAAAAAACTGGTGTTCGCTTCCTCGGCGGCCGTATACGGTACGCCGGAATCCATCCCGATTCAAGAGACGGATAAGACGGATCCGCAATCCTTCTACGGCGTGTCGAAGCTGGTGGCCGAAAGGTATATTCACTCGTTCGCAGTCCAATACGGACTGGATTACGTCATTTTAAGGTACGCGAATGTCTATGGATTCAAAACAACCCGCTCCGGGGAAGACGGAGTTATTACTGCGTTCGTGGAGCGGATTTTAAGCGGACAGCCGCTGGAGATATTCGGCAGCGGGGAGCAGACGCGGGACTTCGTTCACGTGCAAGATGTGGCCCACGCCAACGTCCTGGCCATTCGAAACGGGAGCCGGGACATCGTCAATATCAGCGGTGGCGGCGGCATTTCACTGCTGGAAATCGTCGGGCTGCTGCGGGAACTGTCCGGTGTGGAGCCGGCGCTGCATTTTCTTCCGCCGCAGCCGGGGGATATCGGCCACAGTGTGATGTGCAACCGGAAAGCGGCGGAGAAGCTGAACTGGATGCCTTATTATACCCTGCGCGACGGTTTGCATACATTGCTCCGCCATGAGGTCCAATACAGAGAAGGACTGAACCGGAACCCCCCCGTCGTCCATCAACCGAAGCTGTCGGGAATTTCAGCCTTGTAAGCCCTCGGAACCGTCCGGTTTTCCGGACGGTTTCCGCCGTGCTATGATGCGGGACAAGGCGCCAAGGCGGTGATCGTCGCGATGGCCGTCCCGCTGGCCGCCGGAGCGGGGCGTTGGCTCGGGGAGAGCCTGCTGCAACTGCTGCGGGTGGTGATCGGCTCGCTGATCCGGCCTTCCGCGGCGGAAAGGCCGCCGCAAACCGTGCGCTGCAATACCTCTGGCCCTACGGCTGCCCGTCGTATTAGCGGCTGGCTTTTGGGCTATTACGTACACTGCCTGAATTTGCGGAAGCTTTTCCCGTTATTCGACCCCGCTCCAACACCAAAAAAGGTTGCCCCACACCAGCTATACGCTGCTGACAGGGCAACCTTTATTTATCTTAATCCTCGAGTTGCGGTGCGAGCTTGATGATTTCCAGCTTCCGGAACCGGTGCGGTTCTTTCTCCAGCAGTTTGAAACGAAGGCTTTGGTGCTCCAGCGTTTCCCCGACTTTCATTTCGGGGTGTCTGCCGTACAGCCAACCGCCGATCGTGTCGACATCCTCCGTGTCCAGGTTGGATAACAGCAGGTCATTGATCTGATTGACCGTAACCTTCCCATCGGCAATCAGATGGGTTTCGCTAAGCTGAACCAGCGGCTGTTCCTCTTCCTTGTCGAATTCGTCACGGATTTCGCCGACGATTTCCTCCAGGATGTCCTCGATGGTGACAAGACCGGCGGTGCCGCCGTACTCATCGATGAGGATGGCGATATGCGTGCCTTCCCGCTGCATCCGCTGCAGCAGTTCATTGACCGGCGTTACTTCCGACACGGCCATGACCGGCTGCAAAATCGAGGCCACTTCCAAGTCGGGATTATCCTCGTAAGCCAGGAAGAACTGTTTGGTGTTGATGGTGCCGATGACATTGTCCTTGCTCTGTTCGACGACGGGGAACCTGGTGTATTGCTGCTCCTTGATAATTTCAAGGTTTTCCTCCCGCGTTTTATCTGTATATAAGCACACCATATCGGTGCGCGGAACCATAATTTCCTTGGCGAGCAGGTTATCAAACGCGAAGATCCGGTTGACGTAACCATATTCGCTTTGATTGATTTTACCGCTCTCGAAACTTTCATTAATAATAATTTGCAGTTCTTCTTCCGAGTGGGCTTCTTCGTGCTCGGAAGCGGGTTTGATGCCGATCATCCTAACGAGTTGATTGGCCGAGCCGTTCAATGTCCAGATGAAGGGACGCATCACTTTAGTAAACAAAATGAGCGGCTTTGCGGTAAACATAGCCACGGCTTCCGCTTTACGGATGGCCACGGTTTTTGGCGCCAACTCACCGACTACAACGTGAAGATAAGTGATTACCACAAATGCGATGATGAAGGAAAGCACACCGCTTAATGCTTCAGGTATATGGAGGCTGTGAAACAGCGGGTGAAGGATTTGCTCCACCGTCGGTTCGCCCAGCCAACCGAGTCCAAGCGCCGTAATCGTAATTCCCAACTGGCAGGCGGATAAATATCCGTCAAGATTGGAGGTGACCTGCTTAACGGCCAACGCCTTCTTATGCCCTTCGGCAATCAATTGATCCACGCGGCTGCCCCGCACCCGGACGATCGCAAACTCCACCGCAACGAAAAATGCCGTCATGGCTATGAGAATCACGACCAAAACCAAATTAAATACCAAAAGCCTGTCACTGTCCATTCGCTACATCTACTCCTTTTTAATTAAAAATATGAATAAAGACATAAGTATATTATAAAGCATGTGAATTATTAATGCGAATGAGCAATGATAATTTCATAGCGAAAATTATGGATTAATGTTCGTGTTTTGGTCGTTTTCGTGGATTTTTATTAATGAAAAATCATATCTTATTTATGATAAACGAATATTGGTCAATTTATCTATTGACTTATTCGGTATTTTAACGCTATTATTACTAGCGTAACAGTGAGAACATAGATTTGCTTTTACGATTCGTATATCCTCAAAAATACGGTTTGAGGGTCTCTACAAGGAACCACAAATTCCTGGCTACGAACGGGTGCTTGCGCATACCTATTCGAAGTCGGGATTTTTTGCGTTTTCTGCAGACCATAACGAATTTCAGGAGGAAATTGAACTGATGAATAAATATGATGTCATCGTAGTCGGGGCCGGACCAGCGGGGATTTTTGCCTGTTATGAACTGACGCGGAAGGCGCCGCACTGGAAAGTGCTGCTGGTGGATAAAGGACATGACATATATCGTCGCCGCTGTCCGATTTTGGAGGAGAAGATTACGCTTTGTCCTCCCGCTGCCGGGAAAAAAGAGTTCGCCGGCTGTCTACCCGCGTGCTCCATTACAGCGGGCTTTGGGGGAGCCGGGGCTTACAGCGACGGCAAATTCAACATCACGACCGAGTTCGGCGGCTGGTTGACCGATTACATCGCTCCGTCCAAAGTGCTGGAGCTGATCCGGTATGTGGACGCGATCAATCTGGAGCATGGCGCCACACCGGTCATTACCGATCCGCTAACGGACGCGGTCAAGGGGATCGAGCAGCGCGGCTATGCCGCGGGCTTGAAGCTGCTCAGGGCTCAGGTCCGCCATCTTGGCACGGAACAGAATCTGGAGATTTTGAAATCGATCTATGAATACTTGAAAACCCGGATCGACATGATTTACAAGGCGGAAGTGGAGGACCTCATTACGGTTAAGGAGGATGGAGGTCATCGGGTTCAGGGCATCCTGCTGAAAAACGGGGATTCGTACGAGGCGAACAAGGTTATGGTAGCTCCGGGGCGGGACGGTTCGGCCTGGCTGACCGAAATTTTGAAGAAGCGCCGCTTGAAAATGTCGAACAATCAGGTCGATGTCGGCGTTCGCGTGGAAACGTCCGATGTGGTGATGCGGGAAATCAACGAGCATCTTTATGAAGGGAAGTTTATTTTCAACACCTCGGTGGGCACTAGAGTCCGGACGTTTTGCAGCAATCCGTCGGGGCACGTCGTCGTGGAGAACCACAGCGGGGTGATGGCCGCCAACGGGCACTCCTATAAAGATCCGGTTCTCGGCTCGCAAAATACGAATTTCGCGCTGCTCGTCTCGCATAAATTCACCGAGCCGTTCGACAAGCCGAACGAATACGCCAGAGAGATTTGTGAGCGGGCGAATGACCTTTCCAATGGCGGCGTGATCATACAGAAGTATGGGGACATTTTGCGGGGCCGGCGCTCGACGGCGGCCCGAATCGCCGAGGGATTTTTGGAGCCGACCTTGAAGGAGGCGGTACCCGGAGACCTCGGACTCGTTCTGCCTTATAATACGATGAAGAGCTTGATCGAAATGGTCGAAGCGCTCGACAAGGTTACCCCCGGAATCGCTTCCGAGCATACGCTGTTCTACGGCGTGGAGGCCAAATTCTATTCGGCCCGTCCGAAGCTGACGGAATCGCTGGAAACGGAAATCGCCGGGCTCTATTGCGGCGGGGACGGGGCCGGAATTACGCGCGGGCTGGCCCAAGCGGGAGCGGCCGGAGTCTGGATCGCCCGGGGAATGATGGAGCAGGCGGGAGTATAGCTGACAGCGCGGAGAAATAGAAGATGCGGGATTTAATGTAAGCGGAGGCGAAGGGGCCTCTGCTTTTTTGTTTTATTATCAGGAGTCCCCCGTCCCCGTTGCCCTCCGTGTTGACTCAATGGCTTGATGAATTACTGCAAATCTGCAGGTATATATGCAATCTTGGAGAAACGTTCGCTGATGATATTCGCGAAATTTGAGTTTGCGGCGCTCTTTTAACATGATTTTTACAAGTAGGAAATAGTGGGCAATTGTTAGAATTTTATGATTGTAAGGGAATTCATCCAACAATTGTTAAGGGAGGTATCGATTACGTATGAAGCGTGCAAGGAAAAGAAGGCGGTTAAACTGGTTACTGGTTATCACCATGCTCGTCACCAGCCTGGCCGGCGCCCTGCCGGCCGCGGCGGAAGAACCTAGCCAGCCTGGCCCGGCCCCGGCAGTAACCGCTCTGGATGCGCTGTCTCCGACGGCACCTGCACCGGAGCAAGGCGGAACGGATTTGTCCGAGTCCTCCGCAGGGACGAACGGCGCTTCTATTAGTGTGGAGGCGGCGATTGCCAAAGGAAACAGCGGGGAGCAGACCGTCGTTACCGGATATATCGTGGGGCATGCCACAGGATCGCTGACGGCGAATTTCAACGCGCCGTTCAGCAATGATTATAATTTGTTGCTGGCGGATACGCCGGAAGAACGGGATCTCGGCAAACTTGTTAATGTCCAGGTCCCATCCGGCCTGCGGGGCGATTTCGGATTGCAGGCCCACCCGGAGCTGATCGGCCGCCAAGTGACCGTCTCCGGTTCCTTGAACGCCTATAATAACTTCCCCGGATTGAAATCGGTGACCAAAATTGAGTTTCCCGGAGGGGAGCAGCCTGGAGGGGAGCAGCCGGGCGGAGAACAGCCGGGTGGGGAGCAACCTGGAGGCGAGCAGCCTGAAACGCCGACGCTTCCGGACGGAACGGGCAAAAAGGTGCTGTTCGACCATGCGCATGCTCAAACGGCGGGCGCAGCGGACTGGGTGATCGACGGCGCATTCTCCGATTTCGCCGACGGTCTCCGGGCGGCCGGATTCAAGGTGGATGCTTTGGATCGCCCTGTGCCTTTTACGTTCGGAGAAGCCGCCATCACCTATGATGTGCTGAAAGATTACGATGTCTTTATTTTGCCGGAAGCGAACATTCCTTTCAAAGCCTCCGAGCAGGCGGCGATCGTTCAATATGTGGAAAACGGCGGGGCCGTATTTTTCATTTCGGACCATTACAATGCCGACCGCAACAAAAACCGTTGGGACGCTTCGGAGGTGTTTAACGGCTACCGCCGCGGCGCTTACGAAAATCCGGCCAAAGGGATGAGCGCGGAGGAAGCGGACTCGCCGGCCATGCAGGAAGTAACCAGCTCCGACTGGTTGGCCGATCACTTTGGAGTGCGCTTCCGTTACAACGCCATTGGGGATGTCAACGCCAATGATATCGTGAGTCCGTCCCAATCGTTCGGCATCACGGCAGACGTGGAAGCGGTCGCCGTTCATGCCGGCTCGACGGTGGCGATTCTCGATCCCGAAAAAGCGAAGGGGATCGTCTATGTGCCGACGGGGATTCCGGCCTGGGGCAACGCGGTAGACAGCGGGGTTTACAACGGGGGAGGCCGTCCCGAAGGGCCTTATGCCGCGATCGGCAAGCTTGGCCTCGGTAAAGCCGCGTTCATCGGAGACTCTTCTCCGGTTGAGGACGCCACGCCGAAATATTTAAGGGAAGAGAACGGTCAAAAGAAGAAAACGTACGACGGGTTCAAAGAGGTCGACGACGGGGTTTTCCTGGTGCAGACGGTCAGATGGCTGGCCCATGACGAGAACTACACCTCTTTTGCCGAGATTCCGGGCATTGAACTGGATCAGCCTACTGTGCTCGGGCCGGAAGAAGAGCCGGTGGCATCCGTGGAGCCTAAGCCTGAGCCTTGGTCCGCGCCGGCGGCGGGGTATAAATGGTACGACCCGACCACGTTTAAGCCGGGTTCCTATGGCTCCAGCGAAACTCCGCAACCGCAGCCGGTGTATGGTTTCGTTCATCAATCCCAACTGCCGTCCAACGCAGAGTTTCAAATCCGGGTAACGGTGGACAATCTTTTGCCCGGACAGACCGTAAACGAGCTGAAAGCAGGGATTTATCTGGCCGGTGGCGCGCAAATTGCCCGCTTCAAAAACGCGGACGGCACGTGGTCGGATTATAACTATAGCCCGGCGTTTTCCCTGACGGGCGATGCCTTGGGCCATGCGGCCAAAGAGCTGACCGTGCAGTTCAAGCCCGGCCAGGCTGGTAATGCCAATCTGCGCCTGAAACAAGGAAGCGGCAATCTGCTGACGAAGGCGGTCACGATCGCCGATGTGAGCGCGGAGCCGCTTCCGGACGACAAGCCGCCGGTGCCGGAACTGGCTTCCATTGCGGAGGTTCGCCAGAAATTGGACGGAACGAAGGTTATGGTCGAGGGCGTGATTACTTCAGAACCGGGCGTGTTTGGCGGACAGGGGTTCTACGTTCAGGATGAAACCGCGGGCATTTACGTGTTCCAAACGGCTTCCGGGTACCATGCGGGCGATCTGGTGCGCATCAGTGCCGAAAAAACGGTTTATAACGGTGAGGTGGAACTGGAAAACCCGATTTTGATCGAGAAAAAAGGAACGGCCCCTTTGCCGGAGCCGATCGTTCAAAGCGGTGTGGACGAGACGAACCAGGGCCGCTTGATCACTTTGGAGAACGTCGCTATTCAAAATCTGGCGTCGGCTTCACCGGCGGGATCCTTTGAGTTTGACGCCGTCAAAGCGGATGGTTCGAGCGTCAAGGTGCGGATCGACGGAAGAACGGGGATCAGCCAGTCGGCCTTCAGCGAAGCTTACCCGGCGGGAACCCGCGTCAAGGTCACCGGGATCGCCGCGATTTTTAAAGGGGTTTATCAACTGAAGCCGCTCAGCCTGGATCATGTGGTCCATTTTGACAATGCGGCACCGGTTACCCGTGCGGAGCATAACGGAAAAGCCGGACAAAACGTATACAATAAAACTCAGGTTACCGTAGAGTGGGTGTCGGAGGACGAGGGCGGCAGCGGCCTGGATTATACGGAATACCGGGTGAATGGGGGAGCATGGGAGCGGGCCGCCGCTCCCCTCCTGCTTAACAATGACGGCAAGTATGTTATCGAGTACCGGTCGGTGGACAAGGCCGGAAACTTAGAAGAGAGCAAGACGCTTTATGTCAATGTAGACCGTCTGGGCCCTGAAGTAAGTATGACCGGAGAGAAGGCCGTGCTGCAGACGGAAGACAGCGTTCCTTTTACGGTATCGGTTGAGGATCGCGCGAGCGGTGTCAAGAAGTCCGTTTATTATCTGAACGGTAAAAAGATCGCGGATCCCAATCGGCTGCAGCCGTATTATCTCTCGGCCGGGAAGCATACGCTGAGCGTGACGGCCGCGGATGAACTGGGTCATAAGTCTTTTCAAAATTTCATTTTTGATGTGACGATGGACATCGACCATCTCGATGAGCTGGTTGACCTGGGGTTGGAGCAGAAGCGGATCAAGAAGAAGGATGTGGCCGATCTGCTGCAGGCCAAAGTAGCCGCGCTCCAAAAGGCGAAGACCAAAACGGAACGGCATATCCGCTTAAATGAATTAAAGCTGATCGTTCTTGCTCAATCCGGGAGAGGCATGAAATCCGAATTCTCCCTTCTGGTCTATGAGGATTTGAGATACATCGGCAAACAAGCGGGTTAATATCCGCAGCTTCGAGAAGCAGCTCTTTCAATATCAAAAACCGCAGCCCGGTTCAACACCGTGCTGCGGTTTTTTAGGCTAAACAGCTTTGGCCGCCACGGCGGTCGTTTCCACAGACTCCATCAGACTTGTCCCCTGCTCCATATTCCGGATTTCCTGGTTGATTTCTTTATAAATATGCGCCGAATAAAGCAGGAAGCTGACGATGCCGATCAGTACGGGAAGCACGGCGAGGGCGATGGGGATGTAAAGGCTGGTTTCGCCGGCGCTTTCGATTTTTTCCTTCCGCAGATCCGGGTATCTGTCGAAGCGAACGTTCAGGGAGCGGATTTTTCGCTGGGCGTGATGCAAATAAATCTGATTGGCAAAAGCCGCAAACACAACCTGCAGCACGAAATGGGCCGCGATGACCGTCCAGACCACCCCATTCGACAAATAATAGGCGGGAAAGGTCAGGGAACGGATCACATTTACCAGTAGGGATAAACAGACTAAGTAAAGCAAAAAGTACAAGTACAACCCTCTGTACAAAAGCCAGTATCCCCCGAACAGAAACGCGGGCCAGTTCCAGTGACGGTCCTCTCTCCATAGGAGCAGATAATCCTCGGCTCGTTTTCCGACAAAAAGAGTATAGTCCTCTTCGGAAGGTTCCACCGTATTCCTCGGGGTGGAATCAGCGTGATGGTGTGAGGGGGCCGAATGCTGGACAGGAGACAATCCGCCTTCCTCCTTTTCAAATTCCCGGGGTTTTACCGGAGTCCCGCAACTGACGCAAAATTTGTCGTCTTCGTATAAACCCTTGCCGCAATTCGAACAGTACATGGCATCCTCCGTTTGTCTAGAAGTAAATGATATAGTTCCAAAGTACTATTAATTGATATCGGAGATAGAGAAGAGAAAATGAAGATTTGGGGTAAAAAAACTTGGTGCATAATCATTTATGCAAACGATTGACCTAATTGAGAGGGCAATGGTATAATGCACCACATACCAGTTGGAGTAAACGTTTAAGTTAACCGGAGCATTCCGGCAAAGTGTCCCCTGGGCGGAGGCGGATGCAGGGGAACGCTCGAGGGGCTTGTTGCCATATGATGGGGGTAGGGGAACACGCGATTATTTCGGCATGTCTTAACGCAGTCCCTATTTTAAACAGCAACCGTTTTCATAGCCTGCTATAGTGATATAGCCCTCTTTGAAGGGGAGAAGCTTGTTCAGTAGATGAATAGTTTATCCAATAAGATTCATGGAAATGGACCTCCCTTACATGAAATAAGCCGTTTCGTGCGACAATTTATACGATTGGAGTGAATCCCATTGTCCGTACAGAAGGAAATTGACATTACATTCGATTACGGCGATCCCGAGGTTACCGAAGGCGTTTCCGTATTCGATCCCGAATTCGATGAGAAATATAATTATAAAGGCGACGATTTGGGGGCTGCGTATACCCGGGAGATGACGGTTTTCCGTCTTTGGGCGCCGACGGCCTCGGAAGCCTGGGTCGTGCTGTACGATTCTTGGAACAGCGAGCCGGATCAAACGATAAAAATGACGCGCGACCGGAAAGGAACCTGGGTTGCCGAGAAAGCCGGCGATCTTCACGGTGTTTACTACAATTACAAGGTGCGGATCGGATCGGATGTGAACGAGGCCGTCGATCCCTATGCCAAAGCTGTCGGCGTTAACGGGGACCGGGGCGTTGTCCTGGACCTCCGCCGGACCGACCCCGAACGCTGGTCCAGGGCGAAGCCGGCGTTTGCCTCTCCGGTGGATGCGGTGATCTATGAACTGCATATCCGGGACCTGTCCATGCACCCGGAGAGCGGGATTCGGCATAAGGGCAAATATTTGGGGCTGGCCGAGGCCGGCACGAAAGGTCCCGGTGGAATTCCCACCGGGCTGGACCACATCGCCGGGCTGGGCGTGACCCATGTGCAGCTTTTGCCGGTGTATGACTACTCCACCGAGAGCGTGGACGAAACCCGGCTGGATGAGCCCCATTACAATTGGGGGTATGATCCGAAGAACTTTAATGCTCCGGAGGGGTCGTACGCCACGGATCCCTACTCGCCGACAGCCCGGATCACGGAGCTGAAGCAGTGCATCCAAGCGCTGCATGACAAGGGGCTGCGGGTGATCATGGACGTCGTATACAACCATGTATACGACGGGTATCTGGTCAACTTCACGAAGCTGGTGCCGGGCTACTATCTTCGCCACAAACCGGACGGCACGTTTTCGAACGGTTCCTTCTGCGGGAATGAATGCGCGAGCGAGCGGCCGATGATGCGTAAATTGATCATTGACTCAATCCTGCACTGGAGACGGGAATACCATATCGACGGTTTCCGCTTCGACCTGATGGGACTCCTCGATGTGGATACGATGAAGGAAATCCGCCGCCGCGTCGATGAGATCGATCCGACGATTCTCTTGATTGGCGAAGGCTGGAACATGGACGGCAGCGTGCTCCCGGACGAACGGCGCGCCCATCAGGGGAACGCCTGGCAGCTTCCGGGAATCGGGCAATTCAACGACGGGATACGCGATGCGATCAAGGGCAGCAACTTTGAGGAGAAGGACAGAGGGTTTGTCAGTCAAGGGAGCGGCCTGGAGGACGGGATCAAGCGCGGGGTGGCTGGAGGCATTCGTTACGGCGAAGGCATCGGGCAATATGCGCGGGAGCCGGTGCAGTGCGTCAACTACGTGGAATGCCATGACAATCACACCCTCTGGGATAAACTGGCGCTTTCGGCCGAAGGGGCTTCCGGGGAGCAGCTCCGGCGGATGCACAGGCTGGCTTCCGCCATTGTGCTAACGAGCCAGGGTATTCCTTTTATACACGCCGGACAGGAATTTATGCGTTCCAAGAACGGGGTGGAGAACAGCTACAAATCGCCGGTGGAAATCAACCGCCTGGATTGGGCGCGCTGTGCGGAGCGGCAGAACGATGTGCTTTATGTGGCCAGCCTGATCAAACTGCGCCAATCCCATCCGGCCTTCCGGCTGCGTACGGCCGAGGAAATCCGGGAGCATCTGCGCTTTGAACCGGCTCCGGTGCAGGCGGTCGCTTACACGCTTCGGGACCATGCCGGCGGTGATCCCGATCGGCACCTGTATGTACTGTATAATGGCAATCCGGAGCCGGTCACCTTGGAGCTGCCGGATCTCGGCGCTTGGCAGGTTCACTATGGCGGCGAGTTTGTTCAAAGTTTGTCGGAGCGCAGTCTGACCGTACACGGCATCGGCATGGTCGTTTTACATGTGACCGACTGAACCGAAAAGGCATCCCCGGAATTCACGGGGGAGCCTTTTCATTACGTTTTTACGTAAACGTTTAAGTCATAAGGAATTGGGAGGAGAAGTTTGTGGGGATGGAAAGGGCTTATGTGTTGGGTAGACATGCCTGGCGTACTATCGAGGAAGGTAATGAACGGGAATGGCTGATCGGTAATGGCATCGGGGGATATGCGAGCCACTCCGTTCCCGGCGGCGGTTTCCGGATGTCCCATGGATATCTGGTGGCATCGCCCAAAGCACCCGTTAACCGGGTGCTCGTATTTACGAGAACCCAGGAACAGGTGACGATCGGCAGCAAAACCTATGATTTGACCTCGCAGCAGTATGTGAATTGGCAAAAAGATGGACAGCGTCATTTAAGACGCTTCGTCCTGAACACCGTTCCCGAATACGATTATCAGGTGGAAGACATCTCGATCCGAAAAACGATTGCTTTGGAATACGGACGCAATACGGCGGTTGTTTGCTATGAAGTTACCGGTGGCCGGGAGTCCGCGCTGCTAAACATCGTTCCGTTGTTCAATTTCCGTTCTCCCGGAGAGATTTCGGAGAAAGGGGGCCTCTCGTTCGAGACGGAGCTGACGGGGAACACATTGAAGCTTGTTCCCTCCAGCCAGCGGGAAACGACGATCTCTTTTATGGTATCCGAAGGAGACTATGTGGACAGATCCACATTCCCGGTGACGATGGCGACACCACCCTATTTATATGAAGAGGCCCACTATTACAAGTTCGAGAACCGGAATGGATTCATGGGGGTGGACAATCATTATACTCCTTATGAAATTCATGTTTCGCTGAAACCGTATGAACGAAAGACGTTTTACATAAAGTGTTCCATCGATTCGCTAGATAACAGAGACGGATTCGCGATCGTCCGCGAATACAGGAAGAGAATGGAAGGGTTGGTGGAACGGGCCGGTTACGGCAACCGGTTTGCCGATCGTTTGGTGGAGGCTGCGGATCACTTTATAGTGCAGCGGGAATCGACGGGCCTCAAAACCGTGCTTGCAGGCTACCCTTGGTTTACGGACTGGGGACGGGACACGATGATCGCATTGCAGGGGGTGACGCTGTCCACCAAGCGGTTCGAAGACGCCAGAGAAATTCTGGAATCCTTCTCGCGGTACCTGCGGAACGGATTAATTCCCAACATGTTTCCCGATGATGGCCAGGAACCGCTTTATAATACAGCCGATGCTTCGCTCTGGTATTTCCATGCCGTTCACGAGTATTTGCGATATACCGGAGGACCTGGGGATTACGACTTTATCGAGCAGAAGATTTACCCGACACTTAAGGAAATCCTCGCTGCCTATAAGACGGGAACCGACTTTTCGATCGGAATGGATGACGATGGCCTGATCCATGCGGGCAGTGGTTTGGATCAGGTGACCTGGATGGATGTGAGGGTCGGCGAATGGGTAGTCACGCCGCGCCACGGCAAACCGGTGGAAATCAACGCCCTATGGTACAACGCTCTCCGTGTCATGGCGGGATTGGCGAAGCGTTTTGGCGACATGGAGCCCTATGACGCCCTGGCGCACCGAGTGCAAGAATCCTTCAACCGCCGATTCTGGAATGAACAGGCGGGGTGTTTGTATGATGTGATCGATGTGAACGGGGACGAGAATGACGGCAAAATCCGGCCGAATCAAATCTGGGCGGTCTCGCTCCCGTATACGGCGCTGCCTCCCGAAAAGCAAAAGGCGGTCGTGGACACCGTTTATAAACATTTGTACACGCCTTACGGCTTGCGGTCGCTCTCTTTTGAAGACAAGGAATACAAGCCCCGATATATCGGCAAGCTTATCGATCGGGATGGGGCGTATCATATGGGAACCGTATGGGCTTTCCCGCTTGGCGCATTTATTACCGCCTACTGCAAGGTGAACGGCCACAGCCGGGAAGCTGTGCTTACAGCCAAAGCGATGTGCGAGGTGTTTGAGGATCATCTGCAGGACGGAGCCATCGGGGGGATTGCGGAAATCTTTGACGGAGAGTTTGCCTGCACGGGCCGGGGATGCTGCACTCAGGCCTGGAGCGTAGGCGAGATTTTGCGGGCGTACACCGAAGATATTCTGCCCTATTTATCCGAAAAAGACAGCAACTGATTCCGATACAGGATCAATGCCGCAAAATAAACTCTTAGTGAGGAGTGGAATTTTGCGGCTTTTTCAATTGGAGAGAAGGACAACATGGGCCACATCCACAATCCGCATTTTTATTTTTCTGATATTTTCTGAAAAAAACGAAATTCGACAATTTTCACCTTACTTTTACAGATATTAGTGATAATATGTGGTCGTAACGATTTGCGCAAACGTTTGAACTAATATGAAGTTACAGGGTGGAGGGGATTTCGATGCAGACGTTGATATGGACAGAACGCGAGCGATTGGAACTTATCGAGCAGGAGGACCCGTCGTGCCGCACTTCCGGGGAGGTAAAAGTAAAAATCGAACTGACGGGAATCTGCGGGACGGATCTCGCCGTAATCGCCGGGAAGGAGCGGGGGATGCCCGGTGTTATACGCGGCCATGAAGCCGTGGGGACCGTCGTGGAAACCGGTGCGGACGTAAAGAGGGTTCGGGTGGGAGACCGCATCGTTATCGACCCGAACCAGAGCTGCGGGGAATGCCGCTTTTGCCGGAAAGGGCAGTTGCATCTTTGCATAGGTCGTTCCGGACAAGGGATGCCAATTGCCGGGTTGAACCTTGCGGGCACGTTCGCCCCCTATTTCGTGACTCATGAGAACTTTGTGCACAGGCTGCCCGAAGGAATGAGCTGGGAAGCGGCCGTTTTGGTGGAGCCGCTCGCCTGTGTCCTGCACAATTTCAGGGCGGCGGGCGTTACCCGGGAAGATCGCGTGCTGGTTCTGGGCTCGGGTCCGATGGGTTTGCTGTGCCAAATCGTAGGTGGAGCGCTCGGCTGCTTCACGGTCGGGACGGAGGTTAACCCGTATCGCCTGTCTTTTGCGCGCCGGTTCTCGGAGCGGGTTGTCTCGCCGGAGGAACTGGGCGGCGCAGAGAACCCACGTTTTCCGCAATCCGGAAAGTTCGATGTGGTTATCGATACGGTCGGGACGCAAATGGACTTGGCCGAGCAATGGGTGGAGCGGGGCGGAAGAATCGTTCCCTTCGGGATTAACGGGAGTTATCAATATGTGCTGACTCCTACCCATTATGTGCAAAATGCCGTGAAAATCATCGGGGCTGGCGAATACCTGCATACTTTTGAGTCGGCGCTGCAGTTTGCGGCAGATCATCGCGAGCTCGCGTCTCTGGTCACCAAGCGCTATCCGCTAACCGAATACGAGTCGGCGATTCAGGAACTTTTGGGATATGAACTCTCCACCGGTGCGCGTCTGCCGGCCGAGACGATGAAAACGGTATTTGTGTTCTAGTCGCCAATATGAAGAATGCTGAAAGGGGATGGGGGGTTATGGCCCGCCAAGAACGCGTGAAATATCTTTACCGGTTTCTGGCTTCACACCGACCTAAGGAAATTCGGCCGATCTGGATACCTGAGATATGGAACGAATGCGGATATGCCGGTATCCTCGACACGAAGCGCGGGGAAATAGAAATAGATCCGGTGCCGTTTCTGTTGCATCATCTTAACTATTTGTTTCAACTGTCCGAATCGTACCCTTTTGAAGAGCAAAGTCTCGACCGCAGTGTCATCTACTCGTCCCTGGTCCGTTATTCCGCCGCATGGGACTACAACCATGACGGCCGCATTCAATCCGGCACTTTTCTTAGATTGATGATCCTGCTTCCGCTGTTGAAGAAGATGGGCGTCAATATATTGTATTTGCTGCCGGTTACAAGATACAGCCAAATGCATTGGAAGGGTGACATCGGCTCGCCCTACGCGATCCATAGTTTGTTCGAGCTTGATCCCGAACTGCACGATTCCTTGTTGGACGGTATCCCCGAATTTACGCTCCACGATGAAATGGCCGCACTCGTTGAAGCCAGTCATCTGCTGGGCATAAAAGTCGTGGTGGATTTTATCCCCAGGGTGACGGCGAGAGACAGCGAGGTTATCGAAGAGCATCCTGATTGGGTGTACTGGATCGGCAAGGAACATTTGGAAGGCTTTCGTCCTCCTCATATTTCCGAACTTGGTTTTTTCGAAGAATGCAGCCCGGACAAGCTCGAAACCATCTATCGCAGCAAGGAAACCGCGGCTTTTTTGTCCAAATTTTCGCCGCCGCCGAACGAATTGAATCCTCTGCTGTGGCAGTGTCTGAAACAACGTGCCCGGCAATCCGGAGAGCCGCTGTTGTCCCTGGTGGAGGAACATATGGGGATTACGACGGCGCCGGCTCATTCCGACTGGGTCAACGATGTTCAACCGATCTGGACGGATATTACGTTTTACAGGCTGTTCAAGGATATTGCGCCGCAAGTCCGGAACCTTGTGCCGCCGAATCAACCGCCGTATGTGTTGTTTGACACGATCAAATGCAATATGTATCCCGGAACGGAACCGAACCGGGACTTGTGGGACATGCTGGTGCAGGCCATTAAATTTAACCTACATGCATACGGTGTCGACGGGTTTCGAATCGATATCGGTCATGTCCTGCCTGTGCCTTTGCTGGAGGAGATGTTCCGGACGATTAAGGAGATCAGACCCAACGCCATCCTCATCAGTGAGGATTTGTTCAACCGCAACCACCGCAAAGCCGCGGGCACCGGCTATAATGTCATGCTCGGGAGCGGCTGGAAGATCATGACGGATATTTCGGTGGAAACGCTGCAGGCTTATCTTCAGGAGCTCCCCGAGCTGGCCATTCATGTATTCGCTTGTTCCGAAACGGCGGATACCCCGCGAATTACCAGTCGTGGAGGGATTCGGCTGGCACGGATGATGAGCGTCTTCAACAGTTTTTTGCCGAATGCCATCCCTTTTCTGACTACGGGAATCGAGATGAACGAAGAGCAGCCTCTGAACTGCGGTCTTGCCGATAATACGGGCGGTGCGGATATCCCGCGGGCTTTTTTCAACCGTCTGGCCATTAACTGGACACACCCGCAGCCCATGATTCCTTTGCTGAGCCGCTTGCATGCCGGCAAGAAGCAATTGGAGCATCTGATCCGTCCCCAAAACTTTTTTCTACCTGATGCCCAGGGAGAAGTATTGATGTACGCCTATCTGAAGGGGAGAGAATTGCTGGTGTGTTGCTTCAATCTAAGTGTCGAGGCTCCGCAGGAAATTCGTCTGAACGCGATCTATCCCGTATCGGACGGCTGGACAGTATGGAGCGATAGTCTGGCCGACCCGGAATTCGCCCTAGTGTCTACTGCCCAAGGCGGACGGGACTGGAGGATGCTGCAGCCCCACCAGGGCATCGTCTTTTACCATCCCCGAATCAAACCGTAAAGACAAAGGAGGTATCGTAAAAATGAGCTCGTACCTGAAAGAATTGGTCATTTGGCATGAATTTGACGGTCCGGGAGACACCTCCATTGAACTGTTGGAGCGCCTATGTCATGAATATTCCCGACAAACCGGTGTTCGGGTCATCCCCGAAGTGATGAATATTGTGGAACTGTCGGCACGGTTGAACCGCATCGGCGAAGGGGGAGCAGCGCCGCAGATGGCCCTGGTTCCGGCGGATATGGCCGGATTCGGGGGGAAAGCGAACTATTCCCGAGTGCCGGAGGAGTTGCTGTCGCTGGCAGCCTCTGACGGTTCGGACCTCTCGGGTTCCATGCGGTCCGAAGGAATCGCCTACGGCCTGCCGGTGCTGACGGGGAATCATCTGGTGTTGTATTGCAACCGGGAGATCTATCCCACCCCTCCGGCCTCGTGGGAAGAGATCGAAGCCGGGGGAAGCAGCTTGATCGATAAAGGACTGATCCCCATTGCCGCCGATCTCCTGGAGCCCTATTCGTTTATCCCGTTTTTGACGGCATTTGGAGGTTGGCCGATGCGGGGAGAAACTCCCTGTCTCGCCAAGAATGAGATGAAACGGGCGCTGCATTTTGTCCGCACACAGTCGGAGCGGGGACTTCTGGCCAGCATGAACGGTTCGACGGAACTGTTGGACAGGTTCATTGCCGGCGAAATCGGCGCGATCATTTGCGGAGAGTGGATCTATAACTATTTGGACCGGCAAATGAAACACAAGCTGGGCGTTGCTCCGCTCCCTTCCGTCCTGGGAAGGCCTTCGCTCTCCATGTCTTCGTCGATTGGGCTCGTTTTTCCCGGCCATTCGCTGGAGTCGGAACTCCGGGAGGAAATCTCCTCGTTTGCCGCCTTCATGCTCGGTGAAGAGAGCCAGACGAGATGGGGCACCGAGGTGCAGCGAATTCCCGTTCACAAGGGGGCGCGGGAGAAGGTGATACGCCAAGCCGGCGCCGATCGGGCGGCCCTGATCCAATTGTTGGAGAACAGCCGTCCCATGCCGATCGAGCCGGCCATGGCTTCCGTTTGGGAAGCGATCCGCGTCGGCCTGTGGTGCTTGATGAATGAAGGAGCTGACTCCGCCTATACTGTGATCGATCGTTATTTTCGGCAAATGGCCGATGTCGTTCAGGCCTAAAAACCAACTAAACGGAAATGAGGGAAAATCCATGAAGACGAGTGTATTTAGCCAAGTTTCAATCGACGGCAAACTGACGTTGGGGCCGGGTCAGTCCAGTAAGCCCTTGTTCAGCCTTTTTGACGGCCGGGATATGGAGTACATTCATAAATTTCGCGGAACCGTAGACGGGATTATGGTCGGAAAGAACACGATTGCTACGGATGACCCTTTTTTGACGAACCGGTATGAAGAGAATAAAAACCCGGTGCGTATCGTACCTACAAGAACGATGGACATCCCGCTGGACAGCCACGTGCTGGCGGATGGGGGACAAACCATACTCGTGACGACAGAACTGGGGAAGGATGAACGCAAGATCGAGCTGCTGCGGGAGCGGGGGAAAGAATGCCTGATTTGCGGTGAAGACAAGGTCGATTTCGTACAGTTGTTTTCCCTGCTGGAACAAAACTACGGGATTCACAGCCTGATGGTGGAGGGCGGCGGATTTCTGAATTGGCACGTGTTCAACGAGGACCTTGTCGACGAGATCATACTGATGCAGCTTCCGATCATTATCGGTGGGGCATCCAATATCACGCTGGTGGATGGTGAGGGCTATTCGCGACTGGATTTTACCAAAAAGTTCAAGGTTGTCGAAGTGCAGCCGAAGGATCATTACACCTTGCTGCGCTATTTGAAGGCGGTATGAATACGGGAGGACAGGTTGGATGAGCGATGAGTTGAGAAAGGATTTTTATAAAAATGTATATAAAATCGCCCTGCCAGTAACTTTACAAAGCCTGATTATGTCTTTGCTCACGCTCACGGACCAGTTGATGGTGGGACAGTTGGGCGATGTGGCCATCGCCTCCGTCGGGATGGCCACGAAAATATACGGAGTGATCTCCGTCGTGCTGGCCGGCCTTGCGGCGGGCGTTTCGATCTACGCGGCCCAGTTTTGGGGCAAACAGGACCGCAAGAGCATCTCCCAATTACTCGGGATCGGATTGGTAGCCGGGTTTGCACTGTCGTTCCTGTTTACGCTGCTTGTGCTTTTTGAGCCCCAGCTTTGTCTGAAATTGTTTACGACGGATGAGCGGATTCTGGGAGAAGGCTATATCTTTCTGCAGATCATCTCGCTAAGTTATGTACCGACATTGTTTACGATGATGTATTCCGCGATTCTCCGAAGCACGACGCACGTTAAATTGCCGATGTTCGTCAGTTTGTTTACAGTAGGGCTTAACATTGTGCTGAATTACATGCTGATCTTCGGTAATTGGGGATTTCCGGAACTGGGATTGAAGGGATCGGCCATCGCCACGTTAACCTCCAGAATCGCGGAGTGTTTGTTGATCATTGGAGCCGTCTACAAGTTCAAGCTTCCGGGTTCGGTCGATTTCGGCAGCCTGTTCGGGATTCCCAAGCCGCTCCTGAAGAAGTTCATTCAAACGACCTATCCCATCATCCTGACCGAATTTATCTGGGTGATGGGCGAGACGGCCTACGCTATGATCTATAGTCGGATGGGAACAACGGAAATGACGGCCATGACGATCACCTTCCCGCTGCAAGGCATCTGTATCGGCTTGCTGTCGGGCCTGGCCAGCGCTGGCGCGGTAATGGTCGGCAACAAGCTTGGGGCCGGGGAGGAAGAAACCGCCATGGAGTACGCCAAGCGTTTCATCGCTTTGGGGATTTCGGTTTCCCTTGCCGTCGGTCTGGTGATCGCCGCAGCTTCCCCTTGGTATGTTTCCTTCTTTAACATTTCAGGGGAGGCCCATCGCTTGGGGATTTACCTGGTTTGGGTATTTGCCGCTTTCTTGTGGGTCAAGGTCGGAAACATGATCATGGCCGGGGGGATTCTGAACAGCGGCGGAGACAGCAAGTTCGTATTCGCCATGGAATCGACGGCGACATGGCTGATCGGAGTTCCGTCAGGACTGCTGCTATCGTTTGTCTTCAAACAACCGGTCTATCTGGTGTATCTTGTGCTGTCCCTGGAGGAGGTTGTGCGCTTCGGGATCGGCATGTGGCGTATCCACTCCCGCAAATGGATCAAAAATTTGGTGAGCGATATTGCCGCGTAAGTAGCCGTTAGATTGCTTTCCCGAATGGGCGATATGGAACAGCCGCAGGATGAACGTGGGCAAGGCCTACATCCTGCGGCTTTTTTTCGTTTCTATATAGGTTGAACTAAAGAATTGGCGTTGGGGAAGGATATGAAATAGTTTCGGAGATACGTTGCCGACATCCATAATTGTAGATTTGAGCCCTACCGTCGGGAGTTTACATCATTAACGGGAAAATCTCCCGTTAATGTACCGCTCTTGGCTCTTCGATCGGATTTAGCTGGAAAAACTCCATCTATTTCGCGGCCCTATTGCCGATATACACAATTTCAGGCGAATTAGCGGGAGGTTCTCCAGCTAATTCGCCTCTGCAGCCGCATACGCACCAAATTAACGGGAAGAATTCCCTTTAATTCAAATGAGTTGCAGATGAAGAGTGTGAAAAGAACCCTCTATATCGCTGCCCATTGCCCCATTAGACATCGTAGTAGGAGAAAATGAAAATCCGCTGCGTCAATTATAATTTGGAGTGAGTGAGATACTCGAAAAGTACGCAGTCTCAAGCCCACAGACATCCAAACCCGTATTAAGCCCACGGCTATCAAGGTGCCTAGTGCACTACCAACTCCAAAAGATGCAAAATCTGCAGGAATTTCTAGCGATTTGGGAGAAACGAGCCTATGTCGTCGAAAATTCCTGCAGATTTGCAGGAATTCTTGTTAGTCAAGGTTGTCTGACGGGGCACTAGTATGCAAATCAATAGTTCAAAGTATATATATAACTCATTTTAGAGCGGAATGAACCTTTTTTATTGTTTGATTGTTATAAAAGTAACGTAACCGAGAGAGGGACGATGCTGAATATCCCGTCGGAAGCCGGAGCGCAGACAACATTGTAGAGGAGGTGGTCATTACCCCTACTCAAATCAGGCTGAACATACGGAATAAAGGACGAAAGGCACAGTTGCCGTATCAAAATTATCAGTTGGAAGTGGGCGGAAAAGTCCTCGAGGGTGGAATTTGGCTATCACCCGAGTCGGATTTGCCCATACTTCGCTTTGAACGAAATGCGGAACTGGTGATCATTCCGACGACCCCGATCGCCTTAATTGGCAAATACAAAGTGTACAGACACGAAGGAAATAAAACGCCGTTTCTTTTGAGCAATGTATCGACGAAACATCAGAATTTGACCACGCAAATCGGTGGATATCCGGTAAAATGGACCGTTTACTTGTTCTATTACACGACTGAAGATCCGGAAAAGGAAACGAGGGTAGAATTGCAGCCCTAGGTCTTGCTGAACCGCCCGGATGTTTATAACTGCGTCATTATTGTAAAAAAGGACAGATCCCAAATTCAACGGGAATCTGTCCTTTTTGCTTATACCGTAACCGACGCTCTTTGCGCCCGGATTTCGCCATGGGCGCCGACGGTGTAGCTGTTGTCGTAAATCCGGATCGCGGCCGGCACATCGGTCTCGTTCGTCACGATGATGCTCTCTTCGGTGACGTTGACATTCAGCGTCGCGCCGCGGAACATAACGTTGAAAGAGAACGACTTCCAGTGCGACGGAATGAACGGCTTGAGCACCAGTTCGTCGTTTCGGACGCGCAGACCCGCAAAGCCCTGAATAACGGACATCCAGGTCCCGGCCATGCTTGTCGTATGGCAGCCGTCCTCGGTGTCGTTGTTGTAGTTGTCCAGATCCAGCCGGGCGGTGCGCAGGTACATCTCGTATGCCTTCTCCTGGTAGCCGAGCTCGCAGGCGATTATCGTATGCAGGCAAGGGGAGAGGGAGGACTCGTGAACGGTGATCGGTTCGTAGAAATCGAAATTGCGTTTTTTCGTTTCCATATCGTATCGGTCGCCCAGGAAATACAGGCCCTGCAGCACGTCGGCCTGCTTGATGTAACAGGAGCGCAGGATCCGGTCCCACGACCAGTTCTGGTTCAGCGGTAGGTTCTCCGGCGGCAGTTCCTTGACCGGTACGATGTCCTTGTCGAGAAAGCCATCCTGCTGAAGGAAGACGCCCCGTTCCTCATCCACCGGGTAGTACATATTATCGATAATATGGCGCCATTTTGCGGTTTCTTCTTCCGTCAGCTTGAGCTTGTCGACCAGCTCCAGGTAGCGGGCGTTTTCGTTGGCCTTGAGGTAATCCAGCACCTCCAGCGTATACTCCAGCGTCCAGACCGCAATCCGGTTCGTGTACCAGTTGTTGTTGACGTTGTTTTCGTACTCGTTCGGCCCGGTAACCCCAAGGATGACGTACTTGCCTTTTGCGTTGGAGAAGTTCACGCGCTCTTCCCAGAAACGGGAGATTTCCGCGAGCACCTCCAGGCCGTACTGGCTCAGGTATGATTTATCCCCTGTATAATTCACATAGTTATAAATAGCGTAAGCGATCGCCCCGTTGCGGTGGATTTCCTCGAAAGTAATCTCCCATTCGTTGTGGCATTCTTCCCCGTTCATGGTTACCATCGGGTACAGCGCGCCTTTAGTAAAGCCGAGCTTGCGGGCGTTCTCCTTGGCCTTTTCGAGATGCTTGTAGCGGTAGATCAACAGATTGCGGGCGATGCCGGAATCCGCGGTGCTGAGATAGAACGGCACGCAATACGCCTCGGTATCCCAATAGGTGCTGCCGCCGTATTTTTCGCCGGTAAAGCCCTTCGGCCCGATGTTTAAGCGGTCGTCTTCCCCGGTATAAGTTTGGTTCAATTGGAAAATATTAAAACGGATGGCCTGCTGCGCCGATACATCGCCTTCGATAATGATGTCGCTGCCTTTCCATTTCTCGGTCCACGCCTCCGCCTGTTCGCGAAGGAGGGTATCGAAGCCGGCGGCGTACGCTTCAAGGAGCGCTTGTTTGCCGGCGTCGACGAGCTGTCCCAGCCCGTGGTTGCGGGAGGTAACGTTCGCGACGTATTTGTATAGCGTAAGGGTTTCGCCCTGTGCAATGTCAAAAGCGGCTTCCGCGGAAACGAATTTCTCGCGTTCGGACAAATACGGTTCAAACTCGAGCTTCTGCCCGTTCTTGAACACATCGAAAGTCATGATGGACGTAACGTGAAAATCCAGCTTCTTCGTCTTCAAGGTCAGATAGGACAGATCGGGTGCGGCCTGCTTCTCCACCTCAAGCCAGAACTTCTCGTCATAGTTGGAATCCTTGTTCTGCACATCCCCATCCAGGTAAGGCATGAAGCGGATACTGCCGGAGAAGTTCAGCGGCGTCACCGCATAGCGGATCGCCCCGATTTCCTGACGCTTCATACTGACGAAGCGGACGGCTTCGACCTGAACTTCTTTGCCGTCTTTCAGAACGGCCACAAAGCGGCGGGAGAGGTAGCCCTCCTTCATATTCAACTGGCGAACGAAGTCCTTTACCTCGCATTGGGCGAGATCAAGCGGGGTGCCGTTGATCAGAACGTGAATACCGATCCAGTTCGTGCTGTTGAGCACTTTGGCAAAATACTCCGGATATCCGTTCTTCCACCAGCCGACCCGGGTTTTGTCGGGATAGTAGACTCCGGCCATATAGCTTCCCTGGAGGGACGGGCCGCTGTACTGCTCCTCAAAATTGGCGCGCTGGCCCATATAACCGTTACCGATGCTGAAAATGCTCTCGGAAATTTCATGCAGGGCGGGATCAAACGACTCCTCAATAATCGACCATTCGTCCATTTTAAGATATTGTCTCATGTGTACCGGCTCCTTTTAAGTCATCTAATGAATTAAGATATGAAAAAAGCGGACATTTCTTGCTGCAGACGGGCAACCGTCATATTCTCCAGTGAAGGGATCACGAGATTGGCCCTGCCCAGCGTGGCCGGCGAACCGATACCGACACTGCGCATACCGGCCCTTTGAGCCGCTTCAATTCCCGCCTCGGCATCCTCAAAGACGACGCATTGTTCAGGCGGTATTCCCAGTCCGGCGGCGCCAAGCACAAACACTTCGGGATCCGGCTTGGCGCTGGACGTCTTGGTTCCGTCGATGATAATGTCGAAGTATGGGGTGAGCCCCGTGTTGTCGAGAATGGTCATGGCGTTTTTGCTGGCGGAGCCGAGGGCCACTTTTAAACCGCTTTCTCGGCAATCTTTAAGAAAATGAAGAGCTCCCGGCAAGATTTCCTCCGGGCCCATCTTCGAGATGGCCTCAACATACCAACTGTTTTTGCGCGCCGCCAGTTCCTGCTTCTCCGAATCGCTTCTTTGCAATTGGCCTATCGAAAGCAAAATATCGAGTGAGGCCATCCGGCTGACACCTTTTAGTCTCTCATTATCGGCTTGCGTAAATGCAAAGCCTAACTCGGCCGCCAGGCGTTTCCACGCTTCGTAATGGTACTTGGCGGTATCGACAAGTACACCGTCCAGATCAAAAAGACAAGCCTTAAGGGTACTCATGTAGTTTGTCTCCTTTCGTTGTGTTTAGCGCAAACGTTTGAACAAGCTGCAAAAAATAAAAGAAGCAAGCAATCTGCTTCAATTATTTTTTCAAGTGATGGTGCCCTATCATTTCTGCTTCGGCATATTGTACATGGACGATTCCCTGATCATTAAGCGATGGGGAATAATATGCCGCTTCCGGTAGCTGTTATCGTTGCTGTTCTTGATCGCTTGAATCAGAACTTGCGAGGCCGTATATCCCAAGTTGTAGATACCGATGTCTATACTGCTGAGCGGTGGCGTGGACAGCTCCGATAACGGAATATTGTTAAAGCTGACCAGACACAGATCTTTCGGTACACTGTAACCCAATTCATGGAGACCGCGCAGAACCCCAAACGAAACCACGTCGTCGATCAGAACGATCGCTGTCGGACGGTCCGGCAGATTCATGAAGAAAGACATGGCCCGGTAACCGCTGTCCTGCAAAAAATCCCCCTCAACAATCCACTCCGCTCGAGATTCCAAACCGGAATCGCGGAGGGCGTCCAGATAACCCGTCAGCCGATCTTGGGATACGATAAGCTCAGGAGGGCCGCTGACGAATCCGATTCGCTCATGTCCTAAGGAAATCAAGTGTTTGGTGGCATCGTAAGAAGCCTGTACGTTATCGTTATCGACCGATAAAATATCGGGATACTGTTCGCTGCGACCGATCAATACAAAGGGATGGCCGCCTTCATGCAGGAAATCGATAACAGGGTCATCTTTTCTCGAATAGAGAAGAATCACTCCGTCTACGCGGCGTCCATTCAGCAGTCTGGATGCACCCTCAACCTCTTCCTTTTCGTTCGCTCCGGAGCTGATCAGGACATCATAGCCGAGACGGCTCGCCTGGGTCACTATTCCGCGGATCAACTCCATGAAGAAAAAGTTGGAGAACAATTCTTCAGCCGACTTCGGAAGCATGATGCATATGCTGTTTGTCGTTTTGGATACGAGGCTTTTCGCCATGATGTTCGGATGGTATCCAAGCTGATCCATGATGTACTTTACTTTTCGCGAAGTTTCAGCACTGATTCTGGGATGATTGGACAGCACTCGGGACACTGTGGAGGGCGATACTCCGGCCTTTTTGGCGACGTCTTTTATAGTTACAGCCATAAAGAACCTCCTTGTGGAACCGTTTGCCTTACATTGTAATATTAATCGATACCTTGCGGAAAGTAAATAGACCCACGGTGGCATGGCCGATAGAAAGAAGGCCTGACCCCACTCGGACAGGAAGGGACAGGCCGTGTTCATTATGGTGCGTTATTTCGCTTCCGTTAATACAGCATACCCGTAAGCCGGAAGCCGGACGCTTAGTTTGCCGTTAAGCGCTTCCCAGGTTTCGCCGCTCAGCGTATCCCGCCATATTTTTGTGTCTGTGGTCAGTTCCAGGGTCTGGCCGGCATCGTAATTGTTCAGCAGCACAAGAACGCGCGCATCGTCGATTCTGCGCTCATAGGCCAGTCTGGACCCGTTTTTCTCCGCGAGAAGGAAACGGATGGAGCCGGTGCGCAGAGGAGTGAGTTGCTTTCGCAGGTCAATCAGGTTCCGGTAAAATGCAAACAAGTCATGGTCCTGCCGCTGCGGATCCCATTCCATGCACTTACGGCAATCGGGATCGGCTCCGCCGTCCAGGCCCACTTCGTCGCCGTAGTAAATGCAAGGCGTACCGTTGTAGGTGAACAGGAACATGGCGGCCAGTTTCATTTTGTTTTTGTTGCCTTCACAAAGGGTCAGCAGGCGCGGAGTATCGTGGCTGTCCAGCAGGTTGAACGTCACTTCGCTCGCCTGAAGCGGATAGCGGGAGATCTGCTGGCCGATGGCATTGGCGAATCCCAGTGCATCCAGTTTGCCGCGTACCACAAAATCGAGTACCGCTTCCGTGAACGGATAGTTCATGACGGCATCGAACTTGTCGCCTTGCAGCCAAGGGGAGGATTCATGCCAGATTTCGCCCAGAATGTAGGCTTCCGGGTTGGCATTTTTGACGACCTTGCGGAAATCCCGCCAGAATTCATGATCCACCTCGTTAGCGACATCAAGTCTCCAGCCGTCAATGCCCACCTCTTTGATCCAGAATTCCGCTACTTTAAGCAAATAAGCCTTAACTTCGGAATTTTTCGTATTCAGCTTCGGCATAAGCGGCTCAAAACCAAAGGTATCGTAGCTAGGAATACGGTCCTTCACCTCGAGCGGATACTGACGGATGTGGAACCAATCCTTATAGCGGGACTGCTCCCCTTTTTCCATGACATCCACAAAAGGGGCGAAGGTTTTGCCGGAATGATTGAACACGGCATCGAACAGAACGCGAATGCCTCGTTTGTGGCAGGCGGCAACCAATTTTTTGACCGTTTCGATATCGCCGAAATGCGGGTCGATGCGCATATAGTCGGCCGTATCGTATTTGTGGTTCGTCGTGGCTTCGAATAGCGGCGTGAAGTAAATCGCCGTAATTCCAAGCTCGCTCAAATGGTCGAGGTGATCGATTACTCCTTGCAGGTCGCCCCCAAAGAAGTTATCGCGCTCCGGTTTGCCGCCCCAGGGCAGCGCGCCTTCGGGGTCATTGCTCGGGTCGCCGTTGGCGAAGCGTTCGGGGAAGATCTGATAGAAGACCGCATCTTTTACCCAATCCGGCACGGTAAATACATCTCCCGGATTAATATACGGAAATTCAAACAACCGGTCCGGAATGACGGGGCGCTCGGGCGTGAATTCGCTTTCAGTCATCCATACCCGATCTTCCCCGGATTTCAGCAAAAAGCCGTACTTCAAACGGCGAAACGGCGGTTTGATCTCACAGGTCCAGTAGTCGAACAGCCCGTCGGAGATAAATTTCGTCATCGGGACCAGTTCTTTTGTCTCATCCCAGGCATATTTATCCCCGGCAAATGCATATACCTCGCTGAGATCGTTCTTTTTGGCCCGCAGGCGGAGATGAATCGTTTCCTGGTCGTAAGCGTAGCACCAGTTCAGTTGGGGACGATGGTAAACCGCTTCAAGAAGCATGAAATAATTCCTCCTTCACTAAGAGAATTTTTTAGCAACCAGAAAACACTGTTACGCAGCCAGGCTTATATCCCGTTATTTGCCGTTAGGATGTGCGAACTTGATTATAATATAAGGGACTAAACTAAACCGGGCACCGCGGAACAAGAAAAGGCACACCCGGGCTATTAAGCGAAGCCGAGGATGTACCTTGTGGATAACAGTGCCTTCAAGTTAGGATCGGTCAAGATTATAGCATTGTTCAAACAATTGCACAAGGCTCAAAACGAATCTTCAATTCGAGTTAAATTGCGATATAGGGAGCAAACAGGAGCATTTTCAAGCTATGCGGATAAAAGATCACAAAAACGATCTGTGCAAACGTTTTTACAAACTTCGCGGTGTGTTGTATGATAGTTTTAGATGTAAAGCGCTTTCCAGTCGAGGGAATCGATAAATCCCGCGAGATTACGACAAAAACTACATTTTTTCTCGACATTATGCGAAAACGTTTGCGCTTTTTCTTGGAAGTGAAAAGTTTCTATACAAAATCAGGAAGGGGTTCGCTTTATGAAAATGAAGAAAATGTTAGCGCTCATCGCATCTTTGTCCATGGTCGTATCCTTTACGGCTTGCAGCTCGGGCAGCAAAGGCGGCAATAGTGAGAGTGCGCCAGCTCCCGCAAATCAGACGACGGAGAATACGGGAGACGGCACAAAAACCGCCGAAGGTGAAATCGCTCCCGAAGAAGGGGCGGAACTGCTCATCTGGGAGAGCCGGGAGGAAAGAGTCTTCGCCGACGAACTGATCAAGCAATTTGAAGCCAAGTATGGCGTCAAGGTGAAGATCGAAGAAGTGGCGCCGACCGACCAGATCGGCCGACTGACGCAGGACGGCTCGGCAGGTCTTGCCGCCGATGTGTTGATCGTACCGCATGATCATATCGGGAATGCCGCGACTTCCGGGCTATTGCTGGCCAATGACGTTTTTGAAGAAGAAACCAAGAAGAATAATACGGAGCTCTCCATCCTGGGCGCGACTTTTGACAGTGTGCTGTACGGATACCCCAGAGCAGCCGAAACGCCAGCGTTGTATTATAATAAATCGCTTGTGAAGGAAGCGCCCAAGTCCTTTGAAGATGTAATCGCCTTCAGTAAAACATTTAACGATGTTAAAAAGAAAAAGTACGGGATTATGTGGGAGACCGGCAATATGTACTTTAACTATCCGTTTATTGCTTCCGGCGGAGGCTACCTGTTCGGGGACAACGGAACCAATAAGGATGATATTGGGGTGAATAATGCCGGAGCCCTGGAAAGTTTGAAAGTATACCAAAGCTTGAAGGAAATTCTCCCCATCAACAGCGGCGACATTAACCCGGACGTGAAGCGCGGTTTGTTTACCGCAGGGGATATCGCCATGGACATCAATGGCCCGTGGGAACTCGCCGGGTATAAAGCGGCTCTTGGAGATAAATTGGGGGTAGCTCCAGTTCCGACGATAGCTGGCAAAAAGGCCGTGACGTTCTCGGGAATCAAAATTTACGTGGTCAACTCGTTTACGAAGTATCCGAACGCGGCCAAACTTTTCGCCCATTTCGCCTCATCGAAGGAAGCACAGCTCTTGTTGAACGAGAAAGTCGGCTCCGTGCCGACGAATCTCGAAGCGCTTGAAACGGAGCAAGTCAAAAATGACGAATTCGTCTCCGCTTTTGCGGCCCAGATCGCATCTTCCCAGCCGATGCCGAGCATTCCGGAAATGTCCAATGCATGGGCACCGTTAAACGCCGCATTTCCTGAAATTTGGGACAGTGGAAAAGATCCTAAAGAAGCGATGGATAAAGCCGCTACGCAAATCAAGGACCTGAATAACGGGGTTTCCGCAGAATAACAGCAGATGCTGCTCCGCGAGAACTGGAAATTACCCGCCGCTGCCAGCGGCGGGTAATTTCCTCGGTTTCCCAAGGAGAGGAGAAGGTGAGGGCTATGAACAAACATCGTAATAACGCTACTATTCTATCGATATTGGGTATGGGATTGGGGCAGATTTATAACCGGCAGTTTATTAAAGGTATCATTTTTTTACTATTTGAAGTTGTCAGCGGATACTATTTCATCAATAACCTGGGCAGAACGTTCTGGGGAATCTTCACATTAGGCGAAGTCCCCAGACGATTGATTAAAGGGAAATGGGTCGACGGGGACGACTCTATCGTTATTTTGGTGACCAGTTTGATCACCCTGATTTTTTTGGCTATTTTTATAATCGTTTATGTGATGAACGTGAAGGATGCCAGAAATGTGGGAGGGGCTAGAGATCGGGGCAAAACGCCGAATAACTTCAAGGAGTCGGTACAATACGTTCTCGATTACAAGTTTGCCCAAGCGTTTTTGACAATTCCGGGCATCGGGATTTTGTTTTTTACCGTTATGCCGATCATTTTCATGGTGATGCTGGCGTTCACGAACTATTCCGCGCCCAAGCACATTCCGCCGGCCATGCTGGTTGACTGGGTAGGATTCGATACGTTCAAAAATCTGGTCGCCCTCAAAACCTGGAGCCATACGTTCTATGGCGTGCTGACCTGGACGATTATCTGGGCGATTTTATCTACCATCACCACCTATTTCGGCGGCATGCTTGTCGCCTTGCTGATCAATCAAAAAGGAATCAAGTTCAAGGGGCTATGGAGAACGATTTTGATTCTGCCGTATGCCATCCCGCAAATGATCTCGCTGCTTGTCATGAGAAATATGTTTAACGGCCAATTCGGGCCGATCAACCAATATCTCCAGTACTTCGGACTGGACGGATTGCCGTGGTTAACAGACCCGTTCTGGGCAAAAGTGACGGTTATCGTCGTGAATATGTGGGTGGGGATACCGGTCTCCATGCTGCTTATCATGGGGGTATTGACCACGATTCCAAAAGATTTGTACGAGGCGGCCGAGGTGGACGGGGCCACCGGATTCCAGAAATTCAGAATCATCACCCTGCCGATGATCCTGTTTACCACCGCACCGATTTTGATTACGCAGTTTGCCGGCAACATCAACAACTTTAATGCGATTTTCCTGTTGACCAACGGGAACCCGGTTAACGGGGACTATCAATATGCCGGCTCGACCGACCTGCTGGTTACGTGGCTCTATAAGCTGACGCTGGATCAAAGAAAATATAATATGGCCTCTGCCGTAGGCATTATTATCTTCCTGATCATCGCCTCACTCTCGATCTACAGCTATCGTCGGACCAAATCATTCAAAGAGGAGGACATGATCCAATGAGTGCGCGGAAAATAGGAAATGCCGTACGGCTAACTTCGAGTTACATTGTTCTGGTTGTTTTAGCGATATGCGCACTATATCCGGCCCTTTGGGTCATCCTAGGCTCGCTGCGGCCCGGAAGGGCGCTGTACAGTAAATCGCTGTTCCCGGAATCTCTTACCTTTGAGCATTACAGGGAATTGTTCACATCGCATACGATTTTGTTCGGGCAATGGTATATGAATACGCTAAAAGTGTCCATCTTCTCCACCATACTTGGCGTATTTCTTACGCTGCTCACAAGTTACGCCTTCTCGCGCTTCCGGTTTCGCGGCCGGAAAAACGGGTTGTCGGTTTTGCTGGTGTTAGGCATGTTTCCGGGTTTTATGAGCATGGTTGCCATCTTCCTGTTATTGCTTTCGATGAACATGCTCGATTCTCATTGGGCTCTCGTTATCGTTTATGCCGCCGGAGCGCCGATTGGAGGCACCTTCATCGCCAAGGGGTTTCTGGATACTATTCCAAGATCGCTTGATGAAGCGGCCAGAATCGACGGTGCCAGCAATTTCATGATATTCTGGAGAATTATTCTGCCGCTGTCCAAACCGATGTTAACCTACGTCGGATTAACTCAATTCGTCGGTCCGTGGGTTGACTTTATCTTTGCGCGTCTGGTGCTGCGTACCAAGGAAAACTGGACGGTCGCCGTCGGTATGTGGGACTTGGTCAATACGAATACAAATTCGAACTTTACGCTGTTTGCCGCCGGAGCGGTGCTGATCGCCGTACCGATTACCATCCTGTTTATGTTCCTGCAGCGGCTGCTTGTGGATGGCCTAACTTCCGGGGCAAGTAAAGGATAATCCAAAAATTTATATCTCCGTACAAATCAGTCATGAGGATATAGCTTCAGCCAAGCTGAGCAGCTATATCCTTTCTTTACATAGTTAAAATTAAATCGGTTCCAGTAACCAGTTCTATTCACTAGGGGGCAGAGACATATGAAGTTTGGCCGATTCCTTCAATTTAAGTCCGTTGGCATGAAGCTGTTTGTTATGGTATTTGGAGTCATTATGATTTTATCGGCAATCCTCGGATTAAGCTCGTACGTTATGTCGAAGGAGATTATCCGGGGCCAGGTCGGATCGGCGGCTTCCCAGGCCATCGAACAGGCTGCGGACAAGTTGGACTTCCTGTTTTCGGGCTATGAATCGATATCAAGGCAGATGGCGGTAGATCAAATCCTGAAGGAGGATTTGGAGACGGTCACGCGGCAAGATGTCGATATTATCCGAAAAACGGAGGCGGAAACGAGAATAAAAAACAAGCTCAACGCCATGAAAGGTTCGGACGAGCGCTTGATTGGCATTCGGCTGGTCAACAAGGATTTTTCCAACAATTACGCGACATCCGGGGCCAGCGGTACGCAGAGAAACGACGGGGTGGAAAGCCGGATCGCTGCGATTGCTCAAGCCGCCGGCAAGCCAGTCTGGATTCCTGGGCTAAAGAAAGGTTTTTTTGATACTTCGAATGAACCGACCATTACGATGGGAAGGGTTCTAAAGAATCTGAATCATCCGGAAGCGGAATTTGTCCTGCTGATTGAGATCAAGAGTGCGGCTTTGACCGAGACGCTGGCCAATTTGAAGCTCGGGGATTCCGGCCAGACCAACGTCCTTACGCCCGATAATACGATTGTACATGCGTCCCGTCCGGAATTGATCGAGACAAAGTCCGCCCTCGATTTGGCGGAAGCGCAGTTTTCCGGCAGTTCGGCCTCGTTCGCCGCGTCAGACGAACACGGGATTCGCCAACTGGTGGTTTACAAGCAGTTGGAGACCGCTCCCTGGCGGCTTATCGGATACGCTCCGGAAAGCGATTTTCTGAGTGCGGCGGACAAGCTGTTGTACGTTTCCTTGTTTGTGATGGGGTTGGCCATCATGGTCGCTTTGGGCATCGGGTATTATTTGTTCCGCAACGTCGGGAAGCCTTTGCAGAAGCTATCCCGGTTGATGGAGGAAGGAGAGCGGGGCAACCTGAAAGTCCGGGCGAATTTTAAAGGCCGGGACGAAATCGGCCGGCTCGGGCAAAGCTTCAATAAAATGTTGGAGCAAATCTCGTGGTTGGTGGAGCGGATTCAGCGGTCGACGCAGGAGCTGTGGCTGACCGCCGATACATTGGCCCAGGCCTCCCGGAATACGGCGACAACGGCAGGAGAGATTGCGGCCGCCACCGAAGAGATCGCCCAAGGATCCTCCAGCTTGGCGGAGGAGGCGGAGAAGGGAAACAGTTTGACGGACGAGATCGGCATGAAGATGGCCCAGGTCATCCATTTAACCGAACTGATGGATACTTCCGCCGGAAGGATCGTCCAGGTGAGTGAACAAGGGCAGGAGAATATGGGACGGCTGGTGGAGAAGACGGAAGACGTATCCCGGATGACCGCAAGGGTCGAGGAGAACTCCGGAAAATTAAGCCAAATCACCCTTTCAATCCGCGGCATTTTACAACCGATGATTGAAATGACCCGTCAAACTCAAATTTTGTCACTTAACGCCACCATAGAAGCTTCACGCGCCGGGGCTGCGGGAAAAGGCTTTTCGGTGATCGCGGAACAAATCCGCAAACTGTCGGTGCAATCCAACGATTCGATCCGGAACGTCTCCGCGATGACTGAAGAAATCCAGTCAGCCATTGAGAATACGGTAAACGTTCTTCAGGAAATAACACCGAAGTTTCGGGAACAACTCGAATCCGTAACATCCGCTTCCTCCATCTTTCGGGGCGTAGGCCGCGAAATGGATGGTTTTGCCCGAGAGCTGCAAAGCGCTTCCGCTTCCGTCGGCGAGTTAATGGGCGCTCAATTGGCTTTGCGGGATTTCGTCGCGAACGTAAGCTCCGTCGTACAGCAGAGCGGGGCTTCTACCGAGGAGGTGGCCTCCATGGCCTCGGGGCAATACCGTGTCAGTGAGGAGCTGGTCGGCCTGTCCCGCCGTTTGAAGGAACTGTCGGAATCGCTTAAGCAATCCTTGAATGTGTTTGAACTGAACTCAGGCGAGCAAGCGGACTCAAAAGATGAAGCCGAATGAGAAATAATGATTTTGTGCAAACGTTTTAACAAAACCGCCTCAATCATAGAATGGATTTAGATTGCATTTTGGGGGAAAGCCGCGGGTGAAGATAATTTGGAGAAAGAACAGGGAAACAAGAAGCTTTCGTTATTTGCTTTGACCTGGCCCATTTTTGTTGAAATGTTGCTCGGCATGCTGATGGGAAATATCGATACTTTAATGCTCAGCCGCTTTTCGGAAGAAGCGGTGGCCGCCGTCGGCGTAGCGAATCAAATTTTGTTCTTTGTGAACTTGATGTTCAACGTGGTGTCCGCGGGTACGAGCGTGCTCATTTCCCAAAATCTAGGGGCTGGGCGGGACAAGTCGGCATTGGAAGTCGCTTCGGTGGCCATCGTGCTCAATTTACTGTTCGGGATGTTGACCAGTTTGCTTCTGCTGGGAGCGGGACGTGCGATCTTTGGGTGGATGAATCTTCCCCAGGAGCTGGCTCCCTCCGCCTGGACCTACTTAATGATCACGGGCGGATTTGTGTTTGTTGAAGCGGTCAGGCTTACTTTAGCCACCATTATGCGAAGCTACGGACTGACGCGAGTTACCATGTATGTCGCTTTTGGAATAAACGCCGTACACCTGGCCGGGAATTATATCGCCCTGTATGGCTCCTTGGGTGCGCCTTTTTCGGGGGTATCGGGGGTTGCCATCTCCACCGTGCTGTCGCGGTTGGTCGGCTTGGCGTTTTTGTTCGTCGTGATCAAACTCAAGACGGACTTCAAGTGGCGGATGCGGGGGATCCATGCGAAAGACCTGCGGGAACATGCCGGAGGATTGTTCAAAATCGGCATCCCGACGGCGGGGGAAAGCTTTTTTTCCACCATGGCGCAAATTTGCATTACCTCTTTTATCGCGCTTTTGGGAACCCAGGCGCTCTCAGCCAAAATATACGCCCAAAATCTCGGAATGTTCAACAACCTGTTTACCTTGTCTTTGGCTTTGGCCACGGAGATCATGATCGGCAGGTACATTGGAGCCAAGCTATTTGACGAGACCTATAAGCGGGGAAAAAATTACGCCTGGTTCGCATCGTTGATCTCCGCGGGCTCCGCTTTGTTGATCGCTTCGTGTTCGGGTTTTCTGGTCGGGTTGTTCACCAACGATACGGACACGATCCGGCAAACGGTTCATTTATTGTGGCTTGCCGTTCTGCTGGAGGCCGGGCGCGCGGGGAACCTCATCCTTATCAACGCGCTGCGTGCGGCGGGCGACGTCAAAGTTCCGGTATATATCAGCGTCTCATCGGTTTGGATCATTAGCGTCTCCCTTTCCTACGTTCTAGGGGTGTATTTAGGCTGGGGCATGATTGGCGTGTATATCGCGTTTATCGCGGATGAGTGGGTGAAGACATGTTTGCTCCGGATCAGATGGAAATCGCGCCGCTGGGAGAGCATGAGCCTCATTGAGCGGGAGAAGGCCGCGGGTTACTCGCATTTTTAGAAGCTCCGTGGGCCAATTCAAGCTAGTAAGGCTCCGCTTCGCGACCCAACCCCCGCTAGAGCCCGCACACTTAGTCGCTTATTGACGGCTATTAACGGGAAAACCTCCCGTTAATTTTCCGCGCCTGGCCCTTGGCTCCGAAATAGCTGGAAAAAATCCAGCTATTTCGCGGTCCAACCGCCGATACACGATATTCCAGCCGAATTAGCGGGAGGTTTTCCCGCTAATTCACCTCTGCAGCCGTATAGAATCCTAATTAACGGGAGGAATTCCCGGTAATTGACTATCCCGCACCCTCCAGCACTTGAGATGTCCATTTTCTGCAACCCAATTATCCAATTCTTTTATATTCGTTGGGCGTCAGTCCGACCTCCTGCTTGAACAGCTTGGAGAAATACGAGTCATTGGCATAGTACGCTCGGTTGGCAATAGTGTATACCGACAAGTCGGTTGTCTCCAGCAGCCGCATGAAAGCCGGGTTTACCGTTTAAAAGGATAAACATAGTCCGAGGCTGACGGGACGCTTCTTGTAGAAGAGGTCCGCCAGCCTCGTTTTTTTGTTCGCGTATCCCACTGTTTTTCTTTGGTTCTTTGGGTAATAATAGTTAAAGTAACGATGTCCAAAAGAGTGGAAAAATGGCGTCCCATCAACGGGTTAGCAGTATACTAAAATTAATCCTATAAATTTACTTGCTTATGTGTTATGATACGTTCTGTAATCCGGGCGAACGCCCGGGAAACCCTTTTATAGACTTATGGGAGGAATCGAACGATGGAAACTTTGCAGATTATTATCAACGTCGCAGTCATGCTCGTATTGCTCGGCGTTCTCATTTGGATGCAGAAGAAGCATATCTCTTTTACGAAACGGGTATTTACCGGCCTCGGCCTGGGGCTCGTATTCGGCGTCATCCTTCAATTGCTTTACCCGGCCGACTCCGAAGTGCTGGCCAAATCGACGGACTGGTTCAACCTGGTCGGACGCGGGTATGTCGGTTTGCTGCAAATGGTGGTCGTTCCGCTGATCATGGTCTCGATCATTTCGGCGATTACCAAGCTGAAAGGCAAGCAGAATCTTGGTAAGATGAGCGCGCTGATCATCGCAGTCCTGCTGATTACGACCGCGATTGCGGCGACGGTCAGCATTGTCACCAGCCTTAGCTTCGACCTGAAGGCGATCGAAATTGAAGCGGGCGAAGCGGAACAAGCGCGGGGGGCGAAACTGGAGGAGCGCGTTGGCGAGGTGGCCGACAAGACGATTCCTCAACAGGTGCTCGATTTCATTCCTACGAATCCGTTTGCCGATATGACGGGCGCGCGCAGCACGTCTACGCTGGCCGTCGTTATTTTCTCCGCTTTCATCGGGGTAGCCGTTCTTGGTCTGGATAAAAAGAAACCGGAACAAGCGGATATGTTCCGCAAAATCGTCGAGGCCGTCTATGCGGTCGTCATGCGCATCGTTACGCTGGTCTTGCGCCTAACCCCGTACGGTATCCTGGCGCTGATTACGAATACGGTCGCGACGACGAATCCGGAGGAAATCCTCAAACTGATCAAATTCGTAGGGGCTTCCTACGTGGCTTTGATCGTCATGTTCATCATTCACCTGATTTTGCTGGCCCTGTTCGGCTACAATCCGGTGCAATATGTTAGAAAAGTGCTGCCTACGCTCGTATTTGCGTTTACTTCCCGTTCCAGTGCGGCTACGATTCCGCTGAACGTGGAGACGCAAACCAAACGCTTGGGCGTACCTGAGGGCATCGCCAACCTGTCGGCCTCGTTCGGGGCGACGATCGGCCAGAACGGCTGCGCCGGCATTTATCCGGCCATGCTGGCCGTGATGATCGCGCCGACGGTCGGGATCAACCCGCTCAGCTGGGATTTCATCCTCACGCTGATCCTGGTTGTCACGGTCAGCTCCTTCGGCGTAGCCGGGGTAGGCGGCGGCGCGACTTTCGCCTCGCTGATCGTCCTGTCCACGATGAACCTGCCGGTAGCTCTCGCCGGCCTGCTGATTTCCGTGGAGCCGTTGATCGACATGGGCCGTACCGCCCTGAACGTCAACGACTCGATCACGGCCGGCGTCATCACCGGCAAGGTGCTGGGCGAGAACGACACCGAAGTGTTCAAGCGCGATGTCGATCTGGACGTGGTTCAAGCGTAAGTTTAAACATAAGCTTGGGCTTAGGATGAGGAGATAGCATAATACAAAACCCCCGGGATAACCGGGGGTTTTGCGCTGTACGCGCATAGGCCAGCGGGAATTTCTGGGCAAGCCGTGCGGGTGAATAAGGACCTGATGCGGCGCTATTTTGGCGAATTCGGCTGGTCGGGGGGGATAGCCGACTTTTAGGCAATGACGTTGCATCGAACTTCCTTGATGCTGCCCATTTGGGGCCATTCCGCCGCTTCGGCAAGCAACATGTCGAGCTTAGATCGTCGTCTCCGCCTCTAAACCATGCTAACGGTCGCCACAGCCGTTATTTGCCCTGTTTGCGCTGAATCCAAATTCTAACGGCCGCCACGGCCCCTATTTCATATAAGTATGGCTGTTTTGGTCGAAATGAAGGTAAATAACGGTCCACACGACCGTTAAAATCCCATTACGTGATTCAATCGCAACATAACGGCTCTCACGGCCGTTAGACTTCCTAACTGCAGAACCTTGTTTAGAGGCCTGTACTTTTTTGCGAAGTTCTTTAAAAGCGATTAAGGCATCAAGCTCCGTTGTAATCATATGTCAGGATTAATGCAATGCTAGTGCCCAAAAGGCTCTTATTCATCTCCCTGGCTTTAAAAGACATCCCATTTACTTTTTTAACGGCTATTTGTCTAAAATAGGTTATAATTGAATTCAGTACATGAATTAAGTTGGGATGAAAGTGATAAATCGCCATGACGCTACTGACATCTATTATCATAATGTTCGCCGGGTATGCGCTAGGCGCATGCTGGAAAGCGGTCGGCCTTCGTCCGCCGCAGGCCAAGGAACCGCCTGGCCGTCCGTCCGTAGCGTCGCCCCCTTCGGCCTCGCCTCACGGCGGGCCGCCGGACCGCAAGCGCCGGCAGGAGGGGACGCGAATTCGGATTTTCCGCGGCTTCCCCGCGGCAGAGCTCGCCACAGCGCTGCTGTTCCTGTGGATGTATGCCCGGTTCGGGCTGACGGGCGAAGCGCTGGTTGGAGCGGCGCTGGTTAGCCTAGCCGTCATCGTGACCGTGACGGATCTGCGGTTCAGACGGATACCGAACAAGGTGCTGCTTGCTTTTCTACCAATACTGTTGATGCTGAGGCTAATCTTTCCGCTGGGTTCGGTTTGGACTCATTTGCTTGGCGCCTTCCTCGGCTTTGGGACGCTGATGATGATTGCCTGGCTGACGCGGGGCATCGGCATGGGGGATGTCAAGCTGTTCACGCTACTTGGCTGGGTGGTCGGCTTTCCTTATGTCATCGTCGCCTTTGTTCTGGCCTTTGTACTGGGAAGCCTGACGGGTGGCATACTGTGGGCGGCGGGTTTGCTGTCCGGCCCCAAATCGATCGCTTTTGCGCCATGGCTGGCGGCCGGAACGCTTGCGGCATTCGGATACGGAGCACAGATGGTGCAGGGTTACGTGACGTATTTCCACTAAATGGGCTCCATCTTCAGGGACGGTGTTGATACCTTTTCCGACCCGTCCCGTATATATAAACTATAATGCGGAAAGGTGGTGCATTTGACGGCATGGATGCATGGGGGCTTTGGTTGATAGCCGCAGGTGTTTTATTGGTTCTGGAAATGGTGACGCTAACATTTTATCTGCTTTGGCTTTGCGTTGGGGCGGTCGTTGCCGCGGGGGTCGCCTGGGTGGCTCCGGAAGCGTTTCTGGCGCAGGTGATCGCGGGGTGTCTGGTGGCCTTGGTGCTTACGATTTTCACTAAACCGCTCTCACGGAAGTTTCGGGCCGCCAAAGGATATGAGGATCCCGGCATCGAACTGATAGGAAGAGAGGGGATTGTGGTCGAACCGATCGAACAAGGCCAGTATGGAATCGTCAAAGTGGGAGGAGACACCTGGAGCGCCACCTCGACCCAAAATCTGGGGAGAGACGAGCGGGTCCGGGTGCTCAGACGAAGCAGTACAATCATCGAAGTCGAACGTTGGGAGGAATTTATTTAATGCAATTAGCGATTATTGCTGTTATCGTCGTCGTCGTTGTCGTATTTATTTCATTGACCGTCAAAATCGTGCCGCAGCAGCGGGTAGGGGTCGTTGAGCGGCTCGGGAAGTTCAACCGGCTGTTGACGCCGGGGCTTAACATTTTGATCCCGGTCATCGACCATGTCCGCTTGTATCATGACTTACGGATCCAGCAAGCGAACGTTCCGCCGCAGACCGTAATCACCAAGGATAATGTTCAGGTTCAGATCGATACGATTATCTTCTATCAGGTGGTTGGACCGGAGCAAGCCACTTACGGCATTTCCGATTACGTTTACGGGGTTCGCAATATCACGACGGCAACCCTGCGGCAAATTATCGGTAGGATGGAGCTGGACGAAACCTTGTCCGGTCGGGAAAAAATCTCGACGGATATCCGGATTGCCCTGGACGAGGCGACCGAAAAATGGGGCGTGCGGATCGAACGTGTTGAAGTTATCGACATCAAGCCGCCGCTGGATATCCAGGAAGCGATGGATAAACAAATGAAGGCCGAGCGGAGCAAGCGGGCTATGATTCTGGAGGCCGAGGCGGCCAAGCAGGATATGATTCTGCGCGCCGAAGGGGATAAGCAAAGTAAAATCCTGAAGGCCGAAGGGGACAAGGAAGCGCGCATCCGCGAGGCGGAAGGTTTGCGTCAGGCCCAAGAGCTGGAAGCGCTCGGTCAGGCCAAAGCGATTCAGGCCGTGGCCGAAGCCGAGCAGGCGCGGATCGAAATGCTGCGCAACGCGGCGCTCAATGAGCAGGTCCTGGCTTACCAATCCTTCGAAGCGTTGAAGGAAGTGGCGAAAGGTCCGGCGAACAAAGTGTTTCTTCCTTCCAGTGCCGTCGACACGCTGGGCAGCATCGGGGCGATCGGCGAACTTTTCAAAAGCAAGGACGGAAAATAAGTTTCTTGAACAAAAACCCCAACCACATCGCTGTGGTTGGGGTTTCTTTATTTATTGCGGGACTCCAGCTGTTCTTTCATCCGCCGCAGTTCTTCGTTCACGGCCGCGTCGGCCGGCTCCGCCGCTTGCGGGGATTTTCCGGCAGGGTAGGCGCGGCCGGAAAGCTGTGCGCCGGCTTCCCATTCGAGGATCTTCTCTTCCATCCGGTCGAAGCCCCGGGCCGCCGCGCCGTAGTCCAGGCCGTGGCTGAAGTTCGGCCGGTCCATTTGCTCGCGTTCCTCGACTTTGCGGGCCCGTACGGCCAACTCGTTGCGTTTCTCTTTGAGCCGGGCATACTCCTCTTTGCCTTCTTGCAGACGGAGCTCCAATTCTGTCACCCGTTCTCTGGCATCCGCGGCTTCGGCGGCGTATTGCTGCGCCTGCTCTTCATAGCGGATTTTAGCCGTCGTCGCCGCTCTTGCCGCAGCTTCGTCGCCGGCTTCCAACGCGGCCAGCGCCCGCAGCTCGCTTTGCTTCGCGTTCTCGGCGGCATCCTCGCTCTGACGCTGGCGGACGCTAGCGTTCATCCGCTGCTCTCGCAGCATATTTTCCGCGATATGGAGATCTTCCTCCAGGTTCCGCAAATACTGTCCGGTCATTAACACCGGATCCTCGAGTTTATTTAATACTTCATGCAGGGAGGCTTTTGTAATATTGGCGATACGGTTGAACAGACTCATAATGAATTCTCTCCTTTGATTTTTGAATGAGTAATTTAGGTTTTAGGATTAATAGTGGGTAAAAGGTTCGTCGAAACCGAATTCGCCGATCGGCTCTTTCGGCACGATCAGGCTGGCGATTAGATACAGGGCTACGGCGCTTCCTACGCTGCACAAGGCCACTACTACCGCAATCAGCCGGACGATGGTCGGATCCATGCCTAAGAACCGCGCTAGCCCGCCACACAGGCCGCTGATCTGCTTATCGGTGACCGAACGATACAATTTTCTCATGATTATAAAACTCCCTTTCTTTTTATGTGATGGTGAATTTGTTTTTCATATCCGTCGTTGATGTCTTTATTGTAGCTGGATTCCGGATGCGGGATAACGGGCCTGAGGCGGTTTGTGAACTGGACCTTGGTCGGGTCCCCCTCTCGGTCAGGGGACTGGGGGGTTATATTTCAGGCGTGGCGCGGCGTAGTATAACAATAAGTTAGAACACTTTGTTGCTGTGGGATATTAACGAAAGGAAGTGCGCGAATGAGTATTTTGCTGCTGCAAGGAAGCACACGGGAAAATGGGAACACGGAGCAATTGGTGCGCCTGGTGCTGGAGGGGATTCCTTACCGGGAAATTGCGCTTCGGGAGAAGCGGATTATGCCCATCCGGGATCAAAGACATGAGGAGGGCGGATTTGACGTTGTGGATGACGATTACGACGAGGTGATTTTGGAAGTGCTTCAGCATGAAACGCTCGTTTTTGCCACTCCGGTCTATTGGTACGGTGTCTCGGGCGTGATGAAAAATTTCATCGACCGGTGGTCGCAAAGCTTGCGGGACCCCCGGTTTGACTTTAAACAGGCGATGTCGCAGAAGAAGGCATATGTCATCGTCACCGGCGGCGATAATCCTCGGATCAAGGCCATGCCGCTCATTCAGCAGTTGAAATATACGTTTGACTTTATGGGCATGCCGCTCGAGGGGTATTTAATCGGCAAAGCGAGCAAGCCGGGAGAAATTCTGCAGGATACCCGGGCGGTCTGCGAGGCCGGATGGCTGAACGCCAGTTTGCAATCCTTGGTCATTCCGAGTTGAGGGTGGGAGCGGCGTGACCTGATATTAGAAATTACCGACTTATTGGGGGACTTTCCGCGCAGGTTGGCGGAGGTCTCCCGTTTTGGAATTAAAGTGTAAATTTTCAGCGGAAATGTATACGATAAGCGTTTTTCTTATATTGCTTTTACATAGCAGGATTATAGTTAGGAGATGGATAATATCTAGTTTGAGCAAAAAATAACGCACCTGAGGAGGACAATCCATTGCCTAATCCCATTAATTTTGCGCACCGCGGAGCCGCGGGGCATCGGCCGGAAAATACGATGGCATCCTTTACTTACGCCCTGGAGCTTGGAGCTACCGGGATCGAGACGGATGTACAGATGACGAAGGACGGACATTTGGTTCTGATTCACGATGAAACCTTGAAACGGACGGCGGGTACGCCGGAGTGGGTCAAGGACTTGACGCTGGAGGAAATTCGCACCCGCGATGCGGGATCTTGGTATCACGAAGATTTCAAGGGCGAGAAGATCCCTACGCTCGAAGAGCTGCTGGAGCTGACCCAAGGCACCGATACAGTGGTCAATCTGGAATTGAAGAACGGGGCGGTGCTCTACCCCGAAATCGAGCGGAAACTCATTGAGACCGTAAGAAAATATAAAATGTCGGAACAAGTCATCATTTCGAGCTTCAATCACTATTCCCTGTTCGAGTGCAAACAAATCGCTCCGGAAATCCGCACGGGGATTTTGTACGGGGAAGGCTTGTACGAGCCTTGGGCTTACGCCAAGACCGTAAAGGCCGACGCGCTTCATGCTTTCCATATGGCCGTCCGCCCGGAATTCGTGTCCGCGGCCGCCGCGGCGGGAATCGTCTACCATCCGTTCACGGTAAACGACAAACCGCTGATGTCCCGGATGATCGAGGCCGGCGTAGCCGGAATCATTACGGACTATCCGGACCGGTTGAATGAACTGTTGAACGCCGAAAGGAAGTGAATGGATGAGGAAAACATGGCTGCTGGGACTTGGCTTTTTCAGCATCAGCCTGACCTGGGCGCTTTATAATGCCTTCGTGCCGCTCTTTTTGGACGATTATTTGACCAGCGCGGCCCTGATCGGGTTTATGATGACGATCGACAATTACTTTGCGATGTTTCTGCAGCCATGGATCGGCCACCGGAGCGACAAAACCCATACCCGGTTCGGCCGCCGAATGCCGTACTTGCTGATCGGGATGCCGCTCGGCGCCGTCTTTGCAGTGTTGATTCCTTTTCATACCGGATTCGTTACCCTGGTGTTGTTCATGATGTTAATGAATCTGTCGATGAGCCTGTTTCGGGCTCCGACGGTGGCGCTTATGCCGGACATTACCCCGGAAAAACAACGCACGCGGGCGAACGGCATCATTAACTTTATGGGCGGCATCGGTTCGGTTCTGGCCTTCGGGGTGGGCTCGAAACTGTACGGGATCGGCTCGTACGTGCCGTTTCTGTTTGCGGGTATCACTATGCTGGTCTGCATGCTCGTCCTGAAAGCCGTGATCAAGGAGCCTGTACTGCTGGAAGCGGACGCGGCATCGGCCAATCCGGCTTCACCGGTGCGGATCAAGGATCAGTTGGATAAGACGACACTGTTTATCCTGGGGGCGATATTTTTCTGGTTTGTGGCGTACCAGGGCGTTGAGGCGCTGTTTACGTTATACGGAACCAAGCATGCGGGGATGAGCGACAGCGAGGCATCCTTTTCACTGACCTTTTTCTCCCTGGCCTTCCTGGTGTTCGCGCTGCCCAGCGGTTGGCTCGGGGCCAAATTCGGCAAGAAAAAAATCATTATGATCGGCGTGGGCGGACTGTTTCTTGTCTTCGGCTCGGTCGTCTTCGTGGAATCGGTGCTGCTGCTCCGAGTACTGCTGATCGTAGGCGGGATATTCTGGGCATGCATCAACATTAACTCGTACCCGTGGGTCATCTCGGCCGGGAAAGAGGAAAGCATCGGAACGCGAACGGGGATCTATTATTTTGTCTCTTCCCTGGCGGCCATTGTATCGCCGCCGCTGCTCGGCTGGGTCATCGATACGTTCGGCTACCCCGCGCTGTTCATCAGTGCTTCAACCGGGCTGCTGCTGGCGTTTCTCTGCCTGCTCGGGGCGGGCGCCGGCGAGAGAGTTAACGGTCATGATCCGGTAGACCAAACACCTATAACAGCGGGAAAATAAAAAATAGCTGGAAATGCTCCAGCTATTTTTTATTTTGTGTGAGCTTTTTGTCAGGACGTTCTCTTGCGCGAGCGAAGCGCCGCAAACAAGGCGGCCAGGGAAACGAGCAGCGCTGCCAACGAGAGGATCAGTGTGCCGATTTCGACGGCGGAAGTACCGCCATCTTGAGCCTCGTCCGGCGCGGCGGCCTTTGTCCCGGCATTTGCACCGGTACCTGCGCCTGTATCGGTATTTCCGCCCGCCGCGCCGGTTGCCCCCGCATCGCTGTCATGCCCATGAACGGCATGATCTTCTTCCGCGGCTCCGGCCGCGTCCGCCGTCACCTTAGTGATCGAGTGGGGGTTATCGGAGTCTTCCTCTCCGATCCATTCCACGATGCTGCCGTCGCTGTAGTATTGAAAAGCGTCCCAGGCGAGTGCGGAATCGCTGTCCGGGTTTTTGCCGACGAATTCAAATTGCTGAAATTCCCCCGGACCAATCCCTTTTCCTTCCGCCACCCAAGCAACTGCGGTGACCTGGCCGTCATCGTTTTTCGTCAGCTCCACCTTCCAATCGGGGACGGGCCGGTACTGCTTGAAATCCAGGCCTTCGGGAATTTTCAGGGAGACTTTGACGGTGGGAATGTCTTTTTCCACCGGCACTTTGATGCTGTACGTTTCCCAGGCGCCCGGCGCAGAGGTTCCGGGTTTAACGGTGACATGCGCGCTGGCCCATCCGGCAAACAGCGTAAAACCGAGCAGGACGGTTGCGCAACTTAACGAGAAACGGGAGAAGAATTTTTTCATGGAATTGAACTCCTTCTGTTCTATATTGAAAAGCTAAATGTATCCAAATTTATATAGGATCGACTTTTAGTGTAAAATCGTGGTCCATCGTGTCCAGGCTTTTAAGCAGAATATGAACGCGAACGTTCCAATTTCCCTCCATCGTGATCAATCCCCGGCCTTCCGGGTGTGCTCCGGGGAGGACAACTTCAATGGTTCCCATGTCCATCTCTTGGGAGGTGAGCTGTAAGGTGATCTGCTCGATATCTTCGATGGGCTGCCCTTGAAGGTCCGTCAGGCTCACTTTAAATTGATTTTGCCCTACGGTGGCAGGAGTGACATCCAGGGTCATCCGGTAGCCGGACACGGCTGCCTCCAGATGCCCCGGCTGCTGAAGCGTGGCCGAGGAGGCGGGCGGCTGGCCGTTTAGCAGGGCGGCAAGCAGCAGAACGGACGCCCCCAAGCCCAACTCGGCCCATAAGGTCGCCTTCGGCCGGCGGGCACGCCGGCGGCCCCGGATGAACCCGGAAAGGGCGAGAAGGAGCATTGGCAGAAGCAGGACGATTTTGGCCAGCAGGGTTCGGCCATAGCTTGTACTCCATAGCGAATTCAAATCCGGAATATGGAGGAAAGCACCGTAGATGCCGGAGGCGAGCAGTACCGTGACGCAGACTGCGGCCGCGGTGGAGAAGCGCTGGAGCGTCTCCCAGTAAAGCCCGGACGGCTGGCCCATACCCGGAGCAGGCGAATTTTCTCTTGCCGCGAGCGGCAGCAAACAGGCGACGGAGAGAAGCCCTCCGAGCCAGAGGGAGGAAGCGGACAAGTGCAGGTAATCGGCCAGAATCGCCAAGCTTTTGGGGCCGACCCCCGCCGCGTGCCCGAGAAACGCTTTGGATAGAAGCAGCGCTTGACTGCAGATGACAGCCGCCCCCGCGAGGAACCGCTCCAATCCCTTTGTGCCGGCCTTGCGTTTGTGCCCTACCTTTATGCCGGTCCATGTAATCGCCGTTAAAAGGAGCAAAAGTAACATTTGAACCTTCCAGACGGTGCCGAAAGCCGTTAGATTCAGCGTCTGCCAGAGTGCTCCGCCATGCAGCAATCCCTGAAAGTCGCCTTCATAAGAAAATGCTTGCAGCGGCAATGTAATAAGAAGGCTGATTCCGCTTCCCGCCAGGCCGGCAACCAGCAGGGACCGGCTCCTTTGAACAAGCCTGGATGCTCCAATATCCAGCGAGCCGCGGGGAAGCAGGGCCAAGTGGAAAAGCAGTGTCCCGGAATAGAGCGTCATACCGATATACCAAAGCCAGCGCACCACAAGGGCAGCCGTCCCCGGCGCGGCGGTGGAAGTATCCGAATTCGGCGGCGTCCGGACGGCAGCGCTTGGTTCATCCCCAACTTGAAATAGAATCGTTCCTTTCACCGGATGGCCGTCGCTGGATACGACCCTCCATTTAAGCGTGTAGGCTCCTTCGGGCAATCCCTGCTTCAGGCTGGCCGTCAGCTTGTCCGGTCGCTTGTTATCCAGTTGTGGGCTGCCTTGAACGGCTTGCTCTCCCTTTGGCCCCAGTACTTCCAGGGACGAAAAAGCGGGCTCGATCGGCTCGTTAAACTGAACATAGACGGATTCTGGAGGAGCTTGCAGCGTGGAGCCCGAGGCCGGATACGAGCCTACGACTGAGGCATGGGCGGCAGCCGGAATCGGGATAGCGCATGCCCCAAATCCGCAAACCCAAATAACCAACAACGTATATTTCCAAAGTTTCGAATAACCCAAACTCACACCACCTAGATTTGTCAGTGATTAATGTCACAATTAATTAGTTTACTATTTCTTTTTGAGTTTTATATAGCTCTAATTTACGTAAAATAACCAGAATTCCCCGTTGATATGTCTAATTTGTGACACATCATCCCCGTTTGAACCGCCAGAGTGATGTTTATTTCTTCACTTGACGTGTTAGATATTTTAAATTTCACTGGAGTGCGTTAAAATGGTAAACATATTTGAATTGGAGGAGGAAACGTTTAGTGGCAGCGAACATCAAGGTGGGTATCGTAGGGTACGGAAATTTGGGTCGCGGTGTGGAAAAGGCGATCAAGCAAAACCCGGACATCGAATTGAAAGCGATCTTTTCCAGAAGACAACCGGATGAAGTGGCAGCGGCGAACGGCGTTGTACATATCTCCGAGATTGAGAAATACAAAGGTGATATTGACGTTATGATTCTTTGCGGCGGGTCGGCTACGGATTTGCCGGAACAAGGACCGGAGCTGGCGGCTTTGTTCAATACGGTGGATAGCTTTGATACGCATGCCAAAATTCCTGAGTATTTTGAGAAAGTGAATGCGGCGGCCGTCAAAGGCGGCAATGTCAGCGTCATCTCCACCGGTTGGGACCCGGGACTGTTTTCGTTGAACCGCCTGCTGGCGGAAGCGGTGCTTCCTGAAGGTAAAGAATACACCTTCTGGGGCAAAGGGGTCAGCCAAGGCCACTCGGATGCCATCCGGCGAGTTCAGGGCGTGAAGAACGGCGTGCAGTATACGATTCCGGTCGAGTCCGCCGTAGAGCGTGTCCGCAGCGGGGAAAATCCCGAGCTGAGCACGAGAGAGAAGCATTTGCGCGATTGTTACGTCGTGGCGGAAGAAGGCGCCGATCTGGCGGCCATCGAACGCGAAATCAAAGAAATGCCTAACTATTTTGCCGATTATGATACTACGGTTCATTTTATCAGCGAAGAAGAACTCAAGAAGAACCACTCGGCGATGCCGCACGGGGGTACGGTGCTGCGCAGCGGCCGGACGGGCGAAAACAGCAAGCAAATTATCGAATTTGGCCTCAAGCTCGACAGCAACCCTGAATTTACGGCAAGCGTACTGGTGGCTTACGCGCGCGCCGTGTACAAGCTGTCCAATGCGGGACAAACCGGGGCGAAAACGGTATTCGACATTCCGTTCGGCTTGTTGTCTCCGAAATCCCCGGAACAGCTGCGTAAAGAATTGTTGTAACGCTGCAAAAAGATGTCAGCCAGCCGGCAAAACCGGTTGGCTTTTTTATGTTGTAGATATAAAGTGTCACCTTCGACGTAGGCGTCTCCACACTAACGGGAAAACCTCCCGTTAATGCACCGCTCTTGGCCCTTGAGCCGGATTTAGCTGGAGAAGCTCCATCTATTTCGTGGCTCAATGGCCGATATGCACAATTTCAGGTGGATTAGCGGGAGATTTTCCAGCTAAATCGCCTCTACAGCCGCATAGGCACCGATTTAACGAGAGGAATTCCCTTTAATTTGAACCAAACCATGAGCTGTAGGCCAAGAGTGCGAAAAGCCCCCTCACCCGACTGTCCAATAGGCAAATCAATAGTTCAATCTATATAGCAAGCATAAATAAGAAAATTTAGTAAGTGATTATTATCACTAACTATCGTATTTATATGACAATTTTGCGAACTGTGACTTGTTTTGAGATCATTGTGAACAATTATCAAAATCGCTGATTTTGCCGGAATTCGAGTTGAAACGGGCTTAAATCGGGATTGTGTTGGCAAAACGCATGACAGGTGCATGTCCTAATTGTAAAAATATTGAAAAAATGTCTAACTCTATGAATTGTTTAAATTTCCGGACTTTCCTAACATAATTCTTAAACGATTACTATTAAAAATCATCCCGCCTGCTCGTGATGAGCTTTACCAATTAGAAAGGGGTATCGGAAACCTATGAAAAGGAAAGGATTGCTGCTTGCTGTATTTACAGCTCTTCTTGTCCTCCTGACCGGGTGTGAGTCTCTAGCGGTCTTAAACCCGAAAGGACCTGTGGCCAAGACACAATCTAACGTCATCATCTTTTCCATGCTTGTAATGGCACTGATCTTGCTGGTTGTTTATGTGCTCTACATTTACATGCTTACCAAATACCGCGCTTCCAAAGCGGCTCCGGACTATGAACCGCCTCATGTCGAGGGAAGCAAGTGGCTGGAGATCACTTGGATCGCCATTCCGGTCATTATCGTTACAATCTTGTCCGTAGTTACGGTGAAGAGCACGGCCGCGGTCGAGACGGTGCCGGAAGGATATGAAGATCAAAAGCCGCTGGTCATCTATGCGGCATCCTCCAACTGGAAATGGCACTTCAGTTATCCGGAAGAGGGGATCGAGACGGTAAACTATGTCAACATCCCGACGAATCGTCCGGTCGAATTTAGATTGTACGCTTACGGACCGATTACAAGCTTCTGGATTCCGCAACTCGGCGGACAGAAGTATGCGATGAGCGATATGGTCAATAAGCTGAATCTGGTTGCCGAGCACCCGGGTTCGTATATGGGCAAGAACTCGAACTTCTCGGGCGAAGGCTTTGCTCACATGGAATTCGAGGCGTTGGCTATGTCGCCCGGCGAGTACGACGAATGGGTGAAGGAAGTCAAAGAGACGGCATCCGCACTGACGGAGCAGGAATTCGATTCGCTCCTCAAGGAAAGCCATGTCGGAAGAAAGACTTACACCTCCACGCATTTGGAATTCAGACCGGCACCTGAGGGCGAAAATGCCGGCCATAACCATGGTGACAGCGAAGAGACGGACCATTCCGATCATTCGGAAATGGATCACTCCGAGATGAATATGGACCATTCGGAAACAGAAGACGCCGGGCATGAATCGCACGGCCACTAACTAACGGAAGGGAGCTAGCTACAGATGAAATGGGACGAATTTTTCGTCACTGGAGAACCGATGATCTACGGCGCCATGGTCAGCATTGTGGTCGCCACGCTAGCGATCATCATCGGGCTCACCTATTTTAAAAAATGGGGCTACTTGTGGCGCGAATGGTTGACGACCGTTGACCATAAGCGTATCGGCATAATGTATATCATCGCCGCCTTATTGATGCTGTTCCGCGGCGGTGTCGACGGACTCCTAATGCGGGCCCAACTGGCGGTTCCGGAAAACGGGCTTCTGGACGGGCAGCATTACAACGAGATTTTTACGACCCATGGGGTTATTATGATTCTGTTTATGGCGATGCCTTTTGTCATCGGGCTGATGAACGTCGTCATTCCCCTCCAAATCGGAGCGCGTGACGTGGCGTTCCCGCGGTTGAATGCGGTCAGCTTCTGGCTCTTCTTCGCCGGGGCGATGCTGTTCAACATTTCCTTCGTCATCGGGGGCTCCCCGGACGCAGGCTGGACCGCTTACTTCCCGCTGGCGAGCATCGAATTTAGCCCCACCGTCGGCAACAACTACTATTCCATCGCGCTTCAGATCGCGGGGATCGGTACGCTGATGACAGGCGTAAACTTTATCGCTACGATTCTGAAAATGCGTGCGCCGGGCATGACCCTGATGCGCATGCCGATGTTCACCTGGTCGGTGCTCATCACTTGCGTCATCATCCTGTTCGCCTTCCCGGTCCTGACCGTGGCGCTGGCGCTTATGATGTTCGACCGCATGTTCGGCTCACAATTTTTCACGATGGCGAACGGCGGGATGGATATGCTCTGGGCCAACCTGTTCTGGGTTTGGGGGCACCCTGAGGTTTATATTGTTATCCTTCCTGCCTTCGGGATATACAGTGAAATTATCTCTACTTTCTCGCGCAAAAATCTGTACGGCTACAAATCCATGGTATGGAGTATGATCGTGATTTCCCTCCTTTCCTTCGTCGTATGGGCGCATCACTTCTACACGATGGGTCACGGGGTTATGGTCAACGGGATCTTCTCGATCACCACGATGGCGATTGCCATTCCTACCGGGGTTAAAATATTCAACTGGCTATTCACGCTGCAAAAAGGCCGAATCGAGTTTACGACGCCGATGCTGTACTCGCTCGCCTTTATTCCGATCTTTACGATCGGCGGCGTAACCGGCGTTATGCTCGCGATGGCGAGCGCCGATTATCAGTACCACAATACGATGTTCCTGGTAGCGCATTTCCACTATGTGCTGATTCCGGGTACGGTGTTTGCGGTCATCGCCGGTTTCTACTACTGGTTCCCGAAATTGTTCGGGTTCCGGCTTAACGAGCGCCAAGGCAAGCTGGCCTTCTGGACCATTGCCATCAGCTTTAACGTAACGTTCCTGCCGCTGTTCTTCCTCGGCCTTAAGGGGATGACGCGCCGGATGTACACCTACTCGGAAAGCACGGGCTTCGGTCCGCTGAACCTGATCGCCTCGATTGGCGCGGTAGGCCTGGCCATCGGTTTTGTGCTGCTGGTGTACAACATTTACTGGAGCTTCCGTTACGCGCCAAGAGATACGACGGGCGATCCGTGGAATGCCCGGACCTTGGAATGGAGTACGCATAGCCCGGTACCGGAGTACAACTTTGCGGTTGTGCCGAAGGTAAACGGACTGGATCCGTTCTGGGAAGCTAAAAAGGGCGGCCCTGCGCTCTACGAAGACAAAATTGAAGAGATTCATATGCCGAATAACAGCGGTCAGCCGGTTATTCTGGGGATTATATTCTTCTTCTTCGGATTTTTCATGGTATTCAGTTGGTGGGTACCGGCCATCGTCGCCGGCATCGGCGTTCTGGTCATGCTGGCGGTACGTTCGTTCGAACGCGACCACGGCCGGCATATCCCGGTCAAGGAAATTCTGGAGACGGAGTCAAAATTGCGGGGTGAACAGGTATGAAATTAGATAATACGCTGCCGTTGGAGTACCGTTCGGAAGAGAACAGCAACCGTATTTTCGGCTTCTGGCTGTTCCTCGGCGCGGAAATCGTATTGTTCTCGACGCTGTTTGCCGTGTACCTTACGCTCTGGAACCGTACCGGCAACGGACCGTCGGGGCATGAAATCTTTGAGATCGGACCGGTGTTGATCGAAACCTTCCTGCTGCTTACCAGCAGCTTCACCATCGGTCTGGCCATCAACAGTATGCGGCAGGGTTTCAAGAAGGCCACCCTGGTGTTTTTCCTGATTACCTTGCTGCTCGGCCTCGGGTTCCTCGGGGTGGAGATCATGGAGTTTGTAACCTATGTGCATGAAGGTGCAACCCTCCAGACAAGCGCGTTTTTGTCCAGCTTGTTCGTATTGCTCGGGACACACGGGGCTCACGTTACGCTGGGTCTGCTGTGGGGCGGAGGACTGATGCTGCAAATCAAGCGCGAAGGGTTCACGCTCGATACGGCGAACAAATCGTTCATCTTCTCGCTGTACTGGCACTTCCTCGACGTGGTCTGGATTTTCATCTTCAGCTTTGTCTACTTGAAAGGACTGATGTGACATGAAAAAACTGTTCCCGCTTCACCACGTCATGGGATATCTGTTCTCGCTGGTCCTGTCCGTGGTCGCGCTGTCCGTCGTTTTCTGGGATATGTCCCCTGCGGTAGGCATGACCATCCTGTTGATTTCCGCCACGATCCAAATGGGCGTGCAACTCTTCCTGTTCATGCACATCGGCGAGAGCGGCTCCAAGAAGGCGTTGTACACCAATATCGCTTACGCCTTGTTCGTCGGTCTGGTCACAGTGTTCGGAACCCTGCTTACGATGATTTGGGGATACCAATAAGATACAAAATCATATCCAAGTTTAAATGTAACGCCGCACCTCTTGGTTGAAGAGAGTGCGGCATTTTTTTTGTGCAAAATCCGTCGGGGTGGGTCGAGTGGGCAATTAACTGGAATTCTTCCCGTTATTTTGGTGGCTATATGGATGAATGGGCGGATTAGCTGGAAAAATACCCGCTAATTTTCCCGAAATATTGACGACCGACGTTTGAGGCGCGAAATAAAGGGAGGTTTTCCCGCTAAATCGAAGCGATGGTCCTAACGCTGAAGATTAACGGGAGATTTTCCCGTTAATATAGTTGCAGGACCGTCTTCATTGCGACGGCTAAGCAACTGTGCCGGGCCAAGGGCGCCTTGATTCCGACATATATCATATGGGTTCGAAATCAGCGACGATCCGCTCCCTTACGGATGAATTTTCGAATTTAAATCCACTGTTCGAAGAAGTATGATTTTGTCATCATAATAATATGACCAAACAAGCGTATTACTTGACACCTTTCGGGGATTTACCTGCAAGGGTGTTTTTTTCATTTTTACCGTTAAAAGGATCCGAGCAGGTGTCCCTTTCCCCGGAGTAGAAGTGTCATATTACCTAAAGGAAAAAAAGCGGGGAGGTCTTGAAAGGTTGGATCCCATCGAAGAGTATATCAGGCGCGTCCGGGCCGGGGAGGTGGATCGCTTTGAGCAGATATATATTTATTGCTGCCGAATGCTCGGCTGCACGCAAGATGCCCAGGATGCGGTTCAGGAAATATTCATCAAAGCGTTTACGAAAATTCGTTCGTTTGAGGCAAAGGCAACCTTCTCATCCTGGTTGTACAAGATCGCCTACCATCATTGCCTCAATATGCTGCGCAAAAGAAACATCCGTCTCCGGATAGGACGCCTGATGTCGTCGGTTTCGACAAAAAAATATTAGGCGGCAAGGGATAACAAACGAAGGTTAGAAAAAAGCCGGAAGGGGAAAATAAAGGGAGAGAGAAAATTAAATCTTTACATACCCCCATAGGGTATTTTATAATAAGTTTGTAAGTACGGGATGAAGACGAACACGGAAAGGGGATGGATGAATGGCTGCGAATACCAAGCCTGAGCATGCCGGCCATGAAGGGGCTGAGGATGCCTGCTCCGGTCATGAAGGAACTGTGCGGCACAGCCATCATTCGGCTGCGGTCAAGAATAATCTGACAAGCCGGCTTAATCGGATTGAGGGCCAGATCCGCGGGATCAAAGGCATGATCGAGAAGGACACCTATTGCGATGATGTGCTGAACCAGATTGCAGCCGTGCAATCCGCATTGAACAGTGTCGGGAAGCTGCTGTTGGAAGGGCATATGAAGAGTTGTCTGATCGAGCGCATTCAGGCCGGTGAGACCGAAGTTGTGGATGAACTGTTAACCACGGTCAATAAATTGATGAAATAAACTACTAATCCATCAGGAGGAATATGAAATGGCAAACATTACTCTGCAAGTTGAAGGCATGTCTTGCAACCACTGCGTAAATTCCGTGGAGGGAGCCGTAAAAGAACTTGGGGCGACGGCCAAAGTCGATCTTTCTGCAAAGAGCGTAACCGTTTCTTATGATGAGAACAAAATCACCCTAGAAGCCATCAAAGAAGCCATCGAAGACCAAGGATACGACGTGGTATAAGGCACACCCGTTCTGTCGCTTGAAATATACCCCTGGCAGGTATTATTGGTGGGGTAAAAAAACTCCCTTGAATCCATCCGATTCAAGGGAGTTTTCAATTAGGTCTCATTTCTCGCGGACAAATCCGTGTTCGTGAAGCGCCTCAATAAAATGCAAAGCCACCTTGACACCTGCCTCAAGAAAGGCGAGATCAGGCTTCTTGCTGAGCCCGGACACGGTCAGTATCCCCCGGCTCCCCTTGATCCGCAGCTTTACGCGGGCGCCGGGGAGGTGCTCCAAAGCCTCGTACAGCCCTTCCTGCTTCAGAATCAGGCGAAGCAATCCGGGATGGGTGGCCTTCGCGTGGTACGTCTTGTTCATGGCCGAATGGGGGAGCGAAGCGGAACGCAATTCCGGATGAAAAGGCAGGGCCAGCGGATGCTTGGAGCGCTTAAGGCTAAACTCAAGTTTCCGCCTTGGCATGAAGCAGAATTTCACGGCGGAGGACCATTGTTTCGAAGAATCAGAGCCCGCATCGGCCAAAGTCACATAGAGTGCTCCGATACCCTGTTTTAACTCTTTGCGGACATGCTGGCCGGTATATTTCCAGCCTTTAAATGAAGTCCGCACGTAGACGCCGCTGTGCGTTTCCGCGTATTGCTGCAGCAAAGCCTGGGATTTCGATACCCACCAAGGTTTGTTTAACTTTTTAACCGTATGCATCGCTTAATCCTCCTTACGGGACGTCCCCTTCGGAGAAGGAAGGCGTCCCTCTTTCCGCAATGCCTCCCGGAGCAGATATTCGATATGACCGTTCACGCTTCGGAATTCGTCAGCCGCCCAGCGCTCCAAAGCTGCATAAAGAGTAGGGTCCAGGCGCAGCGGAAAGCTTTTTTTGGTTGCCATTTGCCTATCGCGCCAGCATTAGTACAGCGTGCTCGTATTGATGACCGGCTGGGCGGAACGGTCGGATACGACGGCGACGAGGAGATTGTTGATCATAGCGGCTTTCCGTTCATCGTCCAACTCAACGAGATTGTCGTTTTGCAGTCTTTGAATCGCCATTTGCACCATGGTCACGGCACCGTCGACGATTTTCTCGCGGGCGGCGATAATGGCTTCGGCTTGCTGACGCTGCAGCATCGCACTGGCGATCTCCGTCGAATAGGCCAGGTGGGTCAGGCGCGATTCAATTACTTTTACCCCCGCGATGGACAGCCTGTTCTGGAGTTCATCCGTCAGCTCCAGGGCGATCTCCTCCGAGTTGGCGCGCAGGGAAAAACCGGTGCCGTCGGGCTGATCGTAAGGATATTTGCTGGCGACGTGGCGCAGCGCCGTTTCGCTTTGAATCTCCACGAACGTTTCATATTCATCCACTTCGAAGAGCGCCTTGGCGGAATCGACCACCGAGAACACGACGACCGCGGCGATCTCGATCGGATTCCCGTTGACGTCATTGACCTTCAGCTTGGCACTGTTAAAGTTGCGGACGCGCAAGGATACTCTTTTGCGGGTGGAAAAAGGCACGGCCAGATAGAACCCGCTCTTCCGAATGACGCCAAGATAGCGTCCGAAAAAGGTGACGACATTCGCCTGGTTCGGCTGCACGATCGTCAACCCGGTCAACAGCACGAAGCCGATCACACAGGCTACAATGCCTGCCACCATCGGCAGAGTGATCTCAAGCGAAATCAGATAAGCGCCCGCGCCCATCAGGGCCAGGATAAGCAGCACCGCGACAAAACCGTTCACGTACGATAATTCCTTTTCTTTCATAACTGACACTCCTTAATGTATATATTGTTTTGATATTTGTATGATATCACTTTTAGTATTTATTGTAAATTGGTAATTAAAAAAACAGGCACCTTCTGCCTGTTCCGGCAGGGTACCCGTTCTTTAAGGGATCATCCTATTAACTGATCCAAGTCATTTCGGACTCGGTAACACTCCAAGCCCCCTCTTTAAGCTCCAGTGTAATCTTTGCCCCGATAGCCCCCTTACCGGACCGGTACTTCGAGCCTTCGATCACGGCGGAGTTCTCCCCGAGCTCCACTTTTTTAATTTTTAGCAAAATACCTTGCAGCACCATTGTTTCCTTGAACTCGGGCTCTTCTTTTTTGAGTTCCTCCATTGTGGCGTCCCGGACGTCCACATCCCCGAAGGCAAACGATGAAAGGAGGTGCTCTCTGTCCGCATCGGTTAATTGCGGGAGGTCGCTCAGATCGAGGGCGATGTACTTCATTTCCGAATTAAGCGCCTCGTCCATGGAAAACATCGCTTCAAAAGCAAGGCGATAGAGTTCACCGGCCGATCTGTGCGTGTCCTGATCGCCGTCGGGAACGGCGGCTGTGGCCGGTTTCGTCCCGCCAGCGGTTTCTTCCGCCTTCGGCTGATGCGTTCTATCCGATTCACCTGCCAATGGCGGAGCCTGGACCGCGGGTTCGGCGGGTTTATCGCCACCGCAGCCGGTCAGCGCAAAAAACAATCCCAACAGGCAGACGGCCGCTCTTGCACGATTTAGGGTCACTGTCGGATCCCTCCTTTTTAGGATAGACGCTTGGAGAGGGGGAGAAGTTGCTTTTGCGTCAGCCTCCAAGCCTATAACTTGGCCACGATGCCGGCAAGGCGGGCGATGCCGCTCTCCAGTTCATCCAAGGAGGCGTACGAGTAGGAGAGTCTTAGGCAGTTGCCGGCTTCCCGGTCATACAGATGTCCGGGGTTTATGAGTATGCCCTGCTTTAAAGCCGCATCGAACAGCTTGCGCGGGGCCGCCGCTTGTTTTAGGCGCAGCCAAATATAGAAGCCGCCGGCGGGCACGTTCCAGTCGGCCAGCCCGGCAAAATGCCGGTCCAACGCCTCGGCGGCGATTTGTCTGCGGAAGCGCAGGGCGCTGCGCAGGCGGTCGAGGTGTTCGTCGTAGATGCCGCTGGACAGCCACTCCGCCGCCATCCGCTGGGAGAAGGCGCTGGAGCCGTAGTCGCTCTGCATTTTGATGTCGGCCAGGCGCTCAATGACCGGCTGGGGCCCGGCGATCCAGCCGATGCGCAGGCCGGGGCTGAGCGTCTTCGACAGGCTGCCGAGGTAAAGGACGCTGCCGCTTGAATCCCCGGCTTTCAGCGGAGCCGGGGGCGGCTCGTCCAGCCACAGATCCCGGTAGACGTCATCCTCCAGCACCGGCAGGCCCGCCGCCTGGCAGGCTTCCAGCAGCCGGGCGCGGCGGGGCTCGCTCATCACGGTCCCCGTCGGATTATGGAACGTGGGAATCGTATAGAGCAGCGAGCCGCCATACTGCCGGGCGTAAGGAGCGACCAGTTCGGGGCGAAGCCCCTGGTCGTCCATCGGCACGCCCTGCAGCCTCATGCCGGCCGATTGGAACACGGGCACGGAGTATAAATAGGACGGCCGTTCGAGCAGGATTACCGATCCGCGCCGCAAAAGGCCGACCGAAATCAGCTGCAGGGCCTGGAGCGCGCCGGAAACGATCAGGATCGATTCCGGGGAGATGGCCAGGCCCTGGTTTTTTAAGCGGGCGGCAAGGATTTCGCGCAGCCCGGGGTCGCCCTTCGGCTCGCCGTAGCCGAGCTCGGGGACGCGGTCCGCCATCCGCTTGAGGAGGCGGCCCATCTCCGGCCTCGGCAGCAGCTCCGGCGCCAGCTCGCCGGTGCCGAGGCGGAGCATGCCCGGGCGGAATTCCGCCCGGTTGATTTCCTGCACGGCCGGCAGGTTGGGACGGTGAATTCCCGCACTGACGTAGGAATTCCAGTCCGGCGGCGGGGCGGAGGTCAGCACGCCCCACGTCCGGTTCGCGACGCGCGTTCCGCCGCCGCGTCCCGTCTCGACCATGCCGGCGGCGGCAAGCTCGTCCATCGCGGCGACCACGGTGCTGCGGTTGACGCCGAAGCGGGCGGCCAGCTCGCGCTGGGACGGGATCCGCATCCCGACCGGCCATTCGCCGCCTGCGATTTTGTCGCGGAGATATTCGAAGATTTGCGTGTGCAGCGGAATCCCGGAGCGGCGGTTCGGCTGCCAGGAAGTAGGCTCCACATAGATCAGCTCCTTTTATGAAGAAGACACGACAGTTTTCTTCATTATACAGTTTGGTTGGTTCAACATCCATCCAAATGGATGGAGCCAGATCATCGCCGGGCGGTTACAATAACCAAGGGGTCTATGATCCCGGGAGGAATGACCATCAAAGAGAGAAGGGAAGAGAGAGGCGATGTTGACGGCGTTCATTCACGGTTTTGTTCTTGCTCTCGGCCTGATTTTGCCGCTGGGGGTTCAAAACGTATTCATATTTAATCAAGGGGCATCCGGAAAAAGGTGGACGCGGGCGCTTCCCGCGGTCATTACCGCTTCGGTATGCGATACGATGCTGATTCTGCTGGCGGTCCTCGGGGTATCCCTGATTGTCCTCACGCTGGAGTGGTTAAAAGTTATTCTTTTCATCGGTGGGGCCTGCTTTATGTTATACATGGGCTGGTCGATTTGGAGAAGCTCTCCTTCGGGGAACCCGGAAGGGAGCAAGGGCCTGCCCGCCAAGCAGCAGGTGTTGTTCGCCATGTCGGTGTCCCTGCTGAATCCGCATGCGATTCTCGATACGATCGGCGTGATCGGAACCAGTTCCCTAAGCTATGAGGGGGGAGGGAAAGCGGTTTTTGCCTTGGCGGCGATCCTGGTATCCTGGCTTTGGTTTGTCGGCCTGGCCCTGGCCGGCCGCCTCGTTGGCGGGCTGGACGGAAACGGCACGCTGCTTAAGCGGATCAATCAGGTTTCGGCCCTGGTGGTGTGGGGTATGGCGATATATTTACTGCTCGGGCTTCTAACTTCTATATAGTTTGAACTATTGATTTGCATACTAGTGCCCCGTCAGACAACCTTGAGCCTTGAGTAGCATAGAATTCCTGCATATCTGCAGGATTTTTCCTGTTCGGAACAAAAATTTGAGGATTCCTGCAATTCTGCAGGAATTTTCGACGAAATAGGCCCGTTTCTCTAAAATCGCTAGAAATACCTGCAGATTTGCATCTTTTGGAGTTGGAAGTGCGCTAGGTACCTTGATAGTCTAGCCGTGGGCTTGATACGGATTTGGATGTCTGTGGGCGTGAGACTACTTAATTATCGAGCACCTCACTCCAAATCATAGTTGAAGCAGCGGATTCTCATTTTCCCCCACTACGCTGTCCGATGGGGCACTAGATAGCGGGGGAAAGGGTTCTTTGTTTCGAATTAAAGGGAATTCCTCCCGTTAATTTGCTGCGTATGCGGCTGCTTAGACCAATTACCCGGAAAAACTCCCGCTAATTCGCCTGAAATTGTGTATATCGGCAATAGGGCCGCGAAATAGATGGAGCTTTTCCAGCTAAATCCGATCGAAGAGCCAAGAGCGGTACATTAACGGGAGATTTTCCCGTTAATAATGTAGACTCCGACGGTGGTGGGCACCATTTCATATCCTTGCCCAACGCCAATTCTTTAGTTCAACCTATATAGGTTAGGGGGCGGGCATACTAAAAGGAATCAGGCAGCTTTTTCTCATTCGGAGACAGGTGCTTTCTTTTTCCGATGGCGATATCGCTCCTTTGAAAAAGTGCTGGGGATGATTAATAATTTATCTGTTGACATACACAGGGGGGGTATAATATGATGGAGACAAATCCTTTATACCCCTCGGGGGTATTATGCGAAGGGGAGTTTGATATGAGTAGCGGTGAAGGTTCAAAACAACAACAAACCACCTTACAGATTACAGGCATGACCTGTGCCGCGTGCGCCAATCGGATCGAAAAGGGGCTGAGCAAGCTGGAGGGAGTTTCTCAAGCCACAGTAAATTTTGCGCTCGAACAAGCGGCGATTACTTTTGATCCAAGCAAAACCGATCCGTCACAAATGGAACAGAAGATTCAGGCGTTAGGCTATGGCACGGTCGGGGAGTCCGCGGATTTTCAAATAACGGGCATGACCTGTGCCGCCTGCGCGGCGCGAATCGAAAAAGGACTGAACAAATTGCCGGGCGTGACGAAAGCGACGGTGAATCTGGCCCTGGAGACGGCGCATGTCGAATATAATCCGGCGGAGGTCACCCCAACCGACATGATTCAGAAGGTTGAAAAGATCGGCTATAAAGCGGCGCTAAAAGGTGAGAAGAAGGAAGCCGGGGATCACCGGCAGAAAGAAATCAAACGCCAGAAACTCAAATTGCTGGTTTCGGCTCTTCTGTCTTTTCCGCTGCTCTGGGCTATGGTCAGCCACTTTTCATTCACTTCGTTCATCTGGCTTCCGGACCTGTTCATGAATCCGTGGTTCCAACTTGCTCTAGCTACGCCGGTCCAGTTTATCATCGGCAGTCAATTCTACATTGGAGCCTACAAGGCGCTCAGAAACGGCAGCGCGAACATGGATGTATTGGTTGCATTGGGGACTTCGGCCGCCTATTTCTACAGTCTTTACCAGACGATCGAAACGATAAACGCGCATGGACATCACCAGGTCGACCTTTACTATGAAACGAGCGCCGTTTTGATTACATTAATTTTGCTGGGCAAGCTTTTTGAAGCACTTGCCAAGGGCAGATCCTCGGAAGCCATCAAGACCCTAATGGGACTGCAAGCCAAATCCGCCACGGTCATTAGAGCGGGTCAAGAGATGGTCGTGCCGGTTGAACAGGTTTTGGCCGGCGATGTTGTTGTAGTGAAGCCGGGAGAGAAGATCCCTGTCGACGGCGAGGTCGTTCACGGTACTTCATCCGTGGATGAGTCCATGTTGACCGGGGAGAGTATTCCGGTTGAGAAGCGCGCGGGGGATAAGGTGATTGGCGCGACGATCAATAAAAATGGGATGCTGCAAATTCAGGCAACCAAGGTGGGCAAAGAAACAGCGCTTGCGCAAATCATTAAAGTGGTGGAAGAGGCCCAAGGCTCTAAAGCCCCGATTCAACGGATTGCCGATATCATTTCAGGGATTTTTGTCCCGATTGTCGTGGGAATTGCCATTGTAACCTTCCTTGTTTGGTATTTTGTGGTGGAACCGGGAAGCTTCGCCAGTGCGCTCGAAAAAGCTATTGCCGTCTTGGTTATCGCCTGCCCGTGTGCCCTTGGCTTGGCAACCCCAACCTCGATTATGGCCGGTTCCGGCCGCGCCGCCGAACTTGGGGTACTCTTCAAAGGCGGCGAGCATCTGGAGGCCACGCATCGGATTGAGGCGATCGTTTTGGATAAAACAGGGACCGTAACCAAAGGAAAACCCGAACTGACCGATGTTATCGCTGAAAATGGGATGGATGAGCGGGCGTTCTTGCGGCTTATTGGCGCGGCGGAAAAAAACTCCGAGCATCCTCTGGCCGAAGCCATTGTTGCGGGGATTCAGGAAAAAGGGATCGAGCTGCCGCCATCGGAGCAATTTGAGGCGATTACGGGCTATGGGATTCGCGCGATGGTCGACGGACTCGAATTGCATATCGGGACCCGCAGGCTGATGCAGAAGTACGGTATCCAGGCAGACAGCGCATTCGGCAAGATGAATCGATTGGAGGAGACGGGAAAGACAGCGATGCTCGTCGCCATAGAGGGTCAATATGCCGGCATGGTCGCCGTGGCCGATACGATAAAAGAGACTTCCAAAGAAGCGGTGAAACGCTTAAAAGATCTTGGTATTGATGTCATCATGATTACCGGCGATAATGAACGGACCGCGAAGGCCATTGCGGCTCAGGCGGGAATCGATAAGGTGTTGGCGGAGGTTCTGCCGGAGGGCAAGGCTGCCGAGGTGAAAAAGCTTCAGGAGTCCGGGAAGAAAGTAGCGATGGTCGGAGACGGCATTAATGATGCGCCCGCCTTAGCTACGGCGGACATCGGTATGGCGATAGGGACCGGTACGGATGTGGCTATGGAAGCTGCGGATGTAACGCTCATGAGAGGAGACTTGAACAGCATTCCGGACGCCATATTTATGAGCAAAAAGACGATGTCGAACATCAAACAGAATTTGTTCTGGGCGTTAGCCTATAACGTCATTGGAATTCCCGTTGCGGCGCTTGGGTTCTTGGCTCCATGGCTAGCCGGGGCGGCTATGGCACTGAGTTCGGTTTCCGTTGTGTTAAATGCCTTAAGACTTCAAAGAGTCAAATTATAAAAGACGGCAAGCGGCCCGTTCATTAGCTTAAAAAGTTAATGAACGGCCGGTTTTTAATAAGGATAATATACACGTTTGCAGAGAAGATATAAAATCATAATGGAATTCATCGGGGCAGTATGAATTTTTGACCTTGATTTATTATGTTGGGATTGGGAGTGAAAGCGAATGAATGAAGTGATTAATCTGCTGAAGAATCATCGTTCGATCCGAAAATACAGCGACCGTCCGGTCGGCCGGGAACAAGTGGAGGAGATCGTCGCCGCGGCGCAGATGGCGTCCAGTTCCAGCAACGTCCAGGCTTACAGCGTCATCGCTGTCACCGAGGAAGACAGGAAGGACAAGCTGGCGGAACTGTGCGGCAGCCAGACCTACATTGCGGAGTGCCCGGTATTTTTGGTTTGGTGCGCGGATCTTTCCCGGTTGAAATCGGCGGCGGAACGCCATCTTCCGGCGGGAACCGAGACCTATGAGGGCGCGGTGGAAAATTTCATCGTAGCGACGGTCGATGCGGCCTTGGCGGCGCAGAACGGGGCGGTCGCCGCGGAATCGCTGGGGCTCGGCATCGTGTACATCGGCGGCATCCGCAACCGGAGTGAGGAGGTGGCCGAACTGCTGGGGCTGCCGGAACTGATCTACCCCGTATTCGGCATGTGCGTCGGCTATTCGGACCAGGAGCCGGGCCTCCGGCCCCGCCTGCCGCTGGAGGCGGTCTTGCACTGGAACGGCTATGACGCCGAACGCTCGGAAGCAGGGGTGAAAGCCTACGATGAGACGATGGTGAAGTATTTGCGGGACCGGACCGGCGGTATGAAGGACACCCCTTGGTCCGTATTGATGGCGGAGAAGCTCGCGCAGCCGGCCCGGCTTCATATGCGGGAGTTTTTGCGGCGGCGCGGCTTTGGACTGAAGTAAAGTCATAATCCCTTTGCTTTGCAACAGCCCTGCTATTTCCCTAGCCGCCCACCGCATTAGCGGCCTTTTGGGGTGCTATTTCGGCCCGATTCGCTTCCGGGGGGACAATAGCGGTGAAAAAAGCCCTTATTGGACTGCTGCGGGCCCCGAAGTCAGGGGTTGGCCCGCTTTTTTCCCAAATAAGACCTCAATAAGCCGCTATTTCACATCGTTCAGCTGAATTCGACAAAATAGCGCCGCAAAGGGCCCCTATTCATCTGCCTGGCGTCAAAGAAATGGAAGAAGCCCGCTAATGTCCGGACGCTCCGGTATCCCCCGTCCTGTCGGCGGAGACGGGAGTGGCGCGGAGCGTACGGGAGGCGCTGTACACGGCGGCGAATATAGCTCCAGTGACCGTAAGCAGCCCCCCTCCTATCAGGCCGAGCATACGGGGGGACAGGACATCCAGCAAAAAACCGCCGAGAAGCATCGCCACCCCCATGATCGTATTTTGCAGCGTGGCCAGCATCCCCATAAATCTCCCTCGAATTTTATCGGGTACGAGCGTCATCAGGATCGTCTGGTTGCAGGCGTTCCCGATTCCTGAGCATATCGCCGTTCCCGCCAGCAGAACCATCAGCAGACCAAACGATCCGCTTTGGCTGATCAATATATGGCATATCCCTTCCAGCAGCAGGGTCAGGACTGCGGCGGCCTTGATCCGCCGGGCAAATCGGCCCGTCAGCGCGGATCCGGCGACCAGCCCGGCACCGAGCGCTCCGTACAGCAGCCCGATCCCGAGATCGCCCATGTGAAACACTTCCACCGCATAGACGCTGAGCAAAATATTGAAGATGCCGTCTCCGACCGGCCAGACCGCAAAAATGATCAGCATCAGCCGGAGGAAGGGCGAGCGGGCGAGCAGCCCGCGGAAGGCGGCGACGGTTGGCGAGGCGGCGGCCGGGGCCGAAGCCGAAGCTGGCGCGGCGAAGCCGTCAGCGCTCTCGTCTGCGGCGGCCTGACCCGGGCCGTGGGCGCAGCCGCTGTCCGGCGAGGAGCCGCTGAGCCGCGGCAGCCGGGCAAGCAGCAGGGCGGCGGCCAGGAAGGACAACGCGTTGAGGAGGAAGGGGACCTCCATGCCGAATTTAGCGGCCACGAAGCCGCCGCTGACCGAGCCTCCGATCAGCACGAGGCCGGTCATGACCTCTTCGAGGCTGTTAACCTGAAGCAGACGATCCTTCCGAACCAGGCGGGGGATCGCCGACATGCGGGCCGGGGCGTAGACGGCTTCCCCTGCGGACAATAGAAAGGAGCTTGCGTAGATCAACCATACGTCCGCGGCCTCGCGGACCAGCAGCGGCGTCAGCGCAAAGACAGCCCGAATCAGGTCCGTGGCGATCATCACCCGCTTATTGGAGAAACGGTCGGCGAGCATGCCGCCGAGCGGCCCAAACATCAAATAAGGGATAAGTCTGACGCCAAAGGTGATGCCGATCGCAAGGCCCGAACCGGTCAGCGTCAACAAGAGGCCAAGCACGGCAACCTGGCTGAAGCGGTCCCCCATGCCGTTCACGATTCCGGCCGTGAACAGTCTTGCATAGTCTTTTTCTTGTCGCAGAACGGTCCAGGGGTTCATAATGATGTTTATCCTCCATAATTGATCGATTTTATTAACATCTAATTTTATGAAAATCTAATTAGTTAACAAAAAAAGAGAGCAGGCAGGCTCCAAGCCGCATATCCCGCTCGATGATCCATCTCTATTCCCGCGCCCGATCGGCACCTGTCAGGGCTTCTCCCACAGTTCCGGCGGATTCAGCTCATAAATGCCGTCTTCCCGGTACATATACTGGTGCATAATGAATTCCCGGCGAATCGTGGCAAAGTCCTCGTGAAATTTTAGAATGTATTCGTTAATTTCCTTCTCGGCATATTTTCGGTGCGGCTCCAAGCCCTGGATCAAATGCTCAAGCACCATGCGCTTCTTCTTTTGCTGAGCGGGCAGATGCTTTAAACGGCCGTCTTTGGTAAAAAAATTGCGAATCACCGCCATGCGGTCCAATGTCTTGTCACCCCCCGGATCCCCGCTTTCGTCGGCGCCCCCGTCTCCGACGGTTAATATGGCCCGGGCCTGCAAAGCGAGGCTTTTTTCGTTGAGATAAAAATAAATCGTATTCTTATCCCGGCGTTCGTAAATTAGATCGGCTTCGCGCAATTTGGTCATGTGGTGGGTTACCGTGGGCGGCGAGACCCCCAACTTGCCCGCCAAAGCTTGCCCGTGAAGCGGGCCGTTCTTGAGAAGCGCGATGATCCGGATTCGCGTCACGTCGCCTACCGCTTTATGAAATTGAACGAGACGGTCGAGCTGCATGTGCGATGGCCTCCTTTTTTTGATGCTCAACTAATTAGATATATATCGAATTATTTCACGCGGAATAGCGATTGTCAATAGTCATCGCTTCCGCAGGTTTTGCTTTTTATATCCGATAAAAAGCCCGGGTGTTCTCCGTTAACCTGTCCGCGGCCTCCCCGTAGGAGAGTCCCAGCAGACGGCCCCAAGCCTTCGCTACCTCGTTAACCATGTCCGGCCGCGTGGTCTGTCCGACAAAAGGACCTTCAAATGGCCAAGGGCCATCGGTTTCGGCCATCACGAGGTCCCGGGGATAGTAGCGGGCCAACTCGGCGATTTCGGCTTCGTACAAAAGGTCGGGGGTAAAAGAAATAAGGTATCCCTGTTCGGCCATCCGGCGAATGGTGGGCTTGGCACCCTTGAACCAGTGAAAGTGCGCCTTGGCGATGCCGTGCCGATCCAGGAGATCGCACGCCAGTTTGGCGTCCTCATAAACGGCATGGAGCACGACCGGTTTATCGAGGCGCTTCGCGAGCCCAAGCAGCCGGTCCAGCAGGGAAATATACGGCTCCAGGGGAAAGGCTTCCCCGCGCTTTTCCTTTTCCTTCCGGGTGTAATAGGGCAGCCCGATTTCACCGATCGCGACCATTCGGGAGGCATGCGCTTCTATCCATTGGACCAGCCTCGCTTCGGCTTCGGGCGAAGGAAGGGGTTGCTCCGGATGAAAGCCGAAGGCGGGGTGGATGAGTCCGGGGTACTGGTCCGACAGAGCCAGGTTGCTCCGGCAGGAATCCAGATGCATGGAGACGCCGACCAATCCGTCGATCCCTCGTTGTTGCGCTTCCCGCAGCAGATCGTCTCTGGCGGACTTCTCATATAAATCCAAGTGAATATGGGCATCCATCATCACGAATTCCTCCTTATTGCCGGTTAATTATGAAAAAATATTATTTTTAGGAATGTTATCACTTTATTCCTAGTCAGTTCGCAACTTTTGACCTATAATGTTAATGATGCATGTCAGGACTTCCAAGTTTTAGGAGGCGTAAGCCGGTGAACGATTCAGACCTACATATTGAACGCTTAAAGCTAGACCAAGAACCGGATGCCGCGATGTGGCTGCGGATATTGCTTCATAAGCACCCGCATGTCTATTATCATTCTTCGAGGGTAGCCATGCTGGCCGAGAAAATCGCGGAGCCTCTTGAATTGAGTGATGAGGAGAAGAGACAGCTGGTAAGGGGCTGTTTTCTTCACGATATCGGAAAATCAGTTATCCCCAGGGAAATCCTGACGCAAAGAGAACCCTTCACCAGCAGCCAGTGGGCTTTGATTAAACAGCATCCGATTATCGGAGCCAGGATGGCGGAGAGCAATCCCGGGTTTTCCAAGGAAATCGTGAAGATCATTCGGCATCACCATGAAAGGTGGGACGGCAAAGGGTATCCCGACGGATTAAGCGGCGAGGAAATTCCTTTGGGCGCCCGCATCTGTGCGGTGATCGACGCTTTTGATTCAATGACCTCCAACAAGGTGTATCGGCGGAGCATCCAGGTGAGCGAAGCCAGGCTGGAGTTGATTCGGTATGCCAATATTCAGTTCGATCCGGACGTCGTTCATGCCATTGTCAAGCTCCCTATTGAAACATTAAGCATCTTTTCGCTCTAATTGCATTTTACATAATAGCTTAAGGCCAAAGTGACCGGAGGAACACCGCCGTCAGTTTGGCCTTTTGCGTTGCTCTTCCCTCATTTGAATGCCAATTTCCTTCCTGAGTCTCAAAAAGGCGGGATCCTCCGTCAGCTCCTCCCGACGAGGCCGGGGAAAAGGGACCTCTATCCGGTGAAGCACCCGGGCCGGACGATTGGAGAGCAAATAAATCGTGTCCGACATCATCAGCGCCTCCTCGATACTGTGCGTGATGAGGATGACCGAGCGGCGCCGGGTCTCCCACAGATCAAGCAGCCAGTGCTGCATCTCCGTACGAGTCAGCTCATCCAGAGAACTGAAGGGCTCGTCCAGGCACATCACTTCCTGGGGAGCCAACAGCCCGCGCAGAAAAGCGGCCCGCTGCTGCATGCCGCCCGAAAGCATGTGCGGATAGGCTTTCTCAAAGCCGCCGAGTCCTGCTTTGACCAGCCATTCCTTGGCTTCGGCCAGGGCTTCCTTGTCAGCGCCGCCCGAAATTTCCCGGGCCAGCAGGACGTTATCGAGCGTAGTCCGCCAAGGGAAGAGGGCTGGCTTTTGCGGCACATAGCTGATCAGGCCCCGCTGCCCGGTGACTTCCGTTCCGCCGGCCATCACGCTTCCCGCGTCGGGCTTCAGCAGCCCGCCGATGACATGAAACAGCGTGCTTTTGCCGCAGCCCGACGGGCCGATGATCGAGACGAATTCTCCTTCGGCCACGGAGAGGGATACTCCGTTAAGGACGGGAAGGCTCTTCCGGCGCTCCCGAAAAGAGAGGGTGAGTTCCCGGACCTCCAGTGCGGGCGGCGGGGAGAGCGGCGATTTTTCCGTGTACGTCATTTGTTTGGCACCTCTTTCTAATTGTCATCGCCCGCGGACTTGTAGCGCACGAGCCATTTTTCCAGCAGGGCGACGAGGGTGAACATGGCCAGGCTGACGGCCACGATAATGGCGATGGCCACGAAAATCCGGTCCGTGCGGAAGGAAGCCTTCTGCAGCATCATATAATAGCCGATGCCTTTCTCGGCGCCGACCCATTCGGCGATGACCGCGCCCATGACGCTGTAAGTGGCGGCTATTTTGATACCGGACAGCATGGAAGGGACCGCATGAGGGATCTCCAGCTTGCGGAAAATTTCGCCCCGGCTCGCCCCCGTCATCCGCATATAGTCGAGCATCACGCGGTCGGTTCGGGTCAGTCCGTCCATCGCCGCCACGGCGACCGGAAAGAAGCAGACGAGCGTAATGACGATAATTTTGGGCAGGATGCCGAAACCGAACCAGATCATAAGTAATGGAGCCAGCGCGATGGTGGGCACATTCTGGCTGAGAATGATGAGCGGGTACAGCGATGATTTTAAAAACGGGACGTAATGGAGCACAAAAGCGACCAGCAGACCGACTCCCGTTCCTATCGCAAAGCCGAGAATCATGAGTTCCAGCGTGGCCCGCGTATGCTCCCACAGTCCCGACGAGTTGGCGGCGGCCTCCCTGGCGATATCGGACGGACTCGGGAGGATCCACTCTTCGATATGAAACAGGGAGGTCGCCATTTGCCACAGGACTAAAAACAGGATGACCGCCACTAAGGGCGGCCATGTGCTGTTCCAGAGCCGGCGAAGCTTCATGGACGATATTTCTCGGTCAGCTTGTCCATGCTGACGCCTTTCGGATTATAGGAAATTTTGATCTGCGAAATAATGCCGGTGCTCCCGAAATCGATAACCGCCTCGTTCATTTGCTTGACGATCGAGAGCAGCTCATCCAGCTCGCCTTCCATGGTCGTTTCGAGCGGGTTGACCTGATACTTGACCCCGGAAGCCTGAATGACCTCGATGGCGCGGTCCACGTAAGGGATCACATCCTCGCCGTTGGGGGTTTTGGGAATGATTTGAATGCTGAGCAATGCGTTTGGCATCATATTTCATCCTCTCCGTTTATTTTATTTATAGGTTGGGTGCTCCTGATTTCCTGTTTTAAGATTCCGGTAAAAACTCGTTCGTAAACGCCTTGTCCGTGTCGAGCGGTTTTTCGAGCAATCCGAATTTCTGCATCCAGTCGGAGTAATTTTGCCAAACCTCTTTCTTTTGTTCTCCCCAGCGGGCGGCATCCTCCTGGTATTTCGGACTCAGCCATTTTTGACTGGCCACAACCAGATCCTTGTCCAGGTCCGGCACGGCTTTCAGCAGCATTTCCGCGGATTCCTCCGGATGCTCGATCGCATAACGGTAGCCTTTGGAGGTGGCGCGCATGAAGGCTTTGACCAGCTCCGGATCATCCGAGATCGTTTTCTCGTTCGTCACGATCACGGGGGTGTAGTAATCCAGCTGTTCCGAATAGTCTTTCACATACTGCATATCCAGCGGTTCGCCGCGCAGCTCGGCTTCAATGCCGGTCCAGGCATAGAAGATCCAGGCGAAATCGATATCCCGTTTGACCGCGGTAAAATAATCGGCTTCTCCCATGTTGACGAACTTGACCTTGCCGACGTCGGCGCCGCTTTGGTCCATAATCGATTTCATGACGGCTTCCTCCACCGGGGAGCCCCAGCCGCCGTAGGTTTTGCCTTCAAAGTCCTTAGGGGTCTTAATCCCTTTATCGACAGGCGCGGCAAAGCCCGAGGTGTTATGCTGGATGACCGCGGCGATGGAGACCAGCGGAACGCCCTGGATTCGCCCTTGGGTAACGTTCTCTTGCACGCTCACTCCGAAAGGGACCTCCCCCGACGCGACCATGGCGTCGGCGCCTCCGGTCCCCGGCAGAACGATATCCACGTTCAGCCCTTCCTCTTTGTAGTAGCCCTGCTCTTTGGCTACGTAAAGGCCGGTATGGTTCGTGTTCGGGCTCCAGTCGAGCACGATTTTGACGTCGCGCGGCTTTTCAGCCGTGTTCGGGCCAGATGCGGCCGAGCCGGTCTTCGCGGTTTTGCCGGCGTTTTGTCCGCAAGCCGTCAGGGCCAGCAGGAGGGCGCATACGGCAAGCAGTGCCCATGTTCTTTGCTTCACAGAAATTCTCTCCTTTATATGGATTTTGAATTTCCGCAGTCACGTTCGTGTGAAGTTCCGAATTATCTGAAATGGTGGCGTCCCAATTTTTCCCACAGGCAGAAAAAAAGCGCCCCGGATCGGGACGCGTAGGTATCATGGCAAATGACGATAAGCCCATGCTAAAGCATTCTTCCTACGCTGGCATTACCCAGATCAGGTTTAAGGGTCAGTATCTTGCGGGATACAATCTCAGCCGGCCTTTTTCCAGCTCCCCTGAACTATAGACTGCGGATTACAATAGTCATTATAGACGCGGGCCCGGTTTATGTCCAGTTTAGGTAAAGGCTTTCTTTTTGATTTGCTTTTTGGTTCGGGTGAGAGTATAATAAAATCAATTGAAGTTTTAAGAAGTGATATTCACGTATTGAAAAGGGTGTCAATTTTTAAAATGAACTTTTTTCAATATGTGAATTTTTTTATGTAAAAAAGGAGCATGTTAATCTTTAAACAGGAGGTAATTTACCATGGAAACTGGAACAGTAAAATGGTTCAACGCAGAAAAAGGCTTCGGCTTTATCGAAGTTGAAGGCGGAAACGATGTTTTCGTTCATTTCAGCGCGATCACAGGCGAAGGCTTCAAAACGCTTGACGAAGGCCAACGTGTACAATTTAACGTTGTTCAAGGCAACCGCGGACCGCAAGCCGAGAATGTCGTAAAACTGTAATGCAGGCATGGGCTGCTCTTAACGCGTGCGTTAAGAGCAGTTTTTATTTTTCCCCAAACGGCATATAGTTTAAAAGTTCCGGGATCTCGCTGAAGCCAAACTAATATCTAGGAGGTAACCATGAACTACCGTAAAAAAACGATTGAAGAAATTCCTGAGGAGAACACACCGGTATGGTCTTGCGTGAGTGAGGATTGCAACGGATGGATGAGGGATAACTTTGCGTTTAATTATGTTCCGGTATGTCCGTTGTGCTCCTCGGAAATGGCGAAAGGGATGAAGATGCTCCCGCAGCTGATCAACACCAATGCCGTGAAAGTGGACCGGTAATTACGTTCCAACCTGATATAGCATGCGATAAAAGCCGCCTCCCGCGGATTTGGGGGAGCGGCTTTTGCGTTTTTGAGTCCGCTGGCTGCCCGCTTCCGCCATGATCAGGGCAGAGGGGCGCTTCCGGCGGCTAGCCTCCTTTGGAAGCCAACCGGGCAGGTGAATAAGGTAGGCCCCGGCTTAGGCCTGAGCCGAAAATTTCTAACGGAAGCCATAGCCGCTATTTCGCCCATGAAGGGGGATTTCAGATTCTAACGGACGCAGCAGCCGCTATTTCAGTAAAATGAGGTCATTTCGGCGGGAAATTGGACAAATAGGCGCTAATATTTCCGTTAGAATTCCGAAAGTGCGGATCCCCGCGAAATAGCGTCTATGATGTCCATTAGAGCCAGCGCGCGGCACGTTGTTCATCCGGCCCTAGTAGGCCGAGATTCGGCTGGGCGGTGTAGCCAGCTAAGCCCCGCTGCGGCCCTTCCAGTACAGGATTGCAAGCTGGGTGCGATCCCGGACTTCGAGCTTGCCGAGAATGTCGGTCACATAATTTTTAACCGTTCCCTCGCTCAGAAACAGCTGGCCGGCGATTTCCTTGTTGGACAGGCCGTCGGCGATCAGGCGGAGCACATTGTGCTCGGTCGCCGTTAAACCGGCACGTTGGAGCCTGTCGTCGGCGGGAGGTGCGGGAGTGGGGCGCAGCAGGCCGGTGAGCTTCCTGGCGATTTCCGGATGGATCAGCATGTTCCCGCCATGAACGGTTTTGATGCCCTGAATGATCCGGTCGGGCGGAATGTTTTTGAGCAGATAGCCGCTAGCTCCGTTGCGAAGCGCCTCCAGAATGAATTCATCATCATCAAAGGTCGTCAGCATGAGTACCGCGACGTCCGGGAAGAGCGCCTTGATTCTTTTCGTTCCTTCGACTCCATTGCATTCCGGCATGCGGATATCCATCAAAACCACGTCCGGAACCGTTCCGCCGTTCCGTAGCCGCTCGACGGCTTCGGCTCCGTTCCCCGCCGAACCGATCACTTCGATGTCCGGATCCATGCCGATGAGCAGGGTCAAGCTTTCCCGGATAAAAGGATCGTCGTCCACAATGAATAAAGTTAAGTTGGCCATATCGGTCCTCCCCTTTTACGATAACTTCTCTTCGGTGTCTATATGTACCGTGCCCTAAACCATTTCCGCCCGCTGCGCCACCGGCAGTTTCGTAATTACCGTGAACATCGGTTCTAAAACGATGTCCAGACTGCCGCCCGCCAAGGCGCAGCGCTCTTTCATCCCCCGCATGCCCAGGCCGCCGGATTGCGGCGGAATCCGTCCGGGAAGGGCGCCGTCGTTGCTTACTGTCATGGTGATTTCGCGGGCATCATAGGTGATTACGATTTCGACCGTTTCGGGCCGTCCATGTTTCAGCGCATTGGTGATGGCCTCCCGGGCGTTTTTGTACAGGATCAGCTCTTGGCTGGGATATAAGGAGTAAGGATCTCCTTCCAGAGTTAGCCGGGTCCGGACTCCGGTTTCTCTGCCGATCTCCTCCAGCATTTGGCGCAAGGAAAGGATTCCTGCGGCTTCCCCGGCGGGCCTGATCCGGCGGACCGCGGCTCTCATCTCATCGAGTCCGGAGGCCAACTGGTCGCGGATTTGCAGCAGCAGGCTCATCCCTTTCTCCGGATTGCCGGGAATGACCTGCAGGGCGGCTTCCATCATCATCTTGGCCCGGATCAGGCGATGACCGACCTCATCATGCAGCTCCCGGGAAATTCTGTTGCGCTCCTCGGTCTGCGCGGCTCCTTCGACCTGCTTGGTGAAGAGCAGTAGGCGTTTTCTCGCTTCGTCCAGTTCATAGTGTTTTTTTCGCAAATCATCAAATTGAAGATCGGCATGCTGCTTAGTCAGGGCGGAGTGCCGCAGGAGGGACAGAAGAACGGCCATGGCGAGCAGAAGCAAATTACCCGTCACGGCCCATTCCAGGGATTGGCCTCTCACGGCGTAGTTGTAGGCCAGCAGGTGCAAGCCCGCCAGCGTATATCGCCATCCGGCGCGAGGCAATTGGAAGTACAGCAGTACCGGGCTAGCGGCGACAAGGCTTATAATACCGCCATAAACATGACCCAACCACGACGCATACAGAATCAGCAGGGTGGAAAGCCCCGTCAGCGGAGTTACCCGGGAGGTAAACCGGGAGGCCACAAACAGGTTAAGCAAGATGAGAACCTGCAGCAAGTACTTGCCGTAGCCCCCTTCCTCGGGCAGCAAGTAAATATGAAAGAAGCAAGGAATCAAGGTGAAGCCGAGGATGAAGATGAACAGGGAGTTTTTTGGCATGCGGTTCCATTCCTATCTTTCGGGATTCCTGCGGATTTCGCTGGCTTCATTATAGCACAGCCGTTTTTGAGGAGAGGCGGGCCGGCATGAATCTGATGAGGAGGTGACTTTCGTCACCCTCAGGTCATGACGATCCGTACCTTCGCGGGGAAAGGGGGGCTGATAGAATAATACTCAAGAAACGGCAACGACACAGGAAGGTAGGGGAGCCGCATGGCATTGGTTGAGGTGAAAGACGCTATTAAGCGTTATGGAGATAAGCTGTCCGTAGACCATCTAAGCTTAACGATCGAGGAGGGAGAGATTTTCGGGCTTCTGGGTCCGAACGGCGCGGGAAAAAGCACAACCATCAATATGATGGTCGGTTTGCTGCGGATGGATCAGGGGGATATCCGTATCGACGGTTTCTCGGTCAAGGAGAAACCGCTTGAGGTGAAACGGAGAATCGGACTGGTGCCGCAAGATTTGGCGCTTTACGAGTCGATGCCCGCCGCCGACAACGTAGCTTTCTTCGGCAGATTGTACGGTCTGCGCGGCCGGGAGTTAAAGGCGCGGATATCGGAGGCGCTGGCCTTCGTCGGTCTGGAAGACCGGGCCAGGGAGCTGCCGAAGACATTTTCCGGCGGCATGAAGCGGCGGCTTAATATCGCTTGCGCGATCATGCACCGCCCCAAGCTGATTATTATGGATGAGCCGACCGTGGGGATTGACCCGCAGTCGCGAAATCATATTTTGGATTCGGTCAGGGAACTGAACCGGATGGGCTCGACCGTCATTTACACGAGCCATTACATGGAGGAGGTCTCGGCGATTTGCGACCGGGTAGCCATTGTGGATCAGGGGCATGTGATTGCTTGCGGGACGCAGAATGAGCTGAGAGAACGCGTCTCCGGCGAGGAGAAGATCAGGATGAAAGCGACCGGCATCGGCGAAGAAGTCCTTGCGGAACTGCGGTTGCACCCCAGAATCACGCGTGTGCTCCACCAGGAGCAGGAACTGGAACTGTACACTTTTTCATCGCAGAACGATCTTCAGGATATTTTGTACATCTGCGCCAAGCATGACGCCGTGATTCATTCCGTGGTTTGCGAACAACCGACGCTGGAGACGCTGTTCCTGAACCTGACCGGGCGCAAGCTGCGGGACTAGGGGGCAACTAGCATGAAATTACTAACGATAATCGCGTTTGAAGTTCGAAAACTGATTCGCGCCAGGGTTGTGCTGTTCAATTTGTTTCTTCTTCCCTTGCTGCTGATCTTCATTTTGGGAAATGCCCTGTCGCCGATGTTCGATTCGGGATCGGATAAAACCCTGGAGCAGGTCAACGTCAAGCTGGTGAGGTCCGCGGCCGAAGGAGGCACGGATTTGGGGCTGGACGCCTTTCTGGTCAATCCGGAAATCAAGGAAACTTTGCGTATCGACAAAGCGGCGAACCGCGCCGAGGCGGAAGCGTCGCTTCGTTCGGGGAATAGCGATTTTGCCGTTGTGATTCCGGGGGATTTTGAAGCGAAGGTCACCCGGGGGGAAGCGGCGAAATGGGAGTATATTTTGGGGAAGGATCAACTGAAGAATCATGTCGCGGAAATGATTTTTGACGCTTATCTGGATGAAGTGAACCGAACGCAAGCTTCGGCGATCGTGCTTGGACCCGAAGCTGTAACGGCGGCGATGAGGCAGGTTCAACAGGCCGGGGACCCAACGTTTGTGGAGATGGCGCCGCTCAGTGAACAAGGGGAGTCCTATTCCGCCTTTCAATATTACGCCGTCTCGATGCTGATCATGTTTCTTCTTTACTCCGGGCTCATGGTCAACGAAAGCTTGCGAAGCGAAATCGACAATCGGACGTTGTACCGTTTGGGCTCCATGCCGATCGGCGGGCTGCCGATTTTTGCAGGAAAAATCATCGGGAACGGATTGGTTACCTCGCTTCAAGCGACGGTGATTATCCTCGGTACCTCCTGGCTCTACGGTGTGGAGTGGGGAAATCATCCGTTCTATCTGGCGGCGATTTGCGGATTGGTTATTCTTTGCTCCATGATGCTCGCTGTGATCGTATCTCTTTGGAGCAAGTCGGGGGCGACCGCCAGGACGCTGGTCCAAGTGGTCGCGATTCTGATGACGTTTTTGAGCGGGGGTTTTCAGCCGATTCCGGTGGATCTGATTCAAAGGCTCGAAGACTTTACGGTCAACCATTGGGCGATGCAGGGTTTGCTCCGTATTATGCTGGGAGCCGACCCGGCGATTATAGGGCATCATATCCTGATGCTCGGCATCTTCGGCGGCGTCCTGATGCTGATCGGCATAATTACGTACCGGAAGGCGGGTTACCATGAATAGTTTGACCATAGCCTGGAATATGATCAGGCAGACCGTCGGGACCAAAAAGGGAATGATCATGCATATCCTTCTGCCCTGCATCGTTATTTCCCTGGCTGTTGCCTTGCTCGGACAAGAGCGGCCCCTCGGCGTTCAAATCGTATATGTGAATCAAGACACCGGTAAAGCCGGAGCGTATTTGCTGGAGGAGTTGGCCGCGAAGCCAAATTATTCGCTGAAGGAAGTGGGGAGCGAAGATGCTTTGCGGGAAGAGGTTACCGAAAATCGGGCGGAGGCGGGCTTTATGATCCCATCCGGCTTTACGGATCTCCTTTTGGCCGGGCAGAAACCGAAATTGCCCATGTATGAATTAAAAATGAGCGAGGGGACATACACGCTCCGGTTGACTTTGGAGGAACTGGCGCGGGGAGCGGCGGCCATGGCCGGACTGGTGTCTGCGTCACAACCGGACGTCTTTGGAGCCGTTTTGGACCAGACGAGAAAACATGCCGTCAGTCCCGACAAGACCGACCTGCAGTTGTATCCCAAGCCCGGTTTGAATGTGGTCACCGGCTTTACGCTGATGTTTCTGATGAGTCTGGTCGGCAGCACCGTCGGCAAGATCCTGGAGGAACGCCGCCGCCGGACCATGGCCAGGATGTACAGCGCACCGGTCAGAGCCTGGGAAATCACACTGGGTCATTTTCTGGGCAGTTTCACCGTCGGTATTTCGCAAATTGCCCTTGTTTTGATCTTCAGCGGCTATGTGCTGAAATATGATTATGATGTGCCTATGCTGCTTCATTTCATCGTGCTGGCCGCCTTTATGCTCGTAGCGATGGGCATTGCCAGCGCGGTGGCGGGAATAATGCGGAATCCGCAAAATGTCGGGATGCTGAACAGCCTGATCATCACGCCGACCTGCATGCTCGGGGGATGTTTTTGGCCGATCTCCTATATGCCGGAATTCATGCAAAAAGCCGCGAATTTCGTGCCGCAAAAATGGGCCATCGAGGCGGTGGAGAAACTTTCGGCGGGAGGGGGGCTGGGCACCATCACATTACCGCTCCTGATTTTAGGCCTGATGGCCCTGATCCTGCTTGCCATTGGCTCCTCGATTCTTCGGCCGGCGGAGGCAAATGTAACAGGGTAGACCCAAAATATGCAGGGCTGTTCGCGCGTTGATTAATCCCGCGCGGACAGCCTGTTTCGGTTATTTTGACCCGTTTGCGGCGATTTGGAGAAAAAAGATTGCAAGTGTTCACAAAATCTACTATCTTGGAACTATTATAGACAACAAAGAACTTGCATCTAGAGGAGGGGGTCTTCCCATGCATAGCGATTTTAAAGTGGGATCCCAGATAACGGACATTCCCTCCAACCGAAATCAGCGGAGGCTTGCCCTGCTGCTGGCATCTTTGATTTCCGTGATGTCCTTGACAGCTCTTCCGTTCGGTACGATGATCCTTCCTTCTTTCGAACCCTTTTTGCCGATCCTGATTTCCTGGTTCATCTTCGGGGATCTGCTGACCGCGTTCATTCTATTCAGCCAATTTCGGGCCTCCGGCGTACCGTCCCTTCTCGTCATTTCCTGCACCTATCTATTTACCGGATTAATTACCGCACTGCATATATTAACCTTTCCCGGCGTGTTTTCGGAGGAGGGGATGCTTGGCGCGAATAACCAATCGGCAGGCTGGCTATGGATTTTTTGGCATGGAGGCTTTCCGGTCGGAATTTTGATATATTTATTTGTAGGGGTTCGATATCCGCAGCCGCTGGAGTCGAAAACGGACATTTCCTTTTATACGGCGCTAGGGCTGTTTTTGACATTGCTATCGGTATGCCTGTCGTTCCAGCTCGCTACCGAAGGAGCCGATTTGATGCCCCGCATTATCGATTTCGGAAGCTACAGGCATATTGTGGATTCGGGGATCGGTCCTGTTTTGGGAGGGCTGAATTTACTTGTTCTGGTGCTGGTGATTTTGCGTTTTCGGACAAGAAGCGTACTGCACCTCTGGATTGCCATTGCCCTGCTGGCGTTGTTCCTCGACATTCTTCTCACCGTATTCGCCGGAACCCGGTACACATTGGGATGGTATTTGGCCCGGATCAATTCGGTGATTTCGGCGACGGTCGTCCTCTGCTCGGTTGTAAGCGAGGTCAACAGGCTGTTCGTCCGTCTCTCGGACCAGCATAAGCAATTGCTCGAATCCGGGAGGCAACTGGAAAGAGCGAATGAGGAATTGTTCCGGCTGTCGAGCCTTGACGGCTTGACGGAGATTCCGAATCGCCGGAGACTGGACGAAATCATTTCCTGGGAGCTGGTGTTTCCCGAGGAGCGGCAGACGCCGCTTTCGCTGCTCATCCTTGATGTGGACTGCTTCAAAGCCTATAACGACCACTATGGACATTTGGGCGGGGACCAGGTGTTGAAGAAGATCGCCCGGACGATTTCGGCGGAAGTGAAGCCTTATTTTGGATTTGCCGCAAGGTACGGAGGCGAGGAATTCGCGGTGTTGCTATCCGGCCTCGATGTCCAGGGGACGTTTGCCGTGGCGGAGCGGATCAGGAACGCTGTGGAACGGCTGGAGATCGGTCATGCCGGATTACCCGCGGGCGGGAGGGTGACGATCAGCATCGGCGGTCACTGTCTTGCCCCGTTTCAAGGCATCGATCAGGACGAACTGATTTACTTAGCCGATCAATGCCTCTACGAGGCAAAAGATGAGGGGAGAAACCGCAGCATCGTCAAAGGGTGGTCCCGGGAGATCGGCGAGGCGCTGAGCGTGGGAAGTTAAGCTTGCCGGGGAGTTCCGGTGATATCCCGGTATTTCTTCAGCATGAATAAACGCCAGCGCAGAATCATTCCGTAAGCGAGAATGAAGAAGACGGAGCCTGTCTGCAATACGGAAATATACTGCTCGACCACTTCGTGCAAGGCGAGGCGCAGCACCAGCAGGCCAATAAGAATATACGCGAATCCGGGAGAGCGCTGGGCATACACTTCGCCGCCGATGACTTCAAAGCGGGTCGTCCGGTTCAGCGGATAGGAGAACACAAACCATCCTACGGCGAAGGCGATGAACGCCCACGAAAGAGGGATGCGCATCTCCGGGGCGACAAACATAGCGAAGCCTGTGGTCATGCCGAGCGGCGGGATGACGATCTTTTTGACCGTCACGGGTTTTCGGCTGGCCTTCAGGCGAATGATCAGGACGGAGACCGCCATCAGGGCGGCGCCGATCGTTAAGACCAAATGCATATAAGCAGAACTGAAAATGTTCATCATATGAAGTTCCTTTCCGTTCTAGTTAAGCCAGAACATTATACCATACTCCCGCCGGTGCAAAAAATCCGCTGCCCCTTTATTCACCGTTCATGTTTCAAATTTGCCTAGGGAGGGGGAAAAAATATGAACAGCGAATTTACCATCGCCGTCCATTGCCTTCTGTTTCTTTACACCAAGGAAGACAAGATGGCCAACAGCGAACAGATTGCCTGCAGTGTATCCACTCACCCCGCACGGGTCCGGAAAGTGCTGAGCTTGCTGCGCAAGCAAGGGCTCGTGGCTACCAAGGAGGGGGCTCGCGGCGGCTACCAGCTGAACAAGACGCTGGAAGAGATTACGCTTGGCGATTTATACCGGTTGTTTGCACGCGGCTCATTGCAGCCGGGCTGGTGTTCGGGCAACGAAAAGTCGCCCTGTCAGGTATCCTCCAATATTCATTCCGCGATGGAGCTTATTTTTAACCGCGGCGAGGATTGCTTGGAGTCCTATTTTAACGGGATCGCGTTATCCGAGGTGCATCGGCTCTTGAACCGGAGCAGCCCGGAGGAAGCCGGCGATCGAATCGAGAGAGGAGCGAAAAGAGAGCATGAATGTTGGGAACTCAAAGAAAACTGAGCTGCTTTTTTATTTGGGGTCTTATGCTGCTGAATCGGAGCCGGGGATTCACCTTGCCGGCTTGAACGCGGAGACGGAAGAATTGCGGTGGATTGAGAGCACCTCGGGAATCCGGAATCCGTCATTTCTCGTATTGAATCCGGAAGGGACGCGGCTGTACGCGGTAAGCGAACAGGCGCAGGGAGCCGTGGTCAGCTATGCCGTCCGGACGGAAGGCGGGCTGGAACAATTGAATTCGGCGCCGACGGAAGGGGCGGACCCTTGTCACTTGTCTCTCTCATCGGACGGCGGCTTGCTCGCGGCCAATTATTCCAGCGGGCATGTGAACCGTTATGCGCTGGATGAACGCGGAGCCGTGGGGGAGTTGACCGCGCTTGTGCAGCACGTGGGCCAGGGATTCCGCCAGGACCGGCAGGAAGCAGCGCATGCGCATAGTGCGGTACCCAGTGCCACGGGCGATTATGTTTATGTATCCGACCTGGGGCTCGATCAGGTAGTGTATTACCGCGTGGAAAACGGAAAGCTCTCCACCGAAGGGGAGATCAAGCTGCCGCCGGGCTCCGGTCCGCGCCATTTTGCGTTTCACCCGAACGGTGTTCACGCGTACGGCATCAATGAATTGAACAATACGCTCACGGTTTATGCGTATAATCCGGTTCAGGGGCATTTGCAGATTTTGCAGCATGTTTCCACGCTGCCTGAAGGGTTTGGCGGTGAGAACTATCCCGCCGATGTGCACCTCTCTCCGGACGGCCGCTATCTGTACGGCTCCAACCGCGGCCATGACAGCATCGTCAAATTTGCGGTCCATCCGGACACCGGAATGCTGGAGGCGCTGGAGTGGACGGAGACCGGAGGCAAGTGGCCGCGCAATTTCGCGATTCTGGAAAACTATGCGCTGGTGGCCAATCAATATTCGGACAACGTGGTCCTGTTTCGCAGAAATTCGGATACGGGGAGCCTGAAGTCGACAGGACGGGAACTGAAGATCAAGCAGCCTTCCTGCATCGAGCCGGTTCGATCGTAATGCACGGAAACGGAAGAGCATAAACACAGACGAAGAAAAAAACCTGGGGCATTGCCCCAGGTTTTTCGCATTTGGACAGGGACAGAAATTCCCATTCTGAGTACATTATGGTATGGGCGATCTTCAAAAAAAGGTTTGACAACCGAACCCCGGGGCATTTAAAATAGCACCATAACATACTAAACAGGTAGGAATAATTAAAAATGGTTCTCGCCGTACGGACGGAGGAACGCTCTACTTGCCAAGGCAGACACGAGTAGCGGCTCGGTCGGACCTAAACGGCGGGAGCGTTTCTCCGCTTTTTTTGCCGAAAAAGAGGGGTTGCCCGGCAGACGAAGGACGGAAATAAAGGGGAGGAGTGATCCGATGAGCAAGGCGAAGACAAAGGGTGTTCTGTTGAGTTTGGTGTTGGCGATGTCGGTATTTCTCGGGGCCTGCGGTTCGGATTCCGGGGAGAAAACGAGCGGTGGAGCGGGGGAGACCTTGGAGCTCTTGAACGTATCCTACGACCCTACCCGCGAGCTGTATGAGAGCTTTAATAAAGCCTTTGCCGCCCACTGGGAGAAAGAGAAGGGGCAGAAGGTGGAAATCAAGCAGTCTCATGGCGGGTCCGGCAAGCAAAGCCGCGCGGTGATCGACGGTCTTGAAGCCGACGTTGTAACTTTGGCCCTCGGCTACGATATCGATGCCATTCAGAAGAGCGGCCTGATCGATGAAGGCTGGCAGAAGGAGTACGACAAGAACAGCGCGCCGTATACATCCACGATCGTGTTCCTCGTCCGCAAAGGAAACCCGAAGGGTATCCAGGACTGGAACGATCTGATCAAGGAGGGCGTGGAGGTCGTCACCCCGAACCCGCAAACTTCCGGCGGAGCAAGATGGAACTACTTGGCGGCTTGGGGCTATGCGCTGCATCAAAACAACAACGACGAGGCGAAAGCCCAGGAGTTCGTGAAGCAGTTGTATGAGCATGTCAAGGTTTTGGATAGCGGGGCACGCGGTTCAACGACGACTTTCGTCGAGCGGGGACTCGGCGATGTCCTGCTGGCCTGGGAGAATGAGGCCTGGTTATCCGTAAAAGAACTCGGCCCCGACAAATTCGATATCGTTTACCCTTCCGAAAGTATTTTGGCGGAGCCGCCTGTGGCGGTCGTGGACAAAAACGTCGACAAACGCGGAAAGCGCGAGGTGGCCGAGGCCTACCTGAAGTACTTGTATTCGGAGGAAGGGCAGACGATCGCAGCGGAGAACTATTACCGCCCGACGCTGGACAGCGTAAAGGCGAAATATGCCGACCAGTTTCCTGAGATCAAGCTATTCACGATCGATGAAGTCTTCGGAGGCTGGGCGGAGGCGCAAGAGAAGCACTTCAGTGACGGGGGGATTTTCTCCCAAATATACTTAGCCAAATAACCGACCGTTGATGACGGAGGTGCGTTCCGGAAGGGAACGTCAAACCCGAGGACGCGAGAAGAAAGGATGAAAATTTCATGCAAACTGGCGCCACCAAGCGCGGCGTGCTGCCCGGCTTCGGACTTTCGATGGGCTACAGCGTACTCTACCTGAGTCTTGTGGTACTCATTCCGTTATCGGCACTGCTGCTGAACTCTACGGGACTGACCTGGGGGAAATTTTGGGAGGTGGCCACCGATCCGCGCGTGCTGGCATCTTACAGGGTCAGTTTACTGACCGCCGCGGCGGCCGGACTGATCGACACCGTACTGGGATTGCTGCTTGCCTGGGTTTTGGTCAGATACGATTTTCCCGGAAAAAAGATTTTCGACGCCATGATCGATCTGCCGTTTGCTCTCCCTACCGCGGTAGCGGGGGTCTCGCTTACGGCGATCTATTCGCAGAACGGCTGGATCGGCTCGCTGTTCGAACCGCTGGGAATCCGGCTGGCTTTTTCACCGATCGGCATCACGCTCGCCTTGATGTTCATCGGCATACCATTCGTCGTTCGAACCGTTCAACCGGTGCTGCAGGATCTCGATGCCGAGGTGGAGGAAGCGGCGGCCACGCTGGGCGCCAGCCGGCTGCGAACCTTCCGCTCCGTCGTTCTGCCGGAGCTGCTGCCGCCCCTGCTGACCGGATTTGCGCTTGCCTTTTCGCGCGGCATCGGCGAATACGGCTCCGTTGTTTTTATATCCGGCAACATGCCGATGAAGACGGAAATCGCCCCGCTCTTGATCATGTCCAAGCTGGAGCAGTTCGATTACGCGGGAGCTACGGCCGTAGCCCTGCTGTTGCTGCTGATCTCGTTTGTACTGATGCTGCTCATAAATACCCTTCAACGCAGGGTGCGTAAAACCGCCCGCTAGGAATGAAGCCGGCGGACGGATGGGGAGAAAAGCCCTCGCTGTCGCTGCAATAGCGGCCTTTTGGGTTCCTTTAGGGCCTTATTTTTGGGAAAAGCGGGCAGAAACCTGATTTCGGGACCCGCACCAGAGCAATATGCCCCTTTTGGGCCGCTATTTTTCCCGCGAAAGCGAACCGGGCCGAAATAACGGCCCAAAACGCACTGGCATTGCAACCTTACAGGGTGCTACTTATTTTGAAACTTGTCGCCTCGGTGTGGCGAGTTGGATCCGGCGTGCCCCATTTCCCTGACCGCCGTCGCATGAGCAGCCTTGCAAGAAAGACAAAAATTAACGTTAACGGTTGCCACAGCCGTTATTTGTCCTGAAAACGCCGATTTCCCATTCTAACGGTCGCCACGGCGCTTATTTTCGCATAAACAGGCTGTTAAGGCGAGAATCCAGGAGAATAACGGCGCTCACGACCGTTAGAATTTCGAAAGGGCTACTTTTCGTTAAATAGCGGCTGACACAACCGTTAAACTCCTCTCAGGCGTTAGTACCAGCCGGAAAGCCTGACCTTTTGCAGGAATTCATACTCGATCGCTAGTGCCCAAAACGCCGCTATTATAGTGGGCGGCAAGAGGGATTGTGGATAGGCAGCACCATGTCAGGTTTAATGCAACGCCAGTGCGTAAAAGGCTCTTATCACGATTCACCAACCTAGCTTTCAAAGGGAAAACGGGCTCCGCCGAATAAGATAAGGTGTTGGTCTGGAATTGCAGATATGCTGCAGAAATTCAATGTAAAAACAAAACAAGGTTGTCTGATGGGGCACTAGTGCATCACTTTTAATTGATTTCTCTACAAAGGAGGTTAAACGCATGGCCGGTTCCGTACCGCTCGCGTCAACGAAGGCGTCCGCCGGAAGAAGCCCGGTGACCCGATCGTCCGGCCCCATGAAATGGGTCCTGATCGGGCTGGCTGTCCTTGTTCTGCTGTGGCTGATCGTTTTACCGCTGGCCGTGGTGTTGATCGAATCCTTGAAAAAGGGCTTCGGCGTTTATATGGAGGCGATCACCGACCCTGCCGCTCTTTCCGCCTTGCGGCTAACCCTGTTGGTGGCGGTCATCACCGTTCCCCTGAACACGATCTTCGGGGTGGCCGCGGCCTGGGCGATCACCAAATTTCATTTTCGCGGGAAGCAGTTGCTCGTAACGTTGATCGATCTGCCCTTTGCCGTGTCCCCGGTGATCGGAGGGCTCATTTACGTCCTCGTTTACGGGACTCACGGCTGGTTTGGCCCATGGCTGCAGGAACATGATTTAAAAGTGATTTTCGCACTGCCGGGGATTATTTTGGCCACGCTGTTCGTGACGTTTCCGTTTGTGGCCCGGGAGCTGATTCCGCTGATGGAGGATCAGGGGCTGCAGGAAGAGGAGGCCGCCGTTACACTGGGGGCCCGGGGCTTTCGTATCTTCTGGAAAGTCACCCTGCCCAATATCAAATGGGGGCTCCTGTACGGCATTATATTGTGCAACGCCAGAGCGATGGGGGAGTTTGGAGCGGTTTCGGTCGTATCGGGACATATTCGCGGCGAGACCAACACGCTTCCCCTCCACGTGGAGATTTTGTATAACGAGTACCAGTTTTCCGCGTCCTTTGCCGTAGCATCCCTGCTGCTTTTGCTGGCGCTCGTTACGCTGCTGCTCAAAAGCTGGTTTACGCGGAAAAGCCGGCATCAGGGCTAACCCCATTCATTGGCTTAAACGTTCAGGACCTTAATCGGGAATAGGAGGGCTGCATCATGGCGAAGCCGTTAAAAGTGGATCAGATTTGGCTGGAACGCATCGCGGGACTGCTCAATGAAATGGAATTCGGGTCGCTGAACATTGTCGTTCATGAAGGACAAATCGTTCAAGTCGAGCGGACCGAACGCAAACGGTATGAGCTGGGGAGCGGGGGGCAGGGCAAATCGGCCCCGGCGCCCCGCCATGCGGCCAAGTCATTGCGCAGATCCTGATTCGGACCCGAATGGAAAAAAGCCTCCTCCCACGTTTGTTGTGGGAGGAGGCTTTTGCTATTGGGGCGAGTTCGTCTATTTCGTATCGTTCCCTGCCGGGCTTTTGGCCGCGGTCTCCGGTTCCGTCTCGGTTGATAGCGATGCCTGCCCTTCCGGCAGCGCCTGGTAATGACCGGCGAACGGACGGGATTTTCGCGGCTTGGTGCCCGTCAAGCGAAACCCCGCCAGAAACAGAAGCAACTGAAGGGTCAGGACGAAAGGGGCAAAGGACGGATTCACAAGATGAAGCAAAAACAGGGCGGAGATCAAAACCGACCATAACCGGTGCAATACCGCCCCCGAGCCCGGACGGTTACCTCCCATGACCACGGGATACAGCAGCGCCAGGGAGAACAGAGCGGATCCGAACAGCGACCATGCGGAAATGACCGCCTCTCCTTCATTCCCGACCGCGATTTCTCCGTTCAAGGCTCGCAGCAGCCAACTGAACAGGTAGAGCAGCGCCGCAGCGAACAAAAACGGAACGCCCGGGCGGACCTGTCGCCAAAACGCCTGCCCCCATCCCGGGCTTTCGGTATGCCGCAGCAGCTTGTCCCGCTCCGCACACATGCGGTCGTTCTCCCGTTCCAGCGTTTTAAGCAGCCGGGGAAGGCGGGCCAGGTCCCGCTCCCCGGCGTATGTGGAGATTTGCGCCATCGCATCCTCCGAAAGGTAGGGGGCGGCGCGGCAGGCGAGAAGCCGATCCAGCAGCAGCCGCTCCTCCGCCTGCGAAAGCTCCGTCCGCGCATGCAGATGGATCAGAGCGCTTTCCGCGGCGGCATAGAGCTTCAGGCTCGCATCAAGCCGGCGCAGCCGAGCCTGCTCCCGGCGCCTGAAGCTAAGCGCCGAGACCCCGTACAGGCCAAGAAAGAGAGCGAGCGCCAAAGATGCGGTTATGGCGGCGGGGCTGAGATCCCGCAGCCAATATAACCAGTCCGACAGTGACAAAAGATATCACCCTTTCGATATTCCTACCTTCCACTATTGCATAGGATTGGGACGAATTTCAAGCGTCATGGAGAAAACGGAGGCCCCTTTTTTACCCGCCCGGAAAAATGGGTAAATAGATGGCATTACCGGTCAGGGGGGATCGCCGATGGAACTGGGACAAATCGCATTAAAACTGGTGGTCGGGTTTATCGGATTATGGCTGCTGACGCGTCTGCTGGGCAAAAAGGAAATCTCCCAGCTCACCCCGTTTGACTTCGTTTCTTCGTTGATGCTAAGCGAGTTGGTGGGGAATACGGTCTACCAGGAGGACGCGAAGTTTTTGCACCTGTTGTTCGCCTTGTTTTTATGGGGAGGCTTGTCCTATTTGTTTGAGAAAATAACGCAGCATGCCAAGCGGGCACGCGGGTATTTGGACGGAAAACCGTCGATTCTGATCCGGGACGGGGAAGTCGATTTGAAGGAGCTGCGCAAAAACAGCCTGGACTTTGACCAGCTCCGGATGCTGCTGAGGCAGCATGACGTATTCTTCATCGGCGAGGTCGCTTATGCTATATTTGAAGCAAACGGAACGCTCAGCGTGATGAAGAAGCCGGAAGAAGAGACCGTGAAACGGGGGGACCTCGGCTTGGAATCGGAGAAGCCCGGTCTTTCTTACGCGCTGGTCGAAGAGGGAGAAATCAACCTCGATACCTTGCGGCTGATCGGCAAGCAGGAGGATTGGCTCCGCCGGCAGCTCCGGCGGCAGGGCTGCAGCGATATCAAACAGGTGGCTTATGCGGAATGGAAAGATGGCGAAGGGCTGTACATTTTGCGGCATAAGCAGGGCTCGTTTCGGGAACCGGCCAAAGAGTAGGAGGACAACAAGAATGGAAGACAAAAAGAAGCTGAAAATCGTTCATGAGGCTCCTTCCCTGGAGGATTATCTATCTGGCATTAAGGCGGCAGGCCGGGTTATCGGGGACGGAGGATGTTTCATTCGCAAGGCATGTATTTATGGTTGAAATCCTGAGGGTTCGGCGCATACTATTGGAGGATTTTTCATAAAGCGAGGAAAGGGCGGTGTTTCGTTATGAAGATTGCTATTTTCGGAAGTACGGGAACGATCGGGAAAGCGTTATTGGAAGAGGCCTTGCAGCGGGGGCATGAGGTTACCGCTGTCGTGCGGGATCCGGGCAAGCTGGCGGCCGGCCGGGAAAGACTGCGGGTGCGGACGGGGGATATTTTGATGCCCGATTCCATCGCGGCCGCGGTGGAGGGCTGCGATGTGGTGATCAGCGCCTACGGGCCGCGCTTCGGCGAGGAGAGCCAGCTGTCGGAGGCGACTCGCTCCCTGATCGAAGGCGCCCGAAACGGCGGAGTCCGCCGGCTAATCGCCGTCGGCGGCGCCGGAGGGCTGGAGGTCGCGCCCGGGATGAAGCTGATGGAAACGCCGGAATTTCCGGAGGAGATCCTTCCGCTCGCCCGCGCGCACGAAGACGCATACCACATATATCGGGACTCCGATATCGTCTGGACGGTGCTCAGCCCCGCCGCGATCATCGAGCCGGGCAAACGGACCGGCCAATTCCGCATCGGCATGAACCAACTCGTCGTGGACGAGCGCGACCAAAGCCACATCTCGGTCGAGGATTACGCGGTGGCCATGCTCGACGAAGCGGAGGACCCGCAGTTTATCCAGGCCCGGTTTACGGTGGCTTATTAGCCGCTTATTCGCTTATTTGGATGTAGGCCGGGGAGAGAAGATCACTGCGTTGAATGAACGGGCCTTGGGTGGCAGGAATGTAAAAAGATGCGAAAATGCAGGGATTTCGGGCGGAAGATAGGCTCGTGAAATGAAAAGATGCAAATGTGCAGGAATTTTTTGAGGATTGGGAGCTATGCGGGTGCTTCGTGTCAAAAACCTGCAGAGGATATGCAGGAATTCCCAAATAATTGGCCGACCTCGCAAAAAATTCATGCATTTTTGCAGGAATTCCGTTCCGCGGCATGTGAGTCTGAGCGGGCAAACGGCAAGAAGTTGGGAGTAAAAAGGGGAGCGAAGGATGAAATTCGTAACATCGGAGCAAATGAGGGAAATGGACCGCTATGCGATGGAAGAGCTGGGCCTTCCGGCTATGGTGCTGATGGAAAACGCCGGGCGGGCGATTGCGGAGGAGGTGCTGCGATTTTGCGTGGAGCGCAGCGGCGGTTCCTGCGGTACCGGCGGCGAAGGCGGTCTCCGGGATGCTTCGCGCCTCCGAGAGACCGAGTCCATCCGGGAGGGAGACCCCGAAACGGGCCTGGACCTGTCCCGGGAGCACTGGCTGATCCTCGTCGGAAAGGGCAACAACGGCGGGGACGGACTCGTCTGCGCGCGGCATTTGGCCGACGCCGGAATGGCGGTCAGCCTTCTGTATGCCGAGCCGCCCGAGCAGCTGCGGGGGGAAGCCGCGGCTCAGTATCAAATCGTCCGGGCGCTCGGGCTGCCGGGGACGGTGTATGACCCGGAGCGCGGCGGGGCGGATTTGCTGGAGTGGGCGCAGGGCGGGGATTCCATGGGCCGGGGAGCCAGAGTTACCGGCCTCGTGGACGCCCTGCTCGGCACCGGCACGAAGGGAGCGCCGCGTGCGGGTTACGCTTCCCTGATCCGGGAAGCGAACGCCAGCGGTCTGCCGATCATCTCGGCAGACCTGCCGAGCGGGCTGGACGCCGATACGGGCGCGGTCCACGATCCGTGCATCCGGGCCCGGGTCACGGTCAGCCTCGCCTTTTTGAAGGCGGGGCTGACGCAGTATCCGGGGGCCCGGGCCGCCGGGGACGTGGTGGTCCGCTATATCGGCATCCCCCGCGCTCTGCCGCCGGGGATGAAGCCGGCGGGCACGGTTTTGACGGAGGCGGTGCTGCGAGGCGAGCTCGGCGCCGACCCGGGCCGCCGGCGCGAGCCCGACGGCCATAAGGGCACCTACGGGCACGTGCTGCTGGCCGCAGGCAGCCTGCCCATGAGCGGCGCCGGCCTGCTGGCCGCCAAGGCCGCGCTGCGCGCCGGGTGCGGCCTCGCCACGTGGGCGCTGCCGGCGGCGCTGCTGCCGCCCCTGCTCGGGGCTGTGCCCGAGCTGATGCTGGCGCCGGTCGCCGACGGCGGCTCCGGCGCTTGGAACCCGGCCGCAGCGGGCGAAGTGCTGCGGCTGCTGGAGGCGCGCGATGTGCTAGCCGTCGGCCCGGGGCTCGGCCGCTTCCCGGGCGAGGGCGCTTACTTGCGCGCCCTGTGGGAGGGCGCGGCGCGTCCCCTGGTCGTGGACGCGGACGCCCTGAACATCCTCGCCGCCTCCGGCTTCGCGGCGTGGCCCCGCCGAGATGCGGCGACGGTGCTTACGCCGCATCCCGGCGAGATGGCCCGCTTGACCGGCCTGACGACGGCCGAGGTCCAGCGGGACCGGATCGGCGTCGCCCGCAGGTTCGCCGCCGGGCATGGCCTCACGCTCGTCCTGAAGGGCGCGCGTACGGTCGTCGCGGCCCCGGACGGCCGCGTGTTCGTCAACGTCACCGGCCATCCCGGGATGGCGACGGGCGGAACCGGCGATTGCCTGACCGGCATCATCGCCGGCCTGCTGGCCCAGGGCCTGGACGCGGCCCAGGCCGCCGCGCTCGGCGTGTATCTGCACGGCCGGGCCGCCGCCCTACGCGCCAATCCCGCCTCTCTGCTGGCGGGCGATATCCTGGACGCGCTGTAGGGGTTTGGCGGCGGCCTGTGCCGCTGCTGCGCCACCCTTACGCGGTGACCATCGCTCCGCCGTTGACGTGCAGCGTTTCGCCGACGGTGAAGGACGAATCGTCGCTCGCCAGGTAGACATACGCGGGGGCCAGCTCGAACGGCTGGGCCGCGCGTTTGATCGGCGCATCCGTGCCGAAGACAGCGACCTCCGAGGCCGGGAAAGAGGCCGGAATCAGCGGCGTCCAGACGGACCCGGGGGCCACGGCATTGACGCGGATGCCGCAGTCGATTAGGGAGAGGGCCAGGGAGCGGGTGAACGTCACGATGGCGCCCTTGGTCGCGGAATAGTCAATCAGCTCTTTATGGCCTTGGTAGGCCGTAATCGATGCCGTATTGATGATTGAGCTTCCCGGTTTCAGGCAGGGCAAAGCCGCCTGGACCATGAAAAAGAACGGGAATACATTGGTTTGAAACGTCTGGTACAGTTGGGCCTCGGAGATCGCGGCGATGCTTTTTTGCGGATACTGCACCGCATGGTTGTTAACAAGTACGTCAAGCCGTCCGAAACAGCGCAGTGTTTCTTGAACGACGGCTTCGCAGTTCCGCTTTAGGCGCAGATCGATTTGCAGAGGCAGGCAACGCTGCCCGAGCTCCTCAATCCTCTGTTTGGTCGCGAGGGCGTCCGAGGTTTCCCACAGGTAGGGAATGACGAGATCGGCCCCTTCCTTGGCAAAAGCGATCGCCACCGCGCGGCCGATCCCGCTGTCTCCGCCGGTTACGATGGCCACCTTGCCCTTCAGCTTGCCGCTGCCGCGGTACTCCGGGTTTTCGGAAATCGGTTTGGGATGCATCAGGCTTTCCAACCCCGGCTGAACGGGCTGGTGCTGCGGCGGGAAAGCGATCGGCTGCTCGGTGCACACCGTTTTCCGGCCGACATAAGGATATACGGGAATCATCGATTTTTCAGGCTCCTCCCTGGGTGGGTTTTTTTGAAGCGAAAACACGCATATGTCTTATGGGTATGCATCCGCCCAGAAAAGGGTGTTCCGACCCGGGTACAATTGACTTTTCATTAAAATATTGATAGCATTTTTTAAAATTATACTGATTTTATCGGATTTATATAGTGCGAGGCATATCTTGGCGCAAAGAAAAGGAGGGCTATGACATTGGCCAAAGTAACGGTGATTAACGGAACCCCTACGCCGGGCTCCAGATTGACGGCGGTCGTTTCCCTGGCGGAGGAACTGCTGGTAAAGGAAGGCTTTGAGGTCAACCATGTGAACGTGTCGGAGCTGCCGCCGGAGGATTTGATACATACCAAATTTGAAAGCGAGGCGATCGTGAAAGCGAACGCGCTCGTTGCCGGAGCCGATGCCGTCATTGTGGCCAGCCCCGTCTATAAGGCTTCGTACACGGGCGTACTGAAGACGTTCCTGGATCTGATCCCGCAAAAAGGCCTGGCCGGCAAAATCATTCTTCCGCTCTTTATCGGAGGAAGTCTGGCGCACCTTTTGTCCATCGATTATTCGTTGAAACCGGTATTGTCGGCGCTGGGAGCCCGGCATATTTTGGGCGGCGTTTACACGGTCGATTCCCAAGTGGCGCGGACGGAGCAGGGCGGTTTTGAGATCGCGGAGGAGTTGAAGGAACGGTTGGAGAACAACGTCAAAGAATTGGCGGAAGAGACGCGGCGCCGGATTGCATCGGCCAACCTCCCTTCGTAGCATCGCCGGTCGATATTATGTTCGTCTGATGCGGACAATGGTCGAAAATGTCCATCCAAATGTGGACAAATCATATACAGGGGGACTATGAGGAGATGCAAAAACCAAAACAAAAACTCGTGTTTTTTGTGGGTGTTGCCGGAACGGGCAAAACGACAGTGGCGAGAAAGCTGGCCGAACGGATGCAGGCGGCTTTTCTGGACCGCGATACGGTTGGAGGACGGTTTGTCGAAAAAATCCTGGAGATGAACGGTCTGGACGTGAATGACCGGGACTCCGATTTTTACAAGAAGCATCTGCGCGATCTGGAATATGACACGACGAAAGACATTTGCATTGAAAATCTCGCCGCGGGACAAAGTGTATTTATGATTTCGCCGTTTACGGCCGAGTTGAAGAATAAGGCCTGGATCGAGGAAGTGCTGGCCGCCGCGGGAAAAACAAAGGAAGACGTGGACGTGAAGGTCGTCGTCGTCGCTTTGAAGGACATGGAGACGCAGAAGGAACGGATCATCGACCGTCAAACCGAGCGGGACACCTGGAAGCTGGAGCATTGGGACGATTTCAAGCACCGCGTGCAATTCGTGCCTGAGGTCAACTGGGATATTCCCGAATCGTCGGTTTTCGTGTTCGATAACAGCGGTGAATTGACCGACGAGAAGGTGGACAGCGTATACGGATTCGTCACCGGGAAGTAGTGCCTGCGGCCCGTTTGCTTTAAAATGTAACGTGCGCCACAAAAATCCTTTTTTGACCTCTGTAATATGGCTATTGGAGCGATTGCTCCAAACCAAAACCAATAGGAGGCAAAAAACGATGAAAATCACCAAAAGGGCAGCAAGCTTGTTGTTTTCCGTCCTAGTATTTATGGCAACCTTTGCGGTCTACGATACAACTAACTATGAAGATTTTGATAGGGATTACGCTTTTACCTTAACTACTCAAACGACCCATCCCTAACTCGAAAGAGGCGGCCAGCTTGACTGGCCGCCTCTTTATTTTACGAAATGATGGAAGTACGCCGGGCGTCGTCCGTACACTTTCGCGTTTATATGATCTATAATAGAACACATATTTAGGGATCGGTTACAGAGATCGGTTACAGTCGGAGAAGGCGCTTTTCGGGCGGGGGCGGCAAGGAGGGGCGTTCATGACATTTATATTTTCCTACATAAAGAAGTACCGGGTGGCCGCGATTTCGGCGATCTGTATGATGTTGATCGAGCTGGCGGTGGAATTGGTCCAGCCGATGATTATTTCCAAAATAATCGATGACGGTATTCGCCAACGCGAGCTTTCCGTCGCCTGGACGTGGGGCGGCATTCTGCTCGGAAGCGCCGTGCTCGCTTTCGCGGCAGGGATATGCAGCTCGTTTTTGGCTTCCCATGCCAGCCAGGGCTTCGGTTACGACCTTCGGGACAGGCTGTACGAGAAAGTGCAGCGTTTATCCTATCCGGTGTTCGGCAAGTTTGCCGCTTCTTCGCTCATCACCCGGTTGACCGGGGATGTTACCCAATTGCAGGAAATGGTCTTTATGAGCCTGAGATTTGCGACCCGCGTACCGTTGGTGGTGCTCGGGAGCATGGTTATGGCGCTGGTGGTTCACGTCAAGCTCGGATTGTTCCTGACGGTGCTGGTCCCTTTGATGCTGGTGTTTGTCATGCGGATGATCCGGCGGACCACGCTCCTGTTTCGGGTCGTACAGAAGCGGATGGATGCGCTGAACGGCGTCATTCAGGAGAATATGACAGGGATGCGCCTCATCCGGGTATTCGTACGGCGGGATCAGGAAACGGGCCGCTTTCAGAAGCGCAGCTCCGAGCTGATGGAAGGAACGGTTTCCGCGCTGCGCCTGGCCGAAACGACTATGCCGTTTCTGCTGTTCGTCATGAACGCAGGGATTCTGGCCGTGCTGTGGTTCGGCCAGATCGACATCGCCGCCGGAAGCGCCACGGTCGGCGAGGTGGTCGCCGTCGCGAATTATTCGCTGCGCACGATCGGCGCTCTGTCCGCGCTGTCGTGGATCATGACGGTGTATTCGCGGGCTTCGGCTTCGGCGCAGCGCACCGGGGAGGTGCTGGCCGCGGAAGACCCGGAGGCGGAGGCGAATCTTGCGGTCGGCGGCGGTAAACGCCCGGATTCCGGGAAAGCGCCGCTGCGGGGCGAACTGGAATTTGAGCGCGTCGGCTTTCGCTACCCGGGCAGCGACCTCAGGGTGCTGGAGGAGATTTCTTTTCGTCTGCGTGCGGGACAGCGTGCCGCGATCCTTGGCGCGACCGGCTCCGGCAAAACGTCGCTGGTCCAGCTGGTGCCGCGTCTGTACGAACCGGATGAAGGCGTAATCCGGATCGACGGGGAGGACATTCGCCGGATCGGCAGTTCCCGGCTGCGCGGCGGTATCGGATATGTGCCGCAGGAAGTGATTTTGTTCTCCGGCACGGTGCGGGAGAACATCGCCTGGGGCCGCGAGGACGCCATGCTGGAGCAAATCCGGGAAGCCGCGCGGCAGGCGCAGATTCATGAGACGATCGAGTCGCTGCCGCACGGCTACGACACGATGCTGGGACAGCGCGGCGTCAACCTGTCCGGCGGCCAGAAGCAGCGCCTCTCGATCGCCCGGGCGCTGGTTCGAAAGCCGTCCATTCTCATTCTGGACGACAGTACCAGCGCCCTCGATACGCGGACGGAGGCCGCCCTACTGCAGGAGCTGGACCGTTTGTCCTGCACGACGCTCCTGATTACGCAGAAGGTCGGCACGACGGCCTCGGCCGATCTGATCCTGCTGCTGGACGAAGGTCGGCTGATCGCCAGCGGGACGCACGCGGAGCTGCTGGCGGACTCGCCGTTATACCGGCGTATCGTGGAATCCCAGCAGGGAAAGGGGGATACGCATGTTCAAGGTATTTCTTGAGCCGTTTCGCCATCCGTATCCCAAAGAGGTGATCGAGCGGGGCGGCGAAGGACAGGGGCGCCGAAAGCCGACAGCCAAAGCGAAGGACTGGTCGGGGACGCTCGGCCGGATCTGGCATTATCTTGCCCGGCGTAAGGGCAAGCTGGCGCTGGTCCTGCTGATGGTCGTCTTCAGCTCCGGTCTCGCGCTGCTCGGCCCTTACCTGCTCGGCGTCGCCGTCGATCATTACCTCGAAGGGAGCGGGGGACGGCCTTGGATGCTTTTTCTGACCGGGCTTGCGCTGGTGTATGCCGGTTCGTCCCTGACCAGCTGGCTGCAAAATATCTGGATGATCGAGATCGCCCAGGAGACGGTGTACCGCTTAAGGACCGATTTGTTTGCCAAGCTGCATCGTCTGCCGATTCCTTACTACGGCAAAAGACAACAGGGTGAAATTATGAGCCGGGTCACGAACGATATCGATAACGTCAGCTCCACACTGAACAGCTCGGCGATCCAGATTTTTTCCAGCGTACTGACCCTGGTGGGGACGATCACGGTGATGCTGCTCTTAAGCCCGATCCTTACGCTGCTCACGTTCCTGGTCGTGCCGCTGATGGCGCTGGGCATGCGCTGGATCACCCGGCGGACGGGGCCGCTGTACAAGCAGCGGCAGCGGGATCTCGGCCATTTGAACGGCTATATCGAGGAAACGCTGTCCGGCCAGCGGATCATCAAGGCGTTCTCCCAGGAGGAGCGCGTTATTCGGGATTTCCGGGAGCGCAATGCCTCGATCCGGCGGTCGGGATTCTGGGCCCAGACGATTTCCGGCTTCATTCCGAAGCTGATGAACGGGCTCAACAATCTGAGCTTCGCCCTGGTGGCCGGAATCGGCGGCGTGCTGGCGATCCGCGGTGCGGTAACCGTCGGCGTGATTATCGTCTTCGTCGAGTATGCCCGGCAGTTTACCCGGCCGCTGAACGACCTGGCCAACCAGTGGAACACACTGCTGTCGGCCATCGCCGGGGCCGAGCGGGTATTCGAGGTGCTGGACGAGGAGGAGGAGTCCCGGGATGAGAAGGAGGCGGCCGAGCTTAAAGAGGTGAAGGGGGAGGTTGTTTTCAGGAACGTGACGTTCTCCTATGAAAAGAATGGGGAAGCCGCCACGCTGAAGGAAATCAGCTTCACGGCCCGGCCGGGTGAAATGGTCGCGCTCGTCGGTCCGACCGGTGCCGGCAAAACGACGCTCATTCAACTGCTCTCCCGCTTCTATGACCCCGATTCGGGAACAATTGCGCTCGACGGGCGCGACCTGATCTCGGTGACCCGCGACAGCCTGCGCCGCCATATGGCCTTCGTACTGCAGGATTCGTTCCTGTTTCAGGGCACGATCCGGGAAAATATCCGCTTCGGCCGGCTGAACGCGACCGATGCCGAGGTAGAGGAGGCCGCGAAGCTGGCTAACGCGCATTCCTTCATCACCCGCCTCGCGGACGGCTACGACAAGATTCTCGGCGTCGGCGGGGAGGGGATCAGCCAAGGGCAGAAGCAGTTGCTGGCTATCGCCCGCGCGATTTTGGCCGATCCGTCGATCCTGGTGCTCGACGAGGCGACGAGCAGCATCGACACGGTGACGGAGATCAAAATTCAGGAAGGGCTGCAGCGCCTGATGGCGGGGCGGACGAGTTTCGTAATCGCCCACCGGCTGAATACGATCCGCGAGGCCGACAAAATCCTGGTACTGCAAGGCGGCCGGCTGATCGAGCAGGGGAACCATGAATCATTGCTGGCCGAGGGCGGGTTTTACAGCCGGCTGTATCAAGGCTATTTGGAGGACCGCGCGTCCAAAACGGAGGAACCGACAGGAGGCAAACCGAGTGGACTTGTTTGAAGTGCAGGCTTATTTAAGAAGCATGCTGCTGCTGAGGGAGGAGGTCCCTTCCTTTTCGCGCTACCCGTTTGAGCTGCCTGCGGTCGCGTCGCTGGAGAGGCTTGATTTTCACCCGAAGGTCACGTATATCGTCGGGGAGAACGGGATGGGCAAATCTACGCTGCTGGAGGCGATCGCGGTGGCGCTTGGCTTTAATCCCGAAGGGGGCTCGCTGAACTTTACGTTCTCCACGGCGCCGACCCATTCGGAATTATACCGCTATCTCCGTCCGATTCGCGGTGCCCGCAAGCCTCGGGACGGGTTCTTTTTTCGGGCGGAGAGCTATTACAATCTAGCGACGGCTATTGATGAACTTGACCGGGAGCCGACATGGGCGCCCCTCATTATCGACTCTTACGGCGGAAAATCGCTTCACATGATGTCGCATGGGGAATCGTTCTTCGCCGCCTTCCTGAATCGGTTCGGCGGAAGCGGGCTGTATATTATGGACGAGCCGGAGGCCGCTTTGTCGCCGTTTCGTCAAATGGCCATGCTGTCGCGAATCCATGAGCTGGTCGGCAAGCGTTCCCAGTTCATTATCTCCACGCACTCGCCGATCCTGATGGCCTACCCCGACAGCCTGATCTACCAACTGACCGGGGAGGGAATCCGCCGGGTGGATTTGGAGGAGACCGATCACTATGTGATCATGAAGGAATTTTTGAACAACCGGGAAAAGATGCTGGGCGAACTCTTGGATTAAGCGCGGCGCACATAACAAGAGCTAGATAGGATTGTAGAATCTAAAGGCCCGATTGATAGATATGGGGTGAGTGAGATATGGCTTTGAATCTGGAAGAATTAAAAACCTCCTGGAAGTTGGAGGAGCAACAAGGCTTCGAAGGTTGGGATTTCTCGGGGCTCAACGGACGCATGGGGGAGGAGCCGCTTCCTTGGGATTACAGGAAGGTGGTGCTTGCTTTGATGCAAGCCGAAACCGTGATGCTCGACATGGGGACGGGCGGGGGCGAGTTCCTGTTGTCGCTGAATCCTCCGCCAGGCCAAACGTATGCCACGGAAGCTTATCTTCCCAACTTTGAACTTTGCCGCAAAAAACTGCCGGAATACGGCATCGATGTGCGCCTGGTTCACGACGATAACGATCTGCCCTTTAAGGACGGCATGTTTGATCTCGTGATCAACCGGCATGAATCGTTCAGCGCCGGGGAGGTGTTCCGCCTTTTGAAGCCGGGCGGCGTTCTTGTGACCCAGCAGGTCGGCGGCCAAAATAACCGGGAGTTGTCCCGTTTTTTACTGGGCGGGGATCGGATGGTCACCGACGCGGAGTTCGATTTGAACCGGACGGCGCGTCTCCTGGAGGAAGCCGGGTTTACGGTAACGGAGCGGCGGGAGTATTATCCGGAGCTCCGCTTTCACGATATCGGCGCTCTGGTGCGTTTCGCCAGGATTATCGAATGGGAGTTTCCGGACTTCTCCGTGGACCGCTGCTTCGAGCCGCTTTGCCGGCTGCAGGGGCAGTTGGCGGAGCGCGGGTACATTACCAGCCGGGAACACCGTTTTTTTATCACAGCGCATAAATAAGGAGGATAATATATTGGCTTATTTTACGATCTTTGCTTCCCGCAATTATAATCATGATCTGGACGAACTGATCCAGGAGGTATTCCGGGACAAATTTAAAATCACCGGTTCGGCGGAAGGAACCCGTCAGGTGGAGATTCAGCCAAAGGGTTGGTTTAGCCGCAACAAAATCACGATCCGGGTGGCCGACGAGGAAACGGACCCGGCTTATTTCGAGAACAATGTCCCGGGGATGATGGGCTTCTATCAGGCGATTCCGTTTGAGGACGACGATTTGCAGTATCGCGTGATGGTGCAAATTTCCGTCATTAATACGATGCTGGCCATTGAAACGGAAAAAGACATCCGTCAGGAGGATCTCCAGTTGTTTGTCCAGCTGGCCGGCAAGGTGGGCGGCATCTGCTTCCTGCCCGACGGGACACTGCTCGACCTGGACGGGCGGGCCATCGTCACACCCGACGGCAAGTCGGGTCCGGCAGAGTTCAGCCCCCGCGCCTGCACCAAAAAAGTAAGAGGAGAAGACCGCTCCACGCCGGAGGGCCTGGCAAGAAAGCAAAGATCCCTGGCAGCCATTAAAGAGAAGGGGATCCCGATTCTTGAAACGCTGCCGGAGCTCCCTCCTCTGGAAGAACTGCGGGTAAAATCGCGGGACGAGATCGCGCGCAGAGCCGTAGCCCTGCTCATCGTCATCCAGTATGCCTGCGACATCGCCCAGGATGGCGATCTGCGGGAATCGAAGGAGTTCGTTCTGGAGATGCTGGACAAATTCGGTGTAGCGGACGAACTGACCGCAGCCGAGCGGGATTTGCTGGAGCAGCCGGAACCCGAATCCCAGGATGCCATTAACATCACTTGGCAGTATGAAGCTTACTGGGCGTTGCTCTGGGCGCTGGGACTGCTGGATGAGCTGGGCCATCCCGATGAAACGTGCGACTGCGATTTTGCCATTAACGTAGTGGCGAGTTGTGAATCGTTCGGCGAGTTCCTGGCAAAAACAACGCTGCGCCGTCCGGAGGAAATCCTGGACGAGGCGGACAAGCTCTACCGTCTGCATTGGGCCTGCGTGAACGAGCGCATCAAGGGCCAGCCGGCGCCGGCGGGCATGAATGAAAGCATTGTCCTGGAGCGCCGACGGGCGCTGTTCTGGATGCTCAGCTATCGTGACGAAGCCTGGGACGACATTAGCATGGATACATGAACCCATTGGACCTGCCCGTAGGGCGGGTCTTTTTTTGATATGATAGAGCAGGCGTGACGGACGGGGAGTGATAAGCAATTAGCGGGAAAACGTCCTGTTAATTTGGACGACCCTGTGCTTGGTTTATTATCCTGTGGTTTTTGCCATTCTAAATTGCAGAATCCAAACTGTTCATTATTGCAAGCATCTCCTACTATAGAGCTATAACCAGCTGAGTTGCTTCATCAGATACTAGTATCGCAAATGAGGGATTTCATCATGAGGGAACGCAAGATTGTCGACCTTCTGACCGGCAGTCAAGTCCCGGTTAAAATGAGCGAGCTGACACTTGAGCTTGGTCTCGCGGAACGTACGGTCAGAGAGCTGATCCGAAGCCTGAACAAAGAGGGCGAGAAAAACGGCTTTCACATTCGAATGATTCGTGGTCAAGGCTACCGTCTGGAGATGACGGACGAAACGCGCTTTAAGGCCTATCGGCTGCAAATGAAAGAAGACAGGAGAAACAACGTCGATCTCAACAACAAGACGGCGAGGCAGCAGTATTTGCTGTTTTATCTGTTCCAAAACAATTCATTTCAGTCGATGGAGCGGTTGGCCGACGAGATCGGCGTCAGCCGTTCCACGATCATCGTCGACTTGAAGGAAGTGGAGCAGCGAATCGAGCCGTTTGGGCTCAAGCTGAGCCGTAAAGCACACTACGGCATGAAGATCGAGGGCGACGAGCAGAACTTTCGGAAAGCCTTTTCCCACTTTATTTTAAACGACCGGCAGACGGTAAAGCAGTCCGAGGATTTTCAGCAGTTTCGTCGGGGCTTCGACGCTAAAAGGCTCAAAGCCCGCCTGCTGAAGCTGTTGAAGGATAACGGGCTGGACATTTCCGATGTCTATTTGAATAACATTGTGACCCATCTGTTTATTTTGTTGTACCGGGTCTCGCGCAGCAACCTGATCGTGGCCGACCAAATGATGCCGCGCAATCCCGAGCCGGTATATCAAAAGATCGCCAGGGACGTGGCGAAATGGATTGCCGCTGAATATGCCATTTCCCTGCCCCAGGACGAGGTCGAGTATTTGGCGCTCCATTTGTCGGGGAAGACGATCGTCCAGAATATCGGGGATGAGGAAAAAGAGGAGCTTAGAATCGGGATGAGCCGTATCCTCCAGACGCTGGACCATGAATTTTTGACGGAATTCAACCGGGACGACGAACTGAGGGAAGCGCTGCTGATGCATATGTTTCCGCTGCTGAACCGGCTGTACTACAATCTCCAACTGAAAAATCCGCTGGTGGAAGACGTATATAGCGAATACGCCAACGTTTTCGTCATTTCATTCCGGTTTGCGGAAATCATCGAGGAGAAGTACGGTTTCAAAATGTCCCGGGACGAGGCGGGGTACGTCGCTCTACATTTCGCTACCCATCTGGAGCGGATGAAACAGCAAAAGCTGGAGCAGTTCCGGCGCATCGCCGTCGTGTGTTCTTCGGGCGGGGGGAGCGCTCATCTGATCCGGCTGAAACTGGAATCGATTTTTCCCAAAGCTTCGGTAATTACGGCTTCCATCACGGAGCTGGACGAGCTGCAGGACCAGCCGCTGGATTTGATCCTGACCACGATCCCGCTGGAGGACGAGGTTTATAAGAAACCGATCATTCATATCAAGCAGTGGCTGGACGATCAGGAAATCCAGCGGATCAAGGAAATGATCTCCCTGCAGATCCATCCCGCGCATTCTTCGTACAAATTGAAGGATTTTAAAGATCTGTTTCATCGGGAGCTGTTTCATTTGTCCGGACCGGACGATTATCTGGAACTGCTGAAACGGCGCTGCGAAGAGGTAGTCGCCGCGGGATATTCGGCCTCCGACTTCACGGAACAGGTGTTGTTCAGGGAGCACAAATTTACGACCATCTACAAAAGCGGCGTGGCGGGTCCCCATCCGATGCGCATGGGCGCGATCAAGGACTGCATTAACGTTACCGTGCTCGAGAAGCCCATTGTTTACGACGACAAGCCGGTGCAGATCATTTTCCTGATTAATTTGCGCCCGGGGCAATTGTTTCTCCACAGGGAGATCAGCAAGCTTCTGCTGTTGATCATGGAAAAAGAGGATATCCGCGATAAATTGCTGCATGTCGAAACTTACGAACAATTTATTACCCTTATAGAAAATTTATTATAGGAGCGGTTGAACCATATGGATTATGAACAAACGGTTATGCAAATCATCGCCAGCAGCGGCGAAGCTAGAAGCCTTAGCTTGAAGGCGGTCCGGATCGCGCGCGAAGGCAAGCTGGAGGAAGCCGAAGAATTGGTCAAGCAGGCGAAGGAAAAGCTCAAGGACGCGCACAAAGTCCAAACCAAGCTGATTCAAGCCGAGGGACGCGGGGAGAAAACGGAAGTGACCATGCTGATGATCCACGCGCAGGACCATTTGATGAACGCGCTCACCGTGCGTGAATTGATTGTGGAACTGATCGAAGAAATTAAAGCGCGTCTTGCGCTGCAACAACAAGTGGAAGGAATGGTGAAATAAATGAAGAAAATTTTGCTTGCCTGTGCCGGAGGTTTTTCGACAAGTATGCTGGTGGAGCGGATGAAGGAAGCGGCGAGAGCCCAAAACATCGAGGTGTTGATCGACGCCGCCGCCGAGAGTGACATTGCGGCGCAAGCGCCTTTTGACATCATTATGCTCGGGCCGCAAATGGGGCATGCCGAAGAGGAATTGGCAGAGGCTTACCCGCAGATCCCGGTAACGACCATCGATATGGCTGATTACGGGATGATGAACGGAGAGAAAGTGTTGGCTACGGCTTTCGAATTGATGGAGAAGGGAGCAAAATAAATGGCAGGGGGCGCTGAATGGAGAGTTAAAATCCAGAAAATCAGCAACAAAGTGCAGAAAAACATCTACATCAGCTCAATCTCCAACGGGCTGATGGCCCTGATGCCGATCCTCATCCTGGGCGCGATATTCTCTTTGATTAACGCGCTCAAGATCGAGGCGTATCAGAACTTTCTTACCAGCAGTGGTCTGAAAACGTTTACTTCGATGCCGATGACAGTGACGACCGATCTGATCGCAATTTATGCCACGTTTTCCATCGCTTACAATTTTGCGACGCAAAAGAAACAGCAGGGTTTTTCGGCCGGAATTTTGTCCCTGATGGGATTCTTCCTCGTCACTCCGAAAGGCATGCTGGATGACGGGGCGACGGCCGCGCTCGGCTACTCCTGGCTTGGGGCGAAAGGGTTGTTTGTCGCTATCATTGTCGCCTTGTTGGTAGGCACGGTGTACGTCTTCGTATTGGAGAAAAAATTCTATATCAAGATGCCGAAGGGTGTTCCGCCAACCGTGGAAAAATCGTTCGCGGCCCTGACTCCCGGGTTTCTTGTCGCGATCTTTCTGCTCGTCTTGTCCGCCATCTTCAGCGCGACTCCGTACGGGAATATGCACGAGTTTGTCTTCAATATCATTCAGGCGCCGTTGACCAGTCTGGGCGGAACCTGGTGGGCTATGCTGGTCTGCGTGTTCGTAATCCATCTGCTGTGGTTTTTCGGCGTGCACGGAACGCTGGTCGTCTATTCGGTGGTCGGTCCGATTTGGGTAACGCTCGGATTGGAAAATTTGGAAGCGTATCAACAGGGGCTCGAAGGTACGAATATTGTCGGCTCGCCGTTCTTTCCCGTCTATGTGCTGGTCGGGGGGGCCGGGGCCACGCTCGGGCTGATTATCTCGATGCTGTTCGCCAAGTCCAAACGATATAAAACGCTGGGACGGCTGGCGATCGTGCCAAGCTTTATCGGCGTGAACGAGCCGGTCATTTTCGGGCTGCCGCTGGTGCTGAACCTGCGTCTGATGATTCCTTTTATCGTGACGCCGATTATTACGAGCGGCCTGGCCATCCTGCTGACCGCCCTGGGCATCTTGCCCGTCCTTAACGGCGTGCAGGTTCCGCTCGGGATTCCGATCATTTTCAACGGCTGGATGACGGGCGGTTGGCGCGTCGGTTTGTTCCAAATCGTGCTGATTGCCATCAGCGTGGTCATGTACTATCCGTTCTTTAAAAAGGCCGATGCTGAGGCGCTGGCCGAGGAGCAGGCGGCTGAGGCAAAAGAGCTGGCTGCGGCCAAGGCTTAGAACAACAAGCTTAATATAATTATGACAAGGCGGTGAGGCTCGTTTATGGCGAGTGCATTTCCGAAACATTTTTTGTGGGGCGGGGCGGTTGCGGCCAATCAGGTCGAAGGCGCTTATAACACGGACGGAAAAGGGCTGTCGACCGCCGATGTCGTCCGCTATGTCCCTCCCGAAGAGCGCGGGAGCCTGGATGAACTGCTAGGCATGAGCCGGGCCCGGCTGGAGGAAGCGATTGCGGATACGGAAGGCAATTATCCCAAACGGCGGGGGATCGATTTCTACCACCGTTATAAGGAAGATATCGCGCTGTTTGCGGAAATGGGCTTCAAGGTGTTCCGGTTGTCGATCTCCTGGCCGCGCATTTTTCCCAACGGGGACGATGACATTCCGAACGAGGCGGGACTTGCGTTTTACGACCGGGTGTTTGATGAACTGCTGAAGCACGGGATTGAGCCGCTCGTGACCATCTCCCATTACGAAATGCCGGTAGAACTGGTCCGGAGTTATAACGGCTGGGCTTCCAGAAAGCTGATCGATCTGTTCGTCCGCTATGCGGAAGTGTTGTTTCAGCGCTATAAAGGTAAGGTCAAATACTGGCTGACTTTCAACGAAATTAACTGTACCTTGAAGGCGCCATTTCTGGGCGCCGGTGTGATTGTGGAAGGGGAGGCCAATCCGAAGCAAACCGCTTTTCAGGCGCTGCATCACCAGTTCGTGGCCAGCGCCCTGGCAGTCAAACGCTGCCGGGAATTGGACGGCGAGGCGAAAATCGGCTGCATGCTGGCGCGCAAGCTGATTTACCCGTACACCTGTCATCCGCTGGATGTCCTGAAAGCCCAGGAGGAAAACCAGATGGCGCAGTTTTGTACGGACGTCCAGGTACTCGGCGCTTACCCTTCGTTTATTAAGCGATACTGGGAAGAACACGGCGTAGCCATCGACATGCTGCCCGGGGATGAGGCGATCCTGCGGGAAAATCCCGTCGATTATCTGTCATTCAGCTATTACATGTCGGTGACGACCAGCGCCGATCCCGAAGGTGCGGTTCGGAACGGGGCGGCGCAAGCGGCGGGCAATCTGTCGGCCGGGCTGGCAAACCCTTATCTGGAGTCCTCGGAGTGGGGATGGCAGATCGACCCGGTTGGCCTGCGCATCGTCCTGAAGGAGATGTACGACCGCTACCGGATCCCGTTGTTCGTGGTGGAAAACGGGCTCGGCGCGGTCGATCGGATCGAGGAGGACGGAACGATCAGGGACGATTACCGGATCGAATATTTTGCCCGGCATATCGAGCAAATGGGCGAAGCGATCAAGGACGGAGTGGAGCTCTGGGGCTACACGAGCTGGGGCTGCATCGACCTGGTCTCCGCCTCCACCTCCGAGATGAGAAAAAGATACGGATTTATCTATGTGGATCAGGACGACGTGGGGAACGGGAGCTTGGAGCGAATCCGTAAAAAGAGCTTTTACTGGTACAAGAAAGTCATCGCTTCCCATGGGGAAGATCTTGAAAACCAATAAATCAGTACGGGGCTGTCCATCGCAGTATTGAACTGCGCTTGGGCAGCCTCGTTTTTATTGTCGGCGGCTGCTTTGGAGCTATGTGGCGGCTCGACCAGTTTATTTTCATGAGCCGCTTTTTTTGGACGGTTCTTCCACTCTATGGTATTTTTACGATATGCCCGTTTTTGTGGCTCCTGATCAGCGGTTTCAAAACGAATAGGATTTCTGCAACCGTCCGTTTGGGCTTTCCCGAAGCTGGCTGTGGAGGGTTATATGAATACGACGGAAGGGGAGATGGGGAATGGAATGGAGATGGAGTAAAGAGCTGGACGGGCCATGGAAAATCCAGCATTTCGAGCCGGGGGAGAAGCCGGCGCTGGAACTGGCCGCTCCGGGATTGGACGACCGTTTCTGGATCGGCGCCGACGTCCCGGGGGACGTCCATTCGGCTTTGATGAAGCGGGACATAATCGATCCGCCTTACTATGGACATAACGATGCCAAATGCCGGTGGATCGAGCGCAAGGAATGGTGGTACAGGACTAATTTTACGTTGGACGAAAAACCGGACCCTGCCGCCGGAGAGCGCGCCGAGCTGGTATTCGAAGGCCTGGATACGTTCGCGGCCGTGTTCGTGAACGGCCATGAAGTCGGGAAGACCGCCAACATGCTGATGTCCCATACGTTTGATGTAACGCGAATCGTGCGCAGCGGATGGAACTCGCTGGCCGTAAAGTTCGATCCGATTCATTTGCATCACCGGGACAAGGAGCAGTTCGAATGGTCTTCCTATACCAAGGAACGGCCTTGGCTGCGCAAGGCGGCGATGAATTTCGGCTGGGATTGGGGGCCGCGGCTGGTCACGGTGGGAGTCTGGGGCAAAGTCCGCCTGGAGCTGCGGAAGCTGGCCAAGCTGGAAAGCGTATACGCTTATACGGCCTCGGTGACGGAGGATCGCAGCGAGGCGGTTCTCGCGGTCGAGGCGGAGACGAGAGTCTTGGCGACCGGCGTCCGTGCGGAAATCGAGGTGAGGCTGCGCGATGCGGACGGGCATGTTGTCGCTGAGGCCGTACAGCCGGTAGAGGAGAGTCGGAAGTCGCTCTACACGGGCAGACGGGCCAAGGCCGCCGCGGAGCTGCGGATTCCCGCTCCCCGGATGTGGTGGACGCATGATCTCGGCGAACCGTATCTCTACCGTCTCGAGGTGGTACTCCGGGCGGAAGGCCGCGAGGTCGACCGGTACGCGCAGGCTTTCGGCATCCGGACGGTGGAACTGGCTTTGCGGGACGAGGCGGGCAACCGCTCGTTCACTTTTGTGCTGAACGGGATAAAGCTTTACGCCAAAGGGGCCAATTGGATTCCGGCCGACCAGATGATCGGCGCGATCCCGGAGGAGAGGTACCGCGAACTGGTGGAGCTGTCCGTGCAGGGGCATATGAATATGCTTCGCGTCTGGGCGGGGGGCATTTACGAGAAGGATATTTTTTACGAGGAATGCGACCGTCAGGGCGTGCTGGTATGGCAGGATTTTGCGTTCGCCAACGCGCTTTTTCCCGACTTTAACCGGGATTTCATGGAAAATGTCAGGCAAGAGGTGGCCGATAATGTACGCCGCTTGCGAAACCGGGCTTCCCTGGCGCTCTGGTGCGGGAACAACGAGATCGACTGGCTGTACGACATGAAATCGGCCGGCGGGGATATTACCGGTCCGTTTTACGGCGAGAGCATATACCATGAGTTGATCCCGGAGCTGTTGGAAGAGTTGGATCCGGTGCGGCCCTATTGGCCTTCCTCGCCTTACGGCGCGGAGGACGGCTTTGACGCCAACGATCCGGGGACGGGGGACCGCCACAACTGGCAGGTCTGGCACGGTTCCGTTTACCCCCGGATGTACGGCGAGCCACCGCGGCTCGACTACAGCATGCAGGGCGTGACGTTCAAAAATTACAAGCAGGACTTCGCGCTGTTCAGCAGCGAGTTCGGGATGCACGCCTCCGCCAACCGCTTCACTTTGGAGCGGAACATTCCGGCGGGCGAATTTTATTGGGGCAGCCCGGAGATGGCGTACCGGAACAAAGATACGAACCATCAGAAGGGGATTCTGCTGATGGAAAGCTTCACGGAAATCCCCCGGGATATCGAGGAATACATGAACTTCTCGATGCTGACGCAGGCGGAGGGGCTGAAATACGGCATCGAGCATTACCGCCGCTTAAAGCCGCGGAACAGCGGGGCGCTGGTCTGGCAACTGAACGACAGCTGGCCGGGAACCAGTTGGTCCATGATCGACTATGAGCTGCTGCCGAAGGCTTCGTATTATTATGGACGGACCTTTTTTCATCCGCTGCTGCTGTCACTGGAGCATGAACCGGGGGAGCCGCTGAAGGTATGGGTGGTCAACGACACGCTGGAGACTTTGAAAGGAGCGGTAACCCTGAAGGTTTACCGTCTGGATGGGGGTGGCCTCGTATCGGAGACGGCGTTTGACGTCGAGGCCGTTGGTCCCGGCTCGGCGCTGCTGCTGAGCGAGCTTTCCGAACCGGAGGCGCTGGCCGGAGCTGCGTCTCCCGAGGAAGTGATGGTCGAGCTCACCGCCCAGGGCTTCGGCGCGCCGGCGAACCGCTATTACCTGCGGGACCCGAAGGATCTCCGGCTGCCGAAGGCTTCGCTTGCGGCGGAGACCGACCGGGAGGCCGGCACGGTAACGGTGACGGCGTCCGGCCGGGGCGCGGCCCGGCTGGTGAAGCTGGAGCTGCCGCTGGGGCGGGTCCGCTACAGCGACAACTACTTCGATCTGCTGCCGGGCGAGAGCCGGATCGTGGAGGTGCGGCATCCGGAGGGTCTGCCGCTGCCGTGGGAACAGCTGCGGGTCAGCGCGCTGAACGCATAAAAAAGGTTGACCGGGTGGGGGGCAGGCCTCCTCCGGTCAACCTTTTTTCAATTGGAGCAAATAACGGGAGAACCTCCCGTTATATTGGAACATTTCGCCCTCGGGGAGGAAATTAGCGGGAATTCCTCCCGCTAATGCCGTCCATAAAGGGCCAAATGCGACGTAGCGCCCGGATTAACGGGAGTTTTTCCCGTTAATTGCTCACCGCTTGCTCCCAGGCCGGAATTACCGGGAGTTTTTCCCGTTAATTTCTCCGCATGGCCCCGCGAAGTTCCGCACCAGCGGCACCACCCCCTGGCAGCCCCGGCGCTCTTTTTTTCGCCTAGGCCCAGGCCCAGGCAGCTCTGCATGACGACGCCTGGCTGGCCGCACCATCTCGGCCGTCCGGGGCACTCCCGCCCGCTTTACAGGTCGTCAAACCCGTTGTCGTCGCCGACCTTCCCGTAGTTGCGGGACTTGGCTTCGAAAAAGTCCGTTTTGGTCGCGTTCAGCGCTTCGTCCGAGAACGGCTTGATCCAAGGCATGCAGTTGACGTCCACACCTGCGTAGCCTTTTTCCAGGCCCATCAGGGTGAGGCGTTTGTTGGCGATGTATTTGATGTAGTCGGACAGTTCGTTCAGGTCGATGCCGCGAACTTCTTTCAGGGTATAATGCGCCCAGTTGGTTTCAAGCTGCACGGCACGGTCGATCGTGCGGTAAACGTAGTCTATGTTTTCCTTGGTGTTCAGCTCCGGATAGTCGGTCAGCAGCTGTTTGAACACTTCGGCAAAGAAATAGCAGTGCTGGTTCTCGTCGCGTTGAATGTACGAGATCATTTGGCTCGTGCCCATCATCTTCTGGTCGCGGGCCAGATTGTAGAAGAAGGCGAACGTACTGTAGAAGAAGATGCCTTCAAGAATCAGGTCGGCCACGAGCGCTTGGAAGAACGACTGCGGCGTCGGTTCGTCGCGGAAGTTTTGATAGATATCGGAAATAAACTTGTTCCGTTCAAGCAGAACCGGATCATGCTTCCAGTATTCGAAAATCTCCTTCTGCTCCTGCTCGGATACGATGGAGGAGAGCACGTAGGAGTACGACTGGTTGTGCACGACTTCCTGCTGGCCGATAATCGCCGAGATCGCCTCCAGCGAGGAGTCGGTAAAGTACCGCTTCACATCGCCGACGAACATCGTCTGCATCGAGTCCAGGACGGCGAGCAGAGAGATATTGATTTTGAACGTGCGCTGTTCCTCCGGATCGAGCCCCACGAATTGCTGGGCATCCTTGTTCATCGGAATTTCGTCCGCGATCCAGTGGTTCAGGAGCAGGACTTTATACAATTTATACATGTGCGGCATGCGGATATCGTTCCAGTTGAGTATCCCCGAGCATTCCCCGCCGATGATGCGCGTGGATTTGTTCGGCGCCTCCGTGTTAAAAATCGTTTGCAGTTGCATGGATTTTCATCTCCTTGATTATTTTGAAAACCGCCCGGGCCGGCTTCGCTTCCCGCGCTTCTTATGAAGCGCAGGACTCGCATTCCTCGATCGTCAGGGCGCGGCTGCGCACATAGTACGTCGATTTCAGGCCGGCTTTCCAGGCGTGCAGGTGCAGGTCCAGGAATTCGCTCGCCTTGATGTCCGGGCGAACGTAGAAGTTGAAGCTTTGCCCCTGGTCCACGTGGCGCTGGCGGGCGGAAGCCATGTTGATCGACGCGTGCTGGTCGACCAGGAACGCCGTCTTGTAGTACCAGATCGTCTTTTCGGACAGATCCGGCGCCGGGTTGGCGATTTTGTACGTCGTCTTCTCTTCGTACGAGAGCAGCTCATACAGCGGATCGATGCTGGCCGTGGAGCCGGCGATGATCGAGGTCGAACCGTTCGGCGCGATCGCGAACATCCAGGCGTTGCGCACGCCGTTTTCGCGGACCAGCTCGGCCAGTTCCTTCCATTGCTCAGTCGTTACGAACTTGCCTTCGCGGGAGCCGTCGGTATAGCCGCGATAGGAAAAGTACTTGCCGTTTTCCCAATCGGAGCCGGCGAACTTCGGATAGCGCCCTTTTTCCTTGGCGAGCTCCATGCTGGATTTGACCAGCAGGTAGTTGATTTTTTCGTAAAGGGCATCGTTGTAAGCCACAGCTTCGTCGGATTCCCAACGGATGCCTTCCAGAGCCAGCAAGTGATGGAGCCCGAAGGTGCCGAGGCCGATCGCGCGGTATTGGCTGTTGGTGTACTGCGCTTGCAGCACTTCAATGTTGTTGATGTCGATGACGTTGTCGAGCATCCGCGTCTGGATCGGTACCAGGCGCTCCAGGACGCCGGCCGGCACGGCACGGGCCAGGTGGATCGAATTCAGGTTACATACGACGAAATCGCCCGGGATTTTGGAGACGATGATCCGCGTTTGTCCGTCTTTCGTGATCAGCTCTTCTTTTTCCACCACGGTCGGCGTCTGGTTCTGCATGATCTCCGTGCACAGGTTGGACGAATAGATCATGCCGTGCGCCCGGTTCGGGTTGGCGCGGTTGACGGTGTCGCGGTAGAACATATACGGCGTGCCCGTTTCGAGCTGGGACTTCATAATGCGCTTCATGATATCGATCGCAGGCATCGTGATTCGCGGAAGCGTCGGATGGTTGACGGCCTCCTCGTATTTTTCGCGGAACGAGCCTTTGCCGAACTCTTCGTCGTAGAAATCCTCCAGGCCGAGTGCACGGCCGTTCTCATCTTTCCAGCCCATCGTCTTCTTCACTTCATGCGGACAGAACAAATTCCATTCGCCGCGCTCTTCGACCATTTCCATGAACAGATCGGGCAGGCAAACGCCGTGGAACACGTCATGGGCGCGCATCCGCTCATCCCCGTTGTTCAGCTTGAGGTCGAGGAAAGCGAGAATATCTTTATGGAAAACGTCGAGATAGACCGCGATCGCGCCCTTGCGCGTACCGAGCTGATCGACGCTGACGGCGGTGTTGTTCAGCTGGCGAATCCAGGGGATGACGCCGGAACTGGTGTTTTTATGACCGCGGATGTCGGAGCCGCGGGCCCGCACCTTGCCCAGGTAGACGCCGATACCGCCGCCCATTTTGCTGAGCCGGGCCACGTCGGTGTTGGAATCGAAGATGCCTTCCAGCGAATCGTCGACGGTGTCGATAAAGCAGCTGGACAGCTGGCCGGCGACCTTTTTGCCCGCGTTGGACATCGTCGGCGTCGCGGCTGTCATGTAGATGTTGCTCATGGCCCAGTAAGCTTCTTTAACGAGCTCCATGCGCTTTTCCGCAGGCTCTTGGTGCATCAGGTACATGGCGATGATCATGTAACGTTCCTGCGGAAGTTCCATCGTCCGGCCTTCGAAGTCGGTGGCCAGGTAACGCTCGGCCAACGTCAGCAGTCCGATATAGTCGAACAGCAGGTCGCGGGACGGGTCGATCGTCTCGCCCAGTTCCTCAATTTGCTCTTTGGTGTAGCACTCCAACAGCTCCTCGCGGTAGATGCCGGTTTTGCACAGCTCGACGATCAGGTGATGGAACGATCCGTATGGCTCTTCCGGATACGCTTTATAGCGGCGGTTGACGGCCGCTTTTTTGTAGAGCGAGGTCAGCAGCGCGCGGGCGGCTGCGAATTTCCACTCCGGCTCTTCTTTTGTCACAAGTTCGAGCGCCGACATGGTGAACGCGTTGCTGATTTCTTCGCCGGTGACTTCGTCGCGTCTCAGTTTGGCGTTGACGCCGCGCAAAAGACGCTCCTTGTCCAAGGTATGTAGTTCGTGCAGAATGCGATCGGCGTAGACGCCCAGGCGTTCGCTGTCAAACGCGAGCTGGCGGTTGTTGGGTTTATTTACGAGCAGTGGCATGAGTAAATTCCTCGCTTTCTGAGCATGGGTTGTTGCCCGGATCGGATCTCTCCGTCAGGCATTAAATCTACAAATTTTAATTCTAAAATTGAAAATATTCAGGAGAAAAGGGGCGCCCTGGAAAGGACGCCGTTGGCACTATTTTGAAAAGGTCTATAAAAATTATCACAGACCATAAATTATACTAGAAACTTAATAAGCTAGAAAGAGAAAGTTGGTTCCCAGAGCACCGCTTTTCCGGAAGCAAGACTTTGCGGAATGTCGATCAGTCTCTGGTTCGAGCTGCCCCGGTATAGCAGGGAGGGGTCGCGCAGTTCCTCGACAAAGCGCCCGTCTACCAACACCTGGCAGCGTTCCAGCAGGCGGAATTCGGGCGACCCGGCCTCCGCGTGCTCCGGCGAGGTCAATTCCTCATAGGTATAGCCGCTGTAAATCCAGATCGGGACCGGGCCGGCTTCCCCGCGGAGACGGTCGACAAACGCGCCGACTTCCGTCGCGGAGAAAAACGGATCCCCGCCCAGAAGGCTTACCCCGCTCAGCAGCGGGTTGTTTGCAATATCGGCGATGATCTCCGCCTCCCGTTCGGGCGTCAGCGGCTCGCCGTAATTGAAGTTCCAGGTGGCTGCGCTGAAGCAGCCTTTGCAGTAATGGCGGCAGCCGCTGATAAAGATGGCGGCGCGGAGGCCTTCGCCTTCATTGATGGATTCCGGGTAGTAGCCGCAGATGTTCATGCGTCGTGCTTGACCCGGTCCCGGACCTCCGCCTGTTTGGCCGCGTTAAAGCGGGTTTGGAAGTCGCCGGTCAAATAGCCGGTGACGCGGCGCAGGCGGCGGATATGGACATCGTTCTCGTGACTGCCGCAGGAAGGGCAGTTCGCGCCGATAATCCCTTCAAAACCGCAGGCGGAGCAGCGGTCGATCGGATGGTTGATGCTGAAATAGCTGACCTGCTGCGAAAGCGCGTATTGGACGATCTTCAGGAACGCCGCCGGATTGCTGCGGGCGTTGCCGTTCAATTCGATATAGGAGATCGCTCCGGCGTTGCACAGGCCGTGGAACTGCGCTTCGAGCTCGATTTTTTTGGCGGCGCTGAGTTTGTAATACACCGGAATGTGGAAGGAGTTCGTATAATACTCGCGTTCCACAACGCCCGGCACAGTACCGTAAAAGGCGCGGTCGCGTTTCGTGAACTTCCCGGACAGCCCCTCCGCCGGGGTGGCGAACAGGGTGATGTTCAGGTTGTGAACTTCACTCATCCGGTCGCAGTAGTCGCGCATGTAGGCGATCAAATCGTAAGCTTTTTTGTAGACCGCTTCATCCTCGCCATGGTGCTTGCCGTACATCGCCTTCATGCACTCCGCAAGACCGATGAAGCCGAGGGAAAGGCTGCCGTGCTTCAGCAGTTCTCCGACCGCGTCATCCGGACCGAGCTGTTCGCCGCCTTCCCATACCCCTTCACGCATCATAAAGTCCGAGGCTTTGGCTTTTTGGGCGGACTGGATCTGGAAGCGGTGCAGCAGGCCTTCCAGAGCAATGTCCAGGTAGTGGTCCAGCTCCCGGTAGAATCCGCGCTCATCGGCTTCCTTCCGCCGGCCCAGCGCGATCCCGTGCTCCAGTCCGAGCTTGACGAGATTCAGCGTATTAAAGGAAAGATTACCTTTGCCGGACAGGCGGTTCCGGCCGAACCGGTCGCTCAGCACGCGCGTGCGGCAGCCCATAGTGGCGAATTCAGTATCCGGATTCTGCGGATCGTAATGCATCAGATTCAGCGGTGCGTCCAGATTGGCGAAGTTCGGATAGAGCCGCTTGGCCGAGCATTCGGCCGCCATCAGGAACAGCTCGTAATTCGGTTCGCCCGGATTCTGGTTGATGCCCTGTTTACACTTGAAGATTTGGATCGGAAAAATCGGCGTCTCCCCGCTGCCGAGTCCCCGCATTGTCGCGGACAGCAGCGAACGGATAACGAGCTGGCCTTCCGGCGAAGTGCAGGTGCCGTAGTTGATGCTGGTGAACGGGATTTGCCCGCCCGCGCGGCTCGACATCGTATTGAGATTGTGGATCAGACTTTCCGCGCCCTGGAGCGTTTCGGTTTCGGTTTCTTTTAACGCGTATCGGAAAGATTTCGGGAACCGCTCCCGGAGATCGCTGCGGCTCATGGTCACCTCACCGCCGAGGTCGGCGGCCGGATCGCCTTCTTCCAAATAATCCAGCCCTTTGCGGAAGTATTTGGCGAAGGACTTGGCCACATAAGGGGCCAGGTCAAAATCGAGCATGTTGGCGGAGACGCCGCCGTATTGGCTGTTTTGCTGCGACTGGAAAATAATCGCGACGAGCGCCATCGCCGTCATGATCGAATTCGGCGGTCTGACACTGCCGTTGCCGGTATTGAAGCCCTCACGGAGCAGTTTGGCAAACGGGATAAAAATGCAGTTCGTCGTGCCGATGGCGTATTGATCGAGGTCGTGCACATAGACCACATTATCTTGGATCGCTTGAACGAGCCGCGCAGGCATCACGAAATGGTTGGCGTACCATTTGGCGTATTCGCTGCCGAACTTGCTCATTTTGCCCGAGAAGCTTTCCCCGTTCAAATTGGCGTTTTCGCGCAGGACTTCCAAATTGGAGCTGGATACGATTTCCTCGCCCAGATTAATAACTTCATCCAGCATTTGTTCCTTGGAGGTACCTTTATTTGTATTTGTAGTGAAATGGTTGAGCAGTGCCATGATAAAATCTCCTTCCGATTCACAATTAGAAATAAAAAAGCATTTCCACCCCCAAAGAGGTCGAAAATGCCCGGTTGCGCTCTTTGAAAACAGCACGTCGCCTTTGCGGCGCGCCAGAATGACTTATATGTATGGCGGCAAGCGGACACCTTGGCCTGTACCTCGCAGGGCTACTCGGGTGCCATCCAGACGGGCAGGTCTCCTGGCTTCCGGACCTTCCGGCTCCTTCCCGCGGACAATGGCGTCTGCAGTGGCATATGCCGGAGGATGCTGATCTATAGCTAGTGAGACCCGGGGGATCGCACTCTCTATAAAGCTTCCGGTTACAGTGGCGGGACCGCAGCGGATTTGCACCGCACTTCCCTATTAAGCCCCGGCATCGTGCTTGTGCCGGTTCACCCGTCTGTACACTATATTTGGTTGATGTTGTATCATAATAACCCAATATATTGTGTTTGTAAACGGGCGGATAACAGAATTTGAATTTGAAAAACAGCTGAAAAACAGTCGAAAGCAATCAGGATGCGGGGAATCGGGGACGAAAAAAAATAGTAGATTTTGAGGCAAGATTGTGGCGATGATGAGGTAAGCGTTTGCTAGTTTGGGAGGGGAGTAAGCGGGGGCGGAGGGGAGTCCGTTGTCTGCTTGCGGTGGGTTGTTTCGGGTGGAGGTGCACTAACGCGTAACGGAAATAATAGCCACTACTGTGTCCGATAAAAATGGAGACCGGCCGTTTTGGCGCAAATAGCGGTTATAGTTTGCGTTAGATAAAATCGGAGGTTCGATTGCCCACCGCAGAGCGAGTCTTTATCACAAGCGACGGACCTTTCGACCTTTACCGATTGAATTCCGGGTCCCGAACTTGTTACAATAAATAAAAAATCCGGTTAGCGGAACAACGGGAGGTTGTCACATGGCGATCGCGGAAGTTACGGTCATTCCGATCGGTACAGGTTCCACCAGTCTGAGTTCATATGTTGCCGAGCTGCAGCGGGTACTTGAAAAGCAGGAAGGAGTCCAATGCACCCTGACTTCGATGAGTACGATTATCGAGGGGCCGCTCGATCGAATTTTTACGGCGATTCGGGCGATCCATGAGGCTCCGTTTCAATCCGGGGCCCAGCGCGTTTCCACTTCGGTTAAAATCGATGACCGGCGGGACAAAGAGAGCTCCTCGGAGCAGAAGCTGCGGTCTGTGCAGGATAAACTCGGTTCATCCTAACCCTGTTGCAGCCAAGCAAATGGTTGGTTTAATTACCAGACATTGGCCCTTGCAATATTTTTAAAACGGAGTATAATAATTTTTGTTTCACTTTACCAAGTGATTCTGCTGGTGTAGCTCAGGGGTAGAGCAACGCACTCGTAATGCGTAGGTCGGGGGTTCAATTCCCTTCACCAGCATCTTTCATAACTCAAGCACAGCGCGGCTTCCGAGGTTTTCGGGGGGGGGCGCGTTTTTTTTTTGCGTGAAAAGACAAACTTCAAATATTCTTCTAACGGTTTAAAATCCTATCAAGTTCTCAAGTTCTCTTTATGATGGGATTCATTCCGGAGGGAACTGTCTTACGGATTAAATACTTGAAACTATCAACCTTCGTGGCTGATAATAGGTATAGGTAGAATTATTTTCCAAAGGGGAGCTATTGATGAAGAAGAATTTCATAACGGGCGCGGTGTCTGGTTTGGTTGTTGGTGCGCTGCTTTTCGGAGGAGTTCCGACTTTTGCCGCGGCAGTTAAATCGATCATGGGCGCGAAGGTAACGGGAGTCTATGCGGTTGAGCAGGACGGCAAGATGATCGCTGAAGCGGCGGTTATCAACGGTTCTACATACGCTCCGGTGCGGGCAATCGCGGAAGCTACGGGGACCTCGCTCGATGTAAAGGGGAAGACGATCGTATTGGAAGGAACAGGAGGCACAACGGCTCCGGCTCCTGCGCAAGAGGGGAGTGCGTTAACTCCGGAGGCTAAATGGACCAATCAAATAAACAAGCTTACAGAGGAAATTAACGGCTTAAATGTAAAAATTAATGCCGAAAAAGAAGCTATAAAGGGTTACGAAGAACGGATCAAGGCCGAAGAAGCCGCCAAGGTTAAATTACCTGGCGGAGTCGAAGCGATCGAAGCGAACATTGCGGAAAGCCAGCATCTCATCGATAAGTACCGGGAGAAGATAAATGCAGCCAACGCACAAATCGCGGAGCTGCAGAAGAAGATCGACGCGAGCAAGAAATAAACTAGACGCACAAACCGAAAGGGCCCGCAACTGCGCGGGCTCTTTTGGTTGTGTGACTAACCGGAGAGGGTTCTTTCGCACTCTTGACCTGCAACTAATGGTTTGGTTCGAATTAAAGGGAATTCTTCCCGTTAATTTGGTACGTATACGGCTGCAGAGGGAAATTAGCTGGAAAAACTCCCGCTAATTCGCCTGAAATTGTGTATATCGGCAATAGGGCCGCGAAATAGATGGAGCTTTTCCAGCTAAATCCGATCCAAGAGCCAAGAGCGGTACATTAACAGGAGATTTTCCCGTTAATGATGTGGACTCCGGCGGTGGGGCTTTATATTGACATTGTGGATATTGGCAACGTATCTCCGAAACCAGTTCACATTCTTGCCCAACGCCAGTTCTTTAGTTCAACCTATACAAAACGAATTTCAAAAAATGAAATCATCGTCCGTTAAAGGCTCTACATTCAAAGCCCGGACATAGCCATTGCCTTTCTTGGAGAAGAAATCATGTTGTTTAGTATGGGTACTGATGCCGTTGAACACTATCGGATTGACTTCTTCATCTTCAAATAAGGGGTCGAAACCAAGGTTCATCATTGCCTTGTTAGCGTTGTACCGCAAGAAAACTTTAACATCGTCCACTAAATTGATTGAAGTATATATCTCCTCGGTGTACTGCTCTTCATTATCGTGCAAGAAATGCAGTAACGTTACCAGGGAGTTGTACACTTCCTGTTGTTCTTCCTCGTTCAGTTCAGAGTAAATTTCCTGGGCCAATACCCCGACATAAACACCGTGAATGCTTTCATCACGCAATATTAGGTCGATAATCTCTCCGCTGCATGTAAGTTTTCCTTGACCCGCCAAATAGAGCGGGTAGAAAAATCCGCTGTAAAACAAATAACTTTCCAGCAACACAGATGAGGCCATGGCGAAATAAAGATCTTTTTTAGTATTGATGTTGTTATAGTATTGCTGAATCGTTTGCGCTTTAGTTTGGAGATGCTTATTTTCTTCCACCCAGCGGAATACACTATCAATTTCTTCCGTGGAAGCCAGAGTTGTAAAAATACTGCTGTACGATTTAGCATGGATTTGTTCCATCATGGCCATGAACCCCAGTACAGCCTTGCGCTGCAAACCGTCCACATGCTCCAAGATCTGCGGCATGCCTACGCCACCCTGGATGGTATCAAGCAAAGTTAAGCCGCCCAACACCTTCATATAAGCTTCTTTTTCTTGATTACTGAGTGTCATCCAGGTCATTTTGTCGTCGGACAAAGGGATTTCATCATCTGTCCAAAATTGCATTATATTTTGATTCCAAAACATAAGCGTGAAGTCATCATCTGGGCGGTTCCAATTGACCGCTTGAATTCCTGGCATTGGATAATCTCCCCTTCTTTGTGATAGAGCTGAAACTAATTAACCGATAAGTCAACTGCTTTAGGTATTAGACCGAGCAGGTTAGGCATTCTTCCACGGACAGCTTTTTGGTACGCGTATAGTACAGCGATTTTAAACCTTTATGTGCAGCATACAGATAGCAACGTGCCAGCTGTCGGGTAGTAACATCACTGTTAACATGTAGAACCGTCGAAATTCCCTGGTCTATGTGAGGTTGAATTTCTGCAATCAAATCTATGACCTTGAATTGATCCATTTGATACGCCGACTTATAGAAGAAGATATTATCCTTTTGCAGGTAAGGCATTGGATAATAGGTTGTGGAGTTAGCGTATGTGCGTGTTTCAACTTGCTCTACGATAGGCATAACGCTGGATGTCGCATTTTGGATATAGGAAATGCTGGCGGTTGGTGCAATGGCCAAACGGTAAGCATGGTACAAGCCGTTTTTCATTACGTTCTCTTTCAGCGTACTCCAATCTTCCGGTCCCGGTATATCAATCCCGGCGAACAGTTCCCGCACTCGTGGTGTTGTCGGCCGGTAGTCCGTTCGGAGATAACGTTCAAAATATACCCCTGTTGCGTATTCTGACTCTTCAAATCCGTAAAAACGTTGTCCAGTTGCCTTGGCAATCTCCATACTTTTCTCCAGTGAATGATAGTTCATGATCATGAAGAAGGTTCGCACAAAATCTCTGGCTTCCTGGCTCTCATACGCGATTTTGTTCTTCGCAAAGAAACCATGCAGGTTCATCGCGCCGAGACCCACCGAATGCATTTCACGATTTGCCTTGGCAACACCCGGCGCATTCTCTACATGGGTCATATCGCTGACTGCGGTCAGCGCGATCATCCCCTCGTGAACGGATTCCTTGATTTTTTTGTGTTCCATGACATTTGCAATATTCAAGGAAGCCAGATTGCAACTTATATCTCTGCGTATGGTGTCTGGCTGACCATAATCCGCAATTTCGGACGTCTCCTGAAGCTGAAAAATCTCGGTACACAGATTCGACATCTTAATTTGACCCACATTTTTGAGAGCATGTGCCTGATTTGCGTTGCTCTTGTTAACAATATACGGATAACCGGATTCAAGCTGGGTCATTGCGATTTTCGTTAACATGTCGCGGGCGCTCATCACTGCTTTTTTGGTAACACGGTCATCAGCGACCAGCGTATCGTACATGGTATCAAGGTCCATGTCGTCAAGATGCATGCCATACGCCTTGTATACACTATAAGGCGCAAAAACGTACATTGGCTCATTGTGTTGCGCTAATTGATAAAAACGGTTTGGAACAATCAGACCGATAGAGAGGGTCTTCAGTCGAATTCTCTCGTCAGCGTTAATTTTTTTACTATCAAGGAACTCTATAACATCCCATCCGAAAATATTATAGTAGGCTGCACCCGAGCCTTTGCGCTGGCCCATCTGATCCGCGTAGGAGAAACTGTCTTCCATCAACTTAAGGACAGGCATAATTCCTTTTGCCGCCCCTTCGACACCTTTGATTGCTTCTCCGCGGGCCCGCAGTTTAGATAGATTGACCGCTACACCGCCACCAATTTTGGATAACTGCATGCATGTGTTTAAGACATAATTGATCGAATTTAGCGAATCGTCCATTTCAAGCAGGAAGCAGGACACCATTTCTCCACGGCGGCTTTTTCCGGCATTAAGAAAGGTCGGGGTTGCGGGCTGTAGCCGCTGTTCCATCATCGCTCGTGCGAGTATACGGGCTGTGTCACCGTCACCACGTCCCAAATGGAGAGCTACAGCCGCTACCCGATCCGGATAATGCTCAAGGTACAACTTACGATCATTACTCTTCAGTGCATAGTCGGTATAAAATTTGGATACCGCCATGTAGGAAGGGAACTTGAAGTTATAGCTATGAGTGATATTAAACAATTCTAAAATTTCTTCGGAGGAATAGTTTTTATAAAAATCTTCATAAAAGTCATTTTCAATCATATACCGTACTTGTTCTTCAAAATTGGCAAATTCCAGACTTCTGGTTGCCACTTCCTTCATAAATTCATCTACTGCTTCCAGGTCTTTTTCTAACTGAAAAAAACCGTCAGAATCCCGTTTCATTAACATGTTGTTCAATTCAATATGTCGCAATTCGATTTACCTCCTGTTTGAAGCGCTCTACATCGGTCGAAGTCCCGGATAACTCAAATTTACTGAGGATGGGGACATGATACAGATCCGAGATCAAGTCTGCGCTTTTTGCAAATTTTTCCCCCCAGTTACGATTGCCGCTGGCAGCCACACCAACAAGATGGTCAGCATTGTGCTGCAAAAAGGAAGATACCTTGTTCGGTATCTGGCCAAATCCTGTTGTATATGTAATGAGTACATAGGGTTCATTTATCGTCATTTGATCTTCAATTTGAACCGCCGGGAGTTTAAGCTTGGATATAAATCTTTTTACGTTGCCGGTCTTCGAATCATAGGCAATTAGCATCGTAGGGTCCTCCTTAAATTCTATAAAATAAAGTAGAACACTATATTTAGTCGACTTCATCCATTTTATAACTATATATAGAATTGTCAATTGCAATGTTGAATAAATCAGGTAGTGATGATGCATTTTATATTTTAAAAAAAGTTGTTGACATTTGAATAGAAAAGGTTATAAAATTACCTCAATATCAAATATCTCAATATTAAGATTCGTGATATTAAGTGACTTGAAGGGTTGCTTAATTAACTGTCAGGCAAGATAAAGGACAATATTCGTTGGATCGTTTTTTTCTAAAATATCTTTATATTAAGAGTTATTGATTCGGAATTGTAGGTCGATTTTATTTATCTAAAATAGGAGGAATAAAAATGAGTAAAAAAACAATGGGTATCCACCATATTACCGCTATTGTCGGACACCCTCAAGAAAATGTGGATTTTTATGCCGGTGTATTAGGGCTTCGCTTAGTTAAAAAAACGGTCAATTTCGATGACCCAGGTACATATCACTTGTACTTCGGTGATCAAGGCGGCAGACCTGGGACGATTATTACCTTCTTTCCATGGGCTAATGCTTATAAGGGAACTATCGGCGATGGGCAAGTAGGGGTTACTTCTTATGTTGTGCCTAAGGGTGCAATAAGCTTTTGGGAAAACCGGCTAAAGCATTTTGAAGTTCCTTTCTCTAAAATCGAACGCTTTGGTGAGCAATATTTGGAATTTGACGATCCTCACGGACTCCATCTGGAAATTGTGGAACGAGAAGCAGGAGAGCCTAATATGTGGAATTTCGGCGGCATTACCTCCGATGTTGCCATTAAAGGCTTTGGGGGAGCGACCCTGCTGTCTGCACAACCGGAAAAAACCGCTGAATTGTTGGAGAAAGTCATGGGACTTGAATTCATAGGCAAAGAGGGAGATATTGCACGGTATCACTCTTCCGCCGACATCGGCAATGTGATAGACCTCAAACTTTCTCCAGTGGGCAGGGGTCAAATGGGTGTTGGTACGGTTCATCATATAGCATGGCGTGCAAAGGACAATGAAGATCAATTGGATTGGCAAAAATATGTTGCTGAACATGGCTATGGAGTCACGGCTGTTCGTGACCGGAACTACTTTAATGCCATTTACTTTAGGGAGCATGGGGAAATTCTGTTTGAGATCGCCACAGATCCTCCAGGGTTCGCACATGATGAAACATTTGAAACCATGGGGAAAGATTTGAAGTTGCCTATTCAGTACGAGCCTCATAGAGCTGAAATCGAAAAGGTCCTGCTCCCATTTGAGGTAAGAGAGCTGGACTAACTGACGAAGGGGTGGATTTGTTTGATTGCTTATATTGGGATACTCGTCTTCAAAGTTACGGTGTGAATTATAATAATTCTGTACGCTTTGGGGAAAAATATCTCCAATGAATATGGAAAGAAGAACAATTTCAGGAGGTTTTGTTCATGGCAAAAGATCTTTATACAGCTTTACAGGAGAGACGTTCGTATTACGGGATCAATAAAAATGTAAATATCTCTGATGCGAGAATTAAAGAGATCGTAGAATTTGCTGTTAAATACACACCTTCAGCTTTTAATTCCCAAACGGCCCGCGTTCTTGTACTTTCAGGCGCTGCACATGATAAACTTTGGGATATTACGACTGAAACTTTGAAGAAAGTGGTTGGAGATGGAGATTTCTCGGGGACCCAACAAAAAATGGATTCCTTTAAAGCGGGTTATGGTACCGTATTGTTCTTTGAAGATGAGGCGGTAGTTAAATCCCTCCAAGAACAATTTGCTTTGTACGCCGATAACTTCCCGATTTGGTCTAACCAATCATCCGGTATGCTTCAACTGGTTGTATGGACGGCTTTGGAGTCTGAGGGACTGGGTGCTTCTCTGCAACATTATAACCCTTTAATTGATGACCAGGTTAAGAAGGAATGGAATGTTCCTGGGAATTGGAAACTGATTGCTCAGATGCCGTTTGGTAATCCAACTGCTCAACCCGGTGATAAAGAATTCCAACCGCTTGAAGATCGCGTGAAATTCTATAGCTGATATTTCAAGGGAGAAAAACCAGTTTCAATTTTGAAACTGGTTTTTTTGTCATGTACTCCTTATGTGCAAGTAAGTTGAAGACTTGAATTTCTGTTATTTCGAGGCGTTGACAAAAACCGACTAAACCTATATGATATTAAAACGAACTGACTGACCAGTCAATCTGGAGGGGATGATTTCCATCGTAAACGTAAATCAGTCTAGACTACGGGATGCGAGAAAATCTCAATTGATGGATATAGCCGTTGAGAGATTTGCCAAATACGGGTATCAGAATACTAAAATTTCTGACATCGTCAAGGATGCCGGAGTGGCGCAGGGTACGTTCTATTGGTATTTCAAGAGTAAAGAAGCTATAGCCCTGGAAATCATTGAGTCTGGCCGAGAAGCATTACTTACGGTGATCAAGAGAGGTTACCGGACTGAAGGCGGCTCTGTTCAGGAAATGGTTCAGGGGTCTGGGCGCCTGCTGGCGAATATTTTTAGATTTGCCCAGGAGCATCGGTATTTCATGGAGCTGCTGCTCACCGGCAATGGAGAAGAGGAGGCCATTCGAAATGCGTTTCGTGAAACGCGCATCGAAATGGAGGAGTCCTTCAGGCGAAATATTGAACGCGCCGTCGAGCTGGGGATGCTGCCGATATCAACAGACATACATATAAGAGCGGCGCTGCTGATGAGTCTGATTGAGGGGATTGTTGCAAGATGGCTGTTTGGTCCTAATCCTGCGGATTCCAACCTGGCTGAACTTACGGTGGATGAGTTGGCGGCGGAAGCCGTTCATTTCGAGTTTTTCGGATTGCTTGGGATATGACAGGTTCAGACAGCGGAGAAGGAGGATGATGTGAGTTGCTGAAGTACGGGCTTAGACGTATAGCCATGATGATTCCAAGTATCGCGGGTATCGTCATGATCACGTTCATCTTAACGAGAATTTTGCCGGGTGATCCGGCGCTGATGATTACAGGGGAACAAGCGCTGCCGGAGTTTGTGGACAAGGTTAGAGAAGAGTATGGCTTCAATCAACCGCTGTATATCCAGCTGTGGGATTACATCAAGCAGCTCTTCAGGGGGGATTTGGGATTTGCCTGGCATACGGGGCACTCGGTTGCATCCGATTTTATCTCGCGTTTTCCGGCTACTTTGGAGCTTACACTGGCAAGCATGTTTATAGCTTTAATTGTAGCCATTCCACTAGGCATTGCGGCGGCTTCCAGGCAAAACTCGATTTTTGATCATATCGCCAGGGTGCTTTCTTTTATCGGTTCATCGGTTCCTATTTTCTGGCTGGGCTTGCTGCTTATTACGTTATTCTACTCCAAGCTCGGGTGGCTGCCCGCTCCTATAGGACGTATTAGCGGCGGCATTAACCCGCCAACCCATATAACGGGCTTGTATGTGCTGGATAGCTTGCTAAGCTGGGACATGATCGCGCTGAAGAGCTCACTTCATCATCTGATTCTACCGGCGATTTGCATGAGTATGGGTACGATGGCTATTGTTACAAAAATGGTCCGGGCGAGCATGCTGGAGGTCATACGGCAGGATTTTATGAGGACAGCCAAAGCAAAGGGATTATCGGGCAGAGCCGTTATTTACAGACATGGTCTTATTAATTCTTTGATACCTTCTTTGACGGTAATCGGACTGCAATTTGGCGCACTGCTTGGCGGAGCCGTTATTACGGAGACGATCTTTGTGTGGCCGGGAATCGGGAATTATGTGACGGAATCGATTCTTTCCGCGGACTATGCCCCCATTCAGGCGATGACACTGATAAGTGCCATATTGTATGGATTCATTAATCTTATTGTCGAATTGTTATATGGGGTTCTTGATCCCCGGGTGAGATATGAATAGTTCATTCAGACAATCATGGACAAGCTTCATGAGAAAGATTACAGCGAAAAAACTGTTGCTTCTCGGTTTAACCCTAGTTTTTGTATGGGTGATATTGGCATTGTTAGCCCCCTGGATCGCTCCGTTTGGACCCGATGAAATACGGACAGAGGACAAGCTCCAGCCCCCGAATATGGTGCATTGGTTCGGTACGGATAATTTCGGCAGAGATATCTTCAGCCGCATTTTGTACGGGGCGCGAGTCACGATTTGGACAGGGCTTGTAGCGATAGGCATAGCTAGTGTGGTCGGGATTCCGCTCGGCGCTATCGCCGGTTATTTTGGAGGGAAAATCGGTAATCTCATCATGAGGTTCATGGATATTTTGCTCGCTTTTCCGTCGCTGATATTGGCCATGGCGCTTGCGGCATCGATCGGTCCCGGTTTATTTGGCGCATTGCTGGCGGTCGGGATCGTCGCTATACCGGAATTCGCCCGTTTAATGTACGGCCAGACCGTGGTGATTAAAGAGAAAGAATTTATTGAAGCAAGCAGAGCGCTGGGGGTGCGGCACTCCTCGATTATTTTTCAGCATATTCTACCGAACGCCTTGGCACCGGTCGTTGTGCAAATCACGCTCGGTTTGGGATCGGCCGTTCTAATTACGTCAAGCCTCAGCTTTCTTGGTCTCGGTGTTAAGCCGCCGACGGCGGAATGGGGAGCTATGATCTCCTATGGCCGTGATTATATTATTTCGGGCGAGTGGTGGATGACCGTGTTCCCAGGCGCAGCTATCGCCACAACCATTTTCGGATTCATTTTGCTTGGAGACGGATTGCGTGACGTTCTTGATCCGCATGGCCAATCCTCCAACAAATAATTAACAACTATAGATTAGGGGTGGAAGACATGAAAAAAAGTAAATTGATTATCCTCATTTCGGCATTGCTGGTATTGGCGCTTGCATCGGGATGCGCGCAAAGCTCCAATCCAAAGCCAGGTGCAGGCAATAAAACGGCAACGAATGCGGAGAACTCCACCGGGACGGATGCCGCGGCGGGAAAAACCATCACGATCGCTTATTCGCAAGGGGCCGGTCAAACGATGGACCCGCATGACGCGGCCGATTTGACCTCGGCTTCCTATGCGTTTGCTCTGTACGATACGCTTGTAACGAGCGCCACGGAAGAAGCCGATGGCAAAACGGTGGGACGTACCGATAAAGTCGTTCCTTCCCTGGCCGAATCCTGGAAAATTTCCGATGATTTAACCACCTATACGTTCACGCTCCGGGACGGAGCCAAGTTCCAAAGCGGGAACCCCGTCAATGCGGATGCCGTCGTGTATTCGTTCGAGCGGGTACAAACCAAAGGCGAAGGCGGGAGCCTATATAAACTGGCAAATATTCAATCCGTTACGAAAATCGATGACAAGACTGTAGAATTCAAGCTGGGTGCGCCTAACCATTTGTTCCTGAAATATCTGGCAACCTTCACGTTCTCCATCGTTGACCCATCGGTGGCCAAGGATCAACCGGATGATTATTTGACTCAACATTCCGCGGGCTCCGGAGCATTTAAACTTGAAAAATGGGATCCCGCTACCGAAGCTGTATTTGTCGCCAATAAAGATTACTGGAATGGTGCGCCCAAGGTTGACAAAGTTATCGTTAAATATGTAGCGGAGGCATCCAACCGCGAATTGTTCCTTGAAAAAGGTGAGGTTGACGTAGCGCTCGACATCCCGGCCAAAGACGTTGAGAGCTTGTCGAAGAAAGACAACATTACGATCAGCTCGGAATCCTCCAACCGGATCGTATATCTTGGCATGAATGCGAATTTCAAGCCATTCGACCAGTTGAAGGTGAGACAGGCCATAAACTATGTGATTGATCAGAACAAGTTGATTCAGGACGTTGCCTTCGGACAAGCATCTCCGCTGAAAAGCTCGATCTCCAGCAAATCTCCGGATTTTACTTCCGAGGGAAATGAGTATGAATACAACACGGAAAAAGCTAAACAATTGATTAAAGAAGCGGGCTATGAGAAAGGATTTACCTTTGACCTGACCGTGAACTCCTCTACTCAAGATTATGAAGACATCGCGGTTCTGCTTAAAGCTGAGCTTGAGAAAATCGGGGTAACCTTAAACATTAACAAAGTAGCGCCGGCACAATACCGCGAGCTGATCAACAATAAAAAAGCGGCGGCTTATCTGGGCAAATATACGTCGCTGGTCAACGATCCATCCTATCATTACGGATTCCTGCTGGATAGTAAAGGGGCTTCCAACTACACGGGTTACAGCAGCAAAGTCGTTGATGACCTGTTGGCGAAGGCGAATGTCGAGCCGGATGATGCGAAGCGTTCGGAACTGTACAAACAGGTACAAAAACAGGTTACGGCGGATTCTCCATGGGCGTACCTGTATGAAAGCAATTTGATTGTGGGCATCAGCAAGGGCGTAAATGGGTACATCTTCTACCCGGATGAGATCATTCGCTTCAGCTCATTGTACAAATAAGAAGCAGGACCCCCGAGCCGAAGGGCGCAGGGGGTCTTACCTACTTTAATTCATCAGGGGAGGCCGCTATGACAAAGCTCTTGGAAATAGACCAACTGTCTATCGACTTCGCCAATGGTTCGGGCCCGATTCGGGTAGTAAACGGTGTGCGCTTGGAGCTTGAGGCAGGAGAGACGCTTGGGCTTGTCGGGGAATCCGGCAGCGGGAAAAGTGTGACCTCGTTATCCATTATGCGGCTGCTTCCTCAGGGTTTGGCCAAGGTGGCGGAAGGTGATATTCGTTACCGTGGACAAAGTCTGCTGGACATGACCGAGTCCGAAATGCAAAAGGTGCGGGGCAATCAGATTGCCACGATCTTTCAGGAGCCGATGACGGCCTTGAACCCTGTCTTTAAGATCGGCCGTCAAGTTAGAGAATCGATACGGCAGCACTTGAAAAAGAGTAAAAGAGAGGCCCATAAAGAAGCTATTGCTTTGCTTGGCGAAGTTGGCATATCCGCGCCGGAACAAATTATGGAGGCCTATCCGCACCAGCTGTCAGGGGGGATGCGGCAGCGCGTGATGATCGCGATGGCGATGGCCTCCAATCCGGAAATCCTGATCGCGGATGAGCCGACAACCGCCTTGGACGTCACGATTCAGGCGCAAATTCTGGAGCTGATGAAGAAACTCCAGAAGGAGCGGGGAACCGCGATCATTTTTATTACGCATGACCTTGGAGTCGTGGCTGAAATGTGTGACCGGGTAGCGGTCATGTATGCCGGTCAAATCGTGGAGCAGGGCGATGTTCGGACAATATTCAAGGAGCCGAAGCATCCTTATACCATCGGCCTCTTGAATTCGATGCCTCAATTCTCAGGAGAGATGAAGCGCTTGGAGGCCATATCCGGACAGGTACCTCATCCTTCGGAATATTTGCCGGGCTGCCGCTTTGCTCAGCGGTGCCCTTCCAGAATGGATTTGTGCGAGAGCGAAGAGCCCGCGCTTTACGATTTTGGCAATCAGCATAGATGCAAGTGCCATCTCTATAGGGGGGATACGGATGCGGCCCATTCTTGAGATCAAAGATTTAAAGAAGCATTATCCCGTAAAGACGGGGCTGTTCGGCCGGGTGACCGGCGCTGCCAAATCCCTCGACGGCGTATCCTTTGCGATTGAAAAAGGCGAGACGTTCGCCATCGTAGGGGAGTCGGGTTCGGGAAAAACCACCTTGGGCAAAACCGTGCTTAGATTAATAGAGCCTACTTCCGGAAGCATCCTGTTCGACGGGACGGATATTACGCAGCTCGGTACGGAGTCGATGAGAAAGCTCAAGACCGATATGCAAATGGTATTTCAGGACCCGTTCGGCTCCCTTGATCCGAAATGGACCGTTCGTCGTATTTTGGAGGAGCCGCTGCGTACCCATTTTAAATTACCGCCAGAAGAGCTCGTGAAAAAGGTGGACGATATTCTCGAGGTGGTAGGGCTGACGGCAAAACATGCCTCGAGATATCCGCACGAACTGTCGGGCGGTCAGCGGCAGAGAGTGGGGATCGCTCGGGCGCTGATTCTTGAACCTAAATTTATCGTTTTCGATGAACCGGTGTCGGCGCTGGATGTATCGATACAAGCCCAGGTTCTGACCTTGCTGGAGGATCTGCAGAGCCGCCTGTCGCTTACCTATCTGTTCATTTCCCATGACTTGTCGGTTGTCCGGTACATTAGCGATCAGGTCGGGGTTATGTATCTGGGCAAAATGATGGAGATTGGCCCCTCGGAAGAGCTGTTCACGAATCCGCTTCATCCCTATACAAAGGCGCTGATTTCGGCTATTCCCGAGCCGGATATGGACAAGCGAAGGGAGCGGATTGTTCTGTCCGGAGAGGTGCCGAGTCCGCGCAAACCGCCTTCAGGCTGCGTTTTTCATACCCGTTGTCCTCACGCTATGCCAGAGTGCGGCAACGTTCAGCCAGAATGGCAAAAAGTATCCGAAAATCGTTATACAGCTTGTCATTTATATCATAAATAGAAAAAGAAGGTAGGTTAACAACATGCAAGTAACGACAACTTGGCAGGGGAAAAAGTTTTTTCAAGCAGAGGGTCCTTCCGGCTACAAAGTGAATATGGACGCAACTCCGCAATGGGGAGGAGAGGGCAACGGCGCTTCGCCCGTGGAGGTATTATTGGCAAGCTTGGCGGGGTGTATTGGCATTGATGTAACGATGATTCTGGAGAACTTCCTGTCTTCTATTGAAAAGATTGAGATTGTAACGAACGGAGTCCGCAAGGAAGAGCCCCCCAAAGGATTTGCCTCGATCGAGCTGATCTTTAAGGTAGACGGCGATATTCCCGATTACCGGATTTGGAAGGCCATTGAACTCGGGACTTCGAAATATTGTTCCGTATCGGACTCGTTAAATGCGACGATTACACACAGACTCATTCTGAATGGCGTGGAAGTGTTTAAATAAGAACGACGGAAATGGAGGATACTCATAGTCTGGACACTTAGAAAAAAAGTGCCGGGACTGTGGGTATCTTTTTGTCTACTGATGAGAGCATCGGAGTCATATATGATGGTTGGAGCGAAAGCGATTCTGGGTTTTTCTTATAATATCGAAAAATACGCTATAGATTCATGAATCAACTGTGCTGCGTTCCACGGGCGGTTGCTGAAGAGGCTTCTCTTATATTCGGCTCCGGCCGCTGCTTTGAGGCGGGACTGCCTGGACAGAGCGGTGTCCAGCAAGGCGGATCGGACCAATGCCAGTTGTCCCGGGAGCCATTCCGAGCCTTTGGAACGAACAATTTCCAAGGCTTCTTCTACCGATTGGTTTCGGATGGACCGCAAAAAATCCCCCCATTTAATCAAGTCGAACCCTTTGCCGTCCGTAGAGACAGGACAAGCGCCGAAACCGCTGCAGTCTCCGCAGGAAAGTTTCAGGATGCAATACCAGCATTCTTGGGAGCCCCGGGCGGCAATAACAAAAGATGGAGGTCCACTAAAGGCGAACAGTTCAATTCGCGTTAGTCTATTGTTATTCATCTCCGTAACCCTCCTCAACCGTTCAACCAATTAAAATCGACATGATGCATGTTCTCAGCCTTGTGAATATAGCTTCGGATTTCCGTTTCGTTTTCGCAAACGGCAGAATGCTCCAGCCATACGGCGTATTTTGTTTTGTGAACAAAGGTTAAATGAGCGGGAAACGACGCTTGCAATTTCAGCACATACCAGCCCGGAGGTATCCGGAGCCAAGGTTTTCGAAAAGCTGCCAGAAGCGGAAGGCGCAAGCGCGCCGACCAATCTTGTTCCTGCTGTTGTTTCCTGAATTCCCGGTAGATCTCGTGCAAAACCTCTATATCCGTGCATTCTTGACAGGGTGCCGGTGCGCCGAACTGGCGGAATATCCCGATCTTGTTGTCGCCGAAACCATAACCTACGATAAATCTTTGCCCGTGTTCTTCATACCAGAACGCTCCAAAATACAGGTAACGCAAGCTAACCGGGTCCAGAAGATTCCGATGCGATCCCCAATAATAAGTCCTCATGTCGATCCTCATCCTCCCATAGGGTTAAAATGTTTAAAAGCTCGTTTGTCCGCATGCTTACAACAAAAAAACCGCCGACAGAGAATAAACCCCTGCAGCGGTTTGTGCGGACGGGCAAAATGCCCCGACGCAAAAGCACGGAAATCAAGGTTCTCTCTGCTGCGCTTACGAGGTTAGCTGTCGGATTCGGGCGGTGAGAGTCGCCCTACCTTACGAGACCGATAACGTCTCACTTCGGATTCACCCCAAGTTGGACCGAATTTGCGGTCCGATGGTTCCCCCGCTTCCCGCCATAACGGGAATTCAGCGTTCATACAAGTCGAAGAATTCACGGTTCTAACTATAATTCAGGTCCGTATAAAAAAGGGGTAAATAAACCGCCCACGGGTGTAAAAAAACCGTAAAAATGATGAAAAGCCTTGTAAACATGAGTATTTGCGAGGAAAAAAAAGAGTTTCCATTTTGATAACGCTGCCTTTATCCTAGAACTCCTTATTTCAGTGGATACTCATGCTACAGCGTTTTACAATCATTTTGTCAAGGAGTAAGATACGGTCCATGAATTGAATTGCTATTCGATTCTAATGGAGCTGCCGATCCAAAACGGGGAGTCAACGGACCGAAGCTTGTGTGGGAGCAAGCCGATCGGAACCGGGAACGAAATCGTTCGTTCACGACTCGATCAGCGAAGACGGGCGTCTCTCACCGCCTGTAAATGTCAGCTAACCCGTAGATAAAGGATCGTGTGCTATTGAGGGAGAGGATGAATCAATCGGTTATTCATAGTTTTTTCTGCCACAGTCTCGGAAAACTGTGACTTACAATAATCTTTTAAAACGCTGAATCCTTGGAAGACTCAAGGAACGGGGGAACCAACGAAACCGCGCTCGGTTTCATGGGGTGAATCACTCGGCACTCTCAAATGCCTGGTGTAGGGCGACTCTCACGCCCGAATCCGACAGCTAACCTCGTAAGCGTATGGAGAGGCAACATTTTGTCGCGGGCCGATCAGGACGAAAGCGTCATGAGCGAGAAGCCGCGGAAAAGGTTCCTCTTTTCCAAGGCTTCTTTTTGTTGCCTTTTTCCTTGATTCGGAGGAGGAGCGCATGGAGAAAAGCCGTATTTTAGTGGCCGCTTCGAATAAAGCGGGGAGAAACTTCATTCGGTTGCTTATGTACCAAAAAATTCCGGTAGCAGCCTTAACCAATAACAAAAGGGAAGAAAAGCTGCTGAGGGAAATCGGAGTGAATGAGATTTTGCGTGTAAGTACTACCCGTAATAAGGTGGGTGAGATACCTGTATTTCCGATCGGGCGAGTTTTCATTTTTGAGTCCAGTCTACCGCTGAGCTGCCAGTATTTACAGTTTGTTGCCCGGTTTTCCAGCAAGGCGATAACTGTTGTGACGACCATGTGGCATCCCGAGGCGATTTATAAAAAACTCGGTGCTTCCTATGTGATATACACAAAAAACGGGGAAGTCGGGTTTCTACTCAGCGATCTGACTGATTAATTATTTGGAGGAGTGTCGTAATGCTGGATATTTGGATGGGACTAACGTTAGCCGCAGCCTTCGCGCTTGTGATCGGATTTGTCGTTTGGTGCGGGAAAACGGTAGCGGACTCGGGAGGCGAACACGAATGACGATCGTGTTGATGTTTACGCTCGTATTGCTGATCTATTTGATCTATGCCTTACTTCATCCGGAAAAGTTTTAACGAGTGTTTAATCTTTATCTTTTTTATAGCGGCAATACCAGGGAGGAACGGTCAAATGGATATATTGCAAATCGGAATTGTGATCGGCATTTTGCTGCTGATTGCCAAACCGCTTGGAAATTATTTGTTTTATGTTTTTTCTAACGAACCCAATCGCACGGATAAAATATTCGGATGGGCCGAGAAGCCCATTTATGCGGTCATCGGGCTGAAGCGCCGCCCGGGCATGAGCTGGAAACGCTACGCGATCAGCTTCGTCGCGACCAACTTTGTGCTCGTCGCGGTAAGTTATTTACTGTTGCGGATACAGAGCGGCTTGCCGCTTAATCCGAACGATATCGGGAATATGGAACCTACGCTGGTGCTAAACACGGTTATCAGCTTTATCACGAACACAAACCTGCAGCATTACAGCGGCGAGACGGGGCTGACATATTTCTCGCAAATGGCCGTCATCATGATGATGATGTTCACGTCGGCGGCTACGGGCCTTTCGGTCGCGGTCGCGTTTGTCCGGGGCATTACGAGCAAAGGCAAGACGCTGGGCAACTTCTTTGAGGATTTCGTCAAGGCGCATACGCGGGTTTTCTTCCCGTTGGCATTGATCGTCACTTTGGTGCTGGTCGCGCTGCAGGTTCCGCAGACGCTCCATCCGACACTGGCGGTAACGACACTGGAAGGAGCTGCGCAGCAAATTGCGATCGGGCCTGTCGCTTCACTGGAGTCGATCAAACATCTGGGCACCAACGGCGGCGGCTTTTTCGGCGCCAACTCGTCGCACCCGTTTGAGAATCCGAACCCGTTGACCAATGTAATCGAGATTCTGTCGATGTGGTGCTTGTCCGCGGCGCTGCCTTTCATGTACGGCAGATTTGCGAAGAGCCGCAAGCAGGGCTGGGTTATTTTCTCGGCAATGATGGTTCTGTTCCTTGTGTTCCTTACGATCGCCTATACGGCGGAAACAAGCGGAAATCCGGCGCTGAATGCGCTGGGCATCGACGCTTCGCAGGGCAGTATGGAGGGGAAAGAGGTGCGTTTCGGCATAGCCCAATCCGCCCTGTTTACCACCGTGACGACGGCGGCGACGACCGGTTCGGTCAACAACATGCACGATACGCTGACCCCGCTCGGCGGTCTGGTGCCATTAGCGGAGATGATGCTGAACGTCGTATTCGGCGGCAAAGGCGTCGGGCTGATCAATATGCTGATGTACGCGATACTGGCCGTGTTCATCTGCGGACTGATGGTCGGCCGTACGCCGGAATTCCTGGGCCGCAAGATCGAGCCGCGGGAGATGAAGCTCATCGCGATTGCGATATTGGCGCACCCGTTCATTATTCTGGCGCCGGCGGCGCTTGCCTTCCTGACCGATCTCGGTAAGGGCGCGATTACAAATGCCGGCTTTCACGGAATCACGCAGGTGCTGTATGAATACACCTCGTCAGCCGCAAACAACGGCTCCGGCTTTGAGGGATTGGCGGACAATACGCCATTCTGGAATATAACGACCGGCCTTGTGATGTTTTTCGGGCGTTATATATCGATGATCGCGATGCTCGCCGTCGCCGGATCGTTGACGCGTAAGCAATGGGTGCCGGAGACGATCGGCACGTTCCGAACGGATAACGCCCTGTTTACCGGTCTTCTGATCGGCACCGTCATTTTGATCGGCGCGCTGACTTTCCTGCCGGTGATTGTCCTGGGGCCAATCGCTGAGCATCTGACGATTCGTTAAGTAAGAAATGGGGAGAAATGGCCATGAACGAAAAACGTAAAAAAAGCATGTTCTCCGGTCCGCTTGTTGCGCAAGCCCTGAAGGCGAGCGTCGTCAAGCTGAATCCGGCCGTCATGATGAAAAATCCCGTGATGTTCGTCGTTGAGGTTGGCACGATCATCGTACTGTTAATGACGGTATTTCCCGGTTACTTCCATGCGGAGGACCGTATCGGCTTCAACCTCACCGTGTTTGTGATTCTGTTGTTTACGGTACTGTTCGCCAATTTCGCGGAAGCACTGGCGGAGGGGAGAGGCAAGGCTCAAGCCGATACGTTGAAGCGGACGAAACAAGAGATCACCGCGAATAAAGTGGTTGGGCAAGGCGTTAAAACCGTGCCTTCAACGGAGCTGCGCAAGGGGGACATCGTCATCGTTTCCCAAGGGGAGATGATTCCCGGCGACGGGGAAGTGATCGAAGGGCTCGCCTCCGTCGACGAGTCGGCGATCACCGGCGAATCGGCGCCGGTGATCAAGGAAGCCGGCGGCGATTTCAATTCGGTCACCGGCGGGACGCGCGTCATTAGCGACCGCATCAAGGTGAGAATTACCAGCGATCCCGGTGATACGTTCATCGACCGGATGATTGCGCTTGTCGAAGGTGCGAAACGCCAGAAGACGCCGAACGAAATCGCGCTTAGTACGCTGTTGATCAGTTTGACGATTATTTTTCTGATCGTTGTGGTGACGCTCGGGCCGATCGCTTCTTATGTGAATATTCAATTGGAAATCCCGGTACTCATTGCACTGCTGGTCTGTTTGATCCCGACGACGATCGGGGGTCTGCTGTCGGCCATAGGCATCGCGGGCATGGACCGGGTGACGCAGTTCAACGTGCTGGCGATGTCCGGTAAAGCCGTCGAGGCCGCGGGCGATATTAATACGATGATCTTGGATAAAACCGGAACGATTACCTTCGGGAACCGGATGGCCAGCGACATCGTACCGGTCGGAGGCGCTAGCCTGGATGAGGCGGCCGCTTGGGCGGCGGTATCTTCCGTACAGGACGAAACCCCGGAAGGCCGCTCCGTACTGGAATGGATGAAGAAGAACGAAAAGACCTATGACAGGGCGCTCGGCGAGGATGGCAGCTTTGTTGAATTCAAAGCGGAAACTCGAATGAGCGGCATCGATCTGAAGGACGGACGTAAGGTTCGCAAAGGAGCGGTAGACGCCATCCGCAAATGGGTGGCCGCCCAAGGCGGGGGGATTCCGGACGAGTTGGAGAAACAGGCCAATCGCATCGCGTCGGAAGGCGGAACGCCGTTGGCCGTGGCGGTCGATAAACAAGTCTTTGGCGTCATATATTTGAAGGATACGGTGAAGCCCGGCATGCGCGAACGGTTTGATCAACTGCGCGCCATGGGCATCAAAACAATTATGTGCACCGGCGACAATCCGCTGACGGCGGCAACCATCGCCAGGGAAGCGGGCGTCGATGATTTTATCGCCGAGAGCAAGCCGGAGGATAAGATCGCCGTGATCCGCCGGGAGCAGGCCGAAGGCAAGCTGGTCGCGATGACCGGCGATGGCACGAACGACGCGCCGGCGTTGGCGCAAGCCGATGTCGGGCTGGCGATGAACAGCGGGACGACCGCGGCTAAGGAAGCGGCCAATATGGTCGATCTCGATTCCGACCCGTCGAAAATTATCGAGGTGGTGGCGATCGGCAAGCAGTTGCTGATGACGCGCGGCGCTTTGACCACGTTCAGTATCGCCAACGACATTGCCAAATATTTTGCGATCATTCCGGCGATGTTCATGCTGGCCATTCCGGAAATGGAAGCCTTGAACATTATGAAGCTCGGCTCGCCGCTTTCGGCCGTGCTATCGGCGCTCATTTTTAACGCTATTATCATCCCGCTGTTGATTCCGCTGGCGATGAAGGGTGTCGCCTACCGGCCGATGAGCGCATCGCGGCTGCTTAGCCGCAACTTGCTCGTTTACGGCTTGGGCGGTGTGATCGCCCCGTTCGTCGGGATCAAGTTGATTGATCTGATCGTTCATATGTGGATCTGATCTTTGCCATTCGCACGGCAAATTAAATATAAATATGAAAGAAGGAAACGGCTATGAGTACCATTGCGCAAGAAGAACAGGCTGGGCGCTCCGGGGGAGCGGTTTTCTGGATAGCTTTGCGCGTCGCTCTGTTGTTCATCATCTTATGCGGTATTGTATATCCGCTCGTCAGCACGGGCCTCGCGCAACTGCTGTTTCCCCACCAGTCCAACGGCAGCTTATTGAAGGATAAGGACGGCAGCGTGGTTGGTTCGGAATTGATCGGGCAATCGTTCACCGATCCAAGTTATTTTCAAGGACGCGTATCCAGCATCGATTACAAGGCGGAGGCGTCCGGTTCCAACAACTATGCGCCTTCGAATCCGGATATGCTTGCCCGCACGAAAGCTTCAATCGACCAGTGGCGCCGGGATAACCCGGATGTACCGATCGAGCAATTGCCGCTCGCTCTCGTTACCAACTCGGGGTCGGGACTCGACCCGCACATTACGCCGCAATCGGCGCTGGTGCAGGTGCCGCGAATCAGCAAGCTAACCGGTATTTCCGCGGCCGAGCTGGAAACGCTGGTGGGCGAATATACGGAGGACCGCGACCTGGGCGTATTCGGTGACAAACGGGTCAACGTACTGAAACTCAATTTGGCGTTGAAAGAAAAGTTGGGTAAATAACGCTGTGACAGGCCCTGTCCGCCCATTTTCCGGGAGACGGGGCGGTCGCATTTTTTCCGGCAGGTTCGATATTCAAGAAAAACGAGGTGATCCAATTGCCTAGACGGGTCGTCATTCCGGACGCCTTTGATCCGTGCAATCTGTGCCAGCCGGACAGGCTTAATGCGGCCGTGCCGCAATTTTTGGAAGGAAAACGGGTGGTCCGGCCATTGACAACGTACCGGGAGGTGGCCAACAAGTGACCGAGTTTAAGCGAAAAACGCCGGATGAAATCTTACGATCGATTTTGCAGTTGCGGAAGGGACGGCTTAAAATTATCATTGGCCCGGTTAGCGGTTCCGGCAAGACGTATCATATGCTGCATGAAGGGAAGCTGCTGAAGCAGCAGGGAATCGATGTGGTCATTTGCGCGATCTCGACTATGCAGCGGTCTGAAACCGTACAACAAACGATGGAACTGGAGCGTGTGCCGAGCATCCATTGGCGGAAAGAAGGCAAGGAGTACAAAGATTTGCCGCTTGACGCGATTGTGGCCCGCAATCCGGAGGTGCTGCTGGTTGACGGCCTCGCTCATCGCAACCGTAAGGGGGCGAAGTTTAAGACGCGGCTGGAGGACATTCGATACTTGATGGAGCAAGGGATCAGCATTATTACGACAATCAACGTCTACGAGTTGGATGGGGTGGACGCGATCGTCCTTAAACGGACGGGGATTCGGGCGGAAGAAACGGTACCTTCCGATACGTTGGAGCTTGCCGACGAAGTTCGGCTGATTGATGTGTCCCCGGAGACGATGTTGAAGCGGATTGACGAAGGCATTCTGGGGGATCAGACGCATCCCGCGATGGCCCGCCGCGGCAATCTTGGCGTGCTGCGGGAAATTTCGCTGCGGCTGATGGCGGAAGGGGTTAACGATTCGCTTGAGAAGCATCGCGAAGAGCTCGGACTGCTTGGTCCGTCGGGCGCGGCGGAGCGGATCCTTGTTTCGGCGCAATATCACTGGAACGGATCGCTTTATGTGCGAAGGGGGCAGCAAATCGCCAAAAGATTGAACGGCGACATGATTGTAGTAACGTTTGTCCTCCCCGAGCGGAAATTATCGAAGGATCAGCAAATGTTCAAACGCTCCATTCGCAAGCTGGCGGAGAAGGTGGATGCCAGATTCGAGGAGCTTCCCATACTGCATCTGCGCAAGCTTCCGTCCATGCTCGTACGTTATGCCATCCAAAACAACGTCACCCGCATCGTGATGGGCCATTCCAAAAAAAGCCGCTGGCAGGAACGCTGGCAAGGCTCCATTGCAGGCAGGGTGCTGCGAAAAATGCGGAATGTGGACGTGTTTCTGATGGCGGACCGCGCCGAGTATGAAGGGGAGCGAATCCTGCCGATCAAACCGAAATCGAGCGGAGGGGCGGAGCCGTTCCGGAGGCTTAGTCCCAAGGAAATCGAAAAGGAAATCCAAACGATCCGGCGCGGCACATTTAAAGTTTATATCGGAGCTGCTCCCGGGGTAGGCAAGACCTTTAAAATGCTGCAAGAAGGCAACCGTCTGCTTGGCAAAGGAATCGATGTCGTAATCGGTTTATTGGAGACGCACGGCAGGAAAGAAACGGCGGAACAGATAGGCCAATTGCCGCTTATTCCGCGGGTGAACATGGTCTATCAATCAGCGCAGCTTGATGAAATGGATACGGAGGCCATTATCGCGCGTCATCCCGAAGTCGTGCTTGTCGATGAACTCGCGCATACGAATATCCCCGGCAGCCGCAATAAGAAAAGATATGAGGATGTAATCCGCCTGCTGGAAAGCGGCATTTCTGTCATTTCAACAATCAACGTACAGCATCTGGAAAGTCTCAATGACGCGGTGCAGCAGTTGACCGGTGTCCGCGTGCGCGAGACGGTGCCCGATGCCATTCTGAAAATGGCGGATGAGGTCGAACTGATCGATGTGACGCCGCAAATGTTGCAACAGCGGATGCGGGACGGCAAAATTTATGCTTCCGAAAAAGTGGATCAGGCGCTGGGTTCATTTTTTAAAATCGGCAATTTGATCGCTTTGCGCGAACTGGCACTCCGCGAAATTGCCGATGATGTGGATGAACGCTTGGAAGCGTGGGACCGGAATACCTCTCTCCGCGGGCCATGGCATCGGCAAGAGGTAATCTTCGTCTGTGTGGATACAAGTCCACGAGCGGAGCGGTTAATTCGGCGCGGGTTCCGCATTGCCCACCGGCTCAAGGCGGAATGGCATGTCCATTATGTGCATTGTGCCGGCGCCCTGTCCGATGCCGATAATAAGCGGTTGGAGACGCTTCGTCAATTATGCGAGCGGCTTGGAGGCAAGATGGAGGTGGCCGGGCTTGGCAACCATAGGAACACCGGTGAAGCGTTGCTCCAACGGATGCAGGAAGTGCGCGCCACCCAATTGATTATCGGCCAATCCCGCAGGCCGCTATGGTACTCGCTGATGAAGGAAACGGTTGTTCATTTCATGCTGCGCCGCGCTCGCTGGGTCGACATGTTGATCGTGGCCGACTTCGATCCGACGGTTACCGAGGAAGGTTTGCAGTCGATTTGAGAAACAGTCTCTATTTCTAGCTATTTTCGCGATATGGTGGATACTCGCAACTGATGTTGCATCCAACCCGGCACGGTGTGGCGGGGAGGGGGCCGAGGTCAGGGTTTTGCCCGCTTTTTCCCAAACTAAGGCCCTAAAATCCGCTATTCCGCACCGCCCAGCCGAATCTGACAAAATAGAGCCGCAGCAGGCTCTTATTCGCTCGATTTATGGTTTCTGTTTATCGTCAACATAAATCCAGTTGGCCTTGGAGATGGTATCCATACCTAATGATTCCATGTTGGCAACGGCCTCTTTAAGCTCTTCGCTAAATTTACTCTCTTTGAGATCTGAACTCGCCTCGATGGCGGTTTGATCCTTATTTTTAAAAGCCAAATCATAATAAGAGATATTTCCATCCGAATTGTTCAATTCCATTCGCAGATCTTCTTTCTTGTTGTTCACTAACTTATAAGTAAAAGTGGTCTCCACTCCATTAAAGACTTGAGTGAAGGAATCCCTTCCGATATAGATATCATAGCTAATGTCCGGCTGCTTGGTGTCTGTTGCCTTCCAGTGTCCTAAAAGTTTGTCGGTACTATTTACATGCCCGCAACCGGATAAAATAACAAAAATAGAAATACCAAAAACGAAAGCCATAATAAGCTTATACTTGTTTCGTAACATCCTAATTTAGCCCCCAAATAAATGAATTGTATGAATAGTTTAACAAAGCGATCGTCGGGTTTTACTTACTCGGTTTATACACGGCGACAGCTTCAAAATACAAATGCTTCATCTCATCCTCTTGTATATCGGCAGAAAGTTCTTTGAACCAATCTTCTTGGAGGTCTTCCTCCGTTAAAATAGTTGATCTCCATAGGGACAAGCCGATCTTTGGATATTTATAAGTGTAGCCTATTTCAGGTTCATTACGATCGTAGGGAGATATTTGATCTATCATGCTAACTAGTTCTGACGCTTTTGTATTGAATAAATCAAAATCACCATACACACATTTAAATTGATCGTTCGCTCCATAGCCAATTTCGATAAAATCGACTTTATGATCTTCATCGTAGGAAATATTAAGACCGTCGTATGACATCATAGCGGCCTCCGCCTGGGTTTGGGTCATCCCTATTTTCACGGTTCCAATTGATTCCCCAGGTACAATGTTCAAAATCTCCAAAGTAATCCTACCTCCAAATTTTTATATAGGTTGAACTATTGATTTGCATATTAGACAGCGCGGTGTTCAAATTAAAGGGAATTCTTCCCGTTAATTCGGTGCGTATGCGGCTGCAGAGGCGAATTAGCTGGAAAACCTCCCGCTAATTCGCCTGAAATGGTGTATATCGGCCATAGGGCCGCGAAATAGATGGAGCTTTTCCAGCTAAATCCGATCCAAGAGACAAGAGCGGTACATTAACGGGAGATTTTCCCGTTAATGATGTAGACTCCCACGGTGGGTGGGGCGTCAACCTATATATAATCAAGATTTTTCCGGTACTGTTTTAGCAGCAGCATCTTTCATTATATTCTTTTTTTAGAAATATGAAAAATTCATGGTTGACGTTGTTTCGGATGATTGACAGGGAACCATAAAAATGAAATAATTTATATATGATCAATCATTCATATGTTATTCGTTTTTCTCGGAAGGATGGGATTAGAATATGGAGACGGGTGCCGGTACAGCCAAACGGAAATTTCTGCTGGAAGGTCTGGATTGCGCCAACTGCGCCATGAAAATTGAGAACGGAATCCAGAAGATTGACGGAGTGTCATCCTGTTCGGTGAACTTCGTAAATAAAACGCTAACGATGGAAATGGCCATGGAGCGGTCCGAGGAGATCATGGATTTGGCCAGGAAAAAAATCCGCACGCTGGAGCCTGACGTCAGAGTAGTGGAGCAGGGAACGGCGGGGGCGCAGGCGGGAAGCCGGCAAGGGAGGTCCGCTAAACCTGGCGGCGCGCATAACCACGGCCACGATCATACTCACGACCATGATTACGCTCATGATCACGCTCATGAACACGGCACGGAAGCGGCGGATGACGGTCACGGCCATTCCCATGATCACGGCGCGCAAAGCATCAGAACCATGGCCGTCCGTCTGGTTGCCGGTCTTGTCATCGGGGCGGCGGCATTGGGGTTGTCTCTTGGCTGGGAGCTTGAGCTGCTTCTGTACCTCGCTGTGTATCTTATCGTGGGCGGGGATATCGTACTCAAGGCGCTGAAGAATATCGTCAGAGGCCGGGTGTTCGACGAATACTTCCTGATGTCGATCGCGACCATCGGCGCCTTTGTGATCGGTGAGTATCCCGAAGGCGTAGCCGTCATGCTTTTTTACCAGGTCGGAGAACTGTTCCAAAGCATCGCGGTTAACCGGTCGCGGAAATCGATCAGCGCGTTGATGGACATCAGACCCGATTTCGCCAATTTGAAATCCGGCGACGAAATTCTACGCGTGAGTCCGGAGGAGGTGCAGATCGGCGATTGGATCGTGGTGCGGCCGGGGGAAAAGGTGCCTCTTGACGGCAAAGTCATTGAGGGAAGCTCGGCCATGGATACTTCCGCGCTGACCGGGGAGTCCATGCCGCGCGAAGTGGCGGCGGGCGATGACGTGCTGAGCGGATTCATCAACAAAAACGGGGTTTTGACGATCAAGGTGACCAAGGAATTCGGCGAGTCGACCGTGGCCAAGATTCTCGATCTGGTGGAGAACGCCAGCAGCAAAAAGGCGCCGACGGAAAATTTTATTACGAAGTTCGCCCGCTACTATACACCGTTTGTCGTCATTGTCGCCGTTTTGCTGGCCGTTCTGCCTCCGCTGATCCTCAGCGGCGCGACGTTCGCGGATTGGGTCTATCGGGCTCTGGTCTTCCTGGTCATTTCTTGTCCTTGCGCCCTGGTGGTTTCGATTCCTCTCGGCTTCTTCGGCGGCATCGGAGCCGCTTCCAAGAACGGCGTGCTGGTTAAGGGCAGTAATTACCTGGAAGCGTTGAATGACGTCAAATATGTCGTCTTCGACAAAACGGGTACGCTGACCAAAGGCGCGTTTCAAGTAGGCGGCATTTATCCGCAAAACGGTTGGACCGAGCAGGAGCTGCTGCGTCAGGCCGCTTTTGCCGAAATGCACTCCACCCATCCGATTGCGCAATCCATTCGGGAAGCGTATGGGCAGGAATTGAATGAAGCGCTACTTGCGAATTACAACGAAATATCAGGATACGGAATCCAGGTTATGTTCGAAGGCAGGGAAGTGCTTGCCGGGAACGCCAAGCTCATGAAGCGAGAGAATATTAAATTCACCGCGCCAACCGAGTTGGGGACCATTGTGCATGTCGCGATCGATAAACAGTATGCCGGCTATCTGGTCATTGCCGATGAGGTCAAGGAAGATGCGGCGAAAGCGATCCGCTCCTTAAAGCGCCTGGGCGTGAAGAAGATTGTGATGCTGACGGGCGACATCAAGGCGGTGGGGGAGGATATCGGCAAAAAGCTGGGCGTGGACGAAGTCCGGGCCGAGCTGCTGCCTCAGCATAAGGTGGAGGAACTGGAAAAGATCGACCGCGAGAAATCGCGGAAGGAAAAGATCGTGTTCGTCGGCGACGGGATCAACGACACTCCGGTTCTGGCCAGAGCCGATGTCGGCGTGGCCATGGGCGGCCTCGGGTCCGACGCGGCGATTGAAGCCGCCGATATCGTCATCATGACCGACGAGCCTTCCAAGCTGAGCTCGGCGATTTATATCGCAAAGAGAACCCGGCGGATCGTATGGCAGAACATTATTTTTGCCCTGCTCATCAAGGCGGTCTTCCTGCTCCTGGGCGCCTTCGGGATTGCTACAATGTGGGAAGCGGTGTTCTCGGACGTGGGCGTGACCCTGCTGGCCGTTCTCAATGCCATGCGCGTCATGAAGATCAAACCCAATTTGGAATAGGGGATGCGGTAAGTGAACAATCGCTGGAATAAGCTGATTTATCGGGCGTTGTCCCCTTTCTATGATGCTTTGTTCGACACGGGCCCTTTCGCCCGGGCGAGAAAAAGAGTGTTTGCCGATCTTGCTCCGATGCCGGGCCAACGCGTGCTGCTGGTTGGGGTGGGAACGGGCGCTGACCTTCGCTTTTTCTGCGGAAAGGAGCTTGAAGTAACCGCCGTCGACATTTCGCCGGTGATGCTCACTAAAGCGAAATCGAAGGCAAGCGGGAACGAGAATATCCGCTTTATGGAGATGGATGCGCAGGACCTGCGTTTTGCCGACCAATCCTTTGATTTGGTGATCGCAAGCCTGATTCTGTCGGTAGTGCCCGACGAACACAAATGTATGTTGGAGCTCGTTCGCGTTACGAAGGAACGGGGGAGGATCGTCGTATTCGACAAATTCAAACCCGGGGAGAACGAAATGTCGCTGCCCATGCGGTTGCTGCGGCCACTTATCGCCGTATTGGGAACCGATATCGGCCGGGATTATCAGGCTATACTTGAACCTCATCTTGGCGGGTTATGGATTCAGGAAGACAGCCCCGCCATGTTTGGAGAAATGTATCGTAAAATCGTGCTTCAGCGGCGAGCTTCGGCAGAACTCCGACTTTGATCCGGATTGAAGCGCGTAGACCGGGCGCTAACTTAACAAGGACTGTCCCGCATGTGAGGGGCAGTCCTTGTTTTTGAACAGCGCCTTGAACGAATCTATATAGGTTGAACTATTGATTTGCATATTAGACAGCGGTGTAAAGGGTACCTGCAACTTATGGGTTGGTTCGAATTAAAGGGAATTCCTCCCGCTAATTTGATGCGTATGCGGCTATAGAGGCGAATTAGCTGGAAAACCTCCCGCTAATTCGCCTGAAATGGTGTATGTCAGCAATAGGGCCGCAAAATAGATGGAGCTTTTCCAGCTAAATCCGATCGAAGAGCCAAGAGCGGTAGATTAACAGGAAATTTTCCCGTTAATGGTGTAGACTCCGGCGGTGGGACCTTATATCCACAATTGCCCCCGCATCATCCATGGTTGGTGTGCTGGAGGGTTTGCAGAAAAATCTGCTCAATATGCGCGTCGTCGAGCGAATAATAGACCGTTTTTCCGACTTTGCGCCGTTTCACGATCCTCATGTTGCGTAGGTAACGAAGCTGGTGGGAAACGGCCGATTGCCCCATTTCCAGGAGGACCGTCAAGTCGTGCACGCACAGTTCCCTTTTCAGCAGGGCGCCGATGATTTTGACGCGGGTCGGATCGCTGAACGCTTTGAACCAATCGGCAAATTGAACGGCCGCCTGGTCATCGATTAACTCCGCCTTGATCGCATCCAAATCCACCGTTCCCGAGCAGCTCGTATCGCATTCTTCCGTTATATTTATAGATCGTGTCATGGATGATCACCTTTCCGCTGGGCGTTTCCATCATTATATCAAAAAGGACGAATTAAACGAAATTATTACTATTAAACTTCTTCAGAAGTTAAGCGATATTGCCTGCTTATTAACGGGAAAACCTCCCGTTAAATTACCGCAATTGGCCCCTCAATCGGATATAACCGGAAAAACTCCATCTATTACGCGGTGCCAGCGCCTATATCCCCTATTTCGGATTGAATAGCGGGAGGTTTTCCAGCTAATTCACCTCTGCTCCCGCATAGGCAGCTAATTATCGGGAAGATTTCCTGTTAATTAGGGATACAGCCTTTTTTCCGGCAATTATACACAAAACCAGAGAGAACGGCGAAAACCCGGGGAATCCGCAAAGGAAAACAAGCCAACAAAAGTGCGAATTATGCATTTGCAAAAATGGCCGCCCACGGGTGAAAATAGAGGGGACGATACTATAAGGGAAGGATGAACCGGAGTGCAGCGGAATAAACGTGTGTTGGCTTTTGGAGGTTTGATCGTGGCGGTTGCGGGAGTCTCTCTATTTTTATCCCAAAATGCAAAGAATCCCACCCGTGAAGTACAAGACAATCGTGAGATTAAGGAAATCGTGCAAAGATATAGTGCCTGGAAGGATGCTTCCGAATCGGCGTCCATTACCTCGCACCAACTCATTGTGTCGGACGGGGGAAAGGAAGTTGTCTACGACCTGCCCGAGCGAGAATTTTTTGTTTCCGTCGCGCCGTATAAGCAGAATACACATCCTTGTCAAATTCACAGTTTGACGGGCTGCCAAGGGGAATTGGCGAATGAGGAGTTTAACGTCCGCATTGCCGATTCAAACGGAAATATCGTGTTGGATGAAGTAAAGATGTCCGGGTCGAATGGGTTTATCGACTTGTGGCTGCCGCGAGACCAAACCTATCAAGTTATTATCAAGCAAGACGGGAAGAAAGCGGAGTCCACCATTTCTACGTTTAAAAACGATGATACCTGTGTTACAACCATGCAGTTGGTGTAATGTCGATGAGCTTTATGGATGCTTGGGAGGAATTGTTCGCAGAGCAGCAGCGGGAACGAGATCGGCTTCGCGTTAATCAAATCACGATGAATGTCACATCTAAAAAAAAGAGCAAAAGCAGAGTACACCATAAGGCAACGACTATCGAATATGGGCTGGTGGAACGTGATATAGACGATGAGCGCTTAATCGGAAGATATGAGCTTTATTTCGCCGATCGGGACACTCTAATTCAGCGAGGCCGGGTGGGAGCGGATATGGCTTTTGGTGAACTTCCGGATGAACATGCAGCCGCTAACGCCATCTTCCCCTATTTGGCGGAGCATTACGCTTCTATCTTGGAGGAATCCCCTTTCGCGATCAGCTATAACCCTATTGCGGAAGCTTGGATTATCGAGGGAACGCTGCCTCCGGGATGCCTGGGCGGGGTAATCTATATTGCTCTGGCGAAGGAAAATGGAAAGCTGCTCATGATGTATGGGACCAGATAATACGCACCTTTCGCCTTGAAAGAGATGTTCCTTCACGCAAAAACGGCCTTACCCTTGGTTTCGCAAGGGTAAGGCTGTTTCGGTTTAAATGGGGTTCAACTACAGGCCGGCGATGAAATTGTATACCGCCCGAGCCGCCTGAGCACGGTTGGTTTTCGCTTGCGGCTCCAGCCGGCTGTCGCCCGTGCCTTGGATTATTCCGGCCTTCAACATGGCTTCCATGGCGGGCCCGGCGTATCCGGCTATCTCGGAGGCATCCCGGAACGCCTGGGTCCCGTTAGTCTCGCTGCCGGAAGGCAGCTTCGTGCCGGACAACTCCGCAATTCGGTGGAGCATCACCATCATGTCTTGACGGGTAATTCCGGCTTCCGGACGGAAGCGGTTATCGCCTTCGCCTTTCACCAGCCCCAGCCGCTTCGCTTCCGCCAGGTACGGAGTATAGTACTTGTTCCCCGCATCGGCAAAATTGGCTGCCGCACCGGTGCCCGGGGATTTGTATCCGAAGGCGTTCATCGCCATGATCAGGAAATCCGCCCGGCTGACTTCGGCTTCCGGCCGGAAGTTTTCGGCTCCCGTCCCTTTGACGATATCGCGGGCCGACAAGTAGTTGACCGCCGCGAAATACCAGTCGTTCGCCTTCACGTCCGTGTACGGCACCGTTTTATAAGCTGCGGCGAACGTACCGAAGTGATTCGTGCGGAAGACCATGGACCGGGTCTGCTTGTCGTACCGGCCGTTGACTACAGCTTGAGCCGTCCCGTCCTCCTGAATCGCCAGGATCACCAGATTGTCCGGCTGTTCTCCGGCTGCCGGCGTATAAGGCAGGGAGATGACAACCTCCGTTTTGCCGTTGGCCCATTCGGCCGCAGCGCCTCCGATCCGGAGGGACAGATCGACCGCCGGTCTGGTGCCGACCCCCCCGCGGACCGGGGAGGCGATGCTATCGCGTTCTGCCCGTCCAATGACAAGCTCCGCGTATTCGCCGGCATTTGGCAGATGCGCCAGCATATCGGAGGGTACCGTTACGGTCGCTGCGGGAGTAACTACACGGTAACGGTCATTACCGTGATCTCTGTTCAGCAATTCGGAAGGCAGGCGCAGGACAACGTCCCCGTTATGCCGTTTCCCCTGCGCGTCCAGTTCGATCGATACCGTGCGGATTCCGTTGTCTGCCGCTGCCTGGATCAGCGCCCGATTCAGCGCATTTGCATCCGGCGAGGCCACCGCTTGGTCTTCCTCAATCTTGGTAGGGGCGACCACGGTTCCCGGGGCCGGGGTCTGGACCGATGGAGATGTGGTTCCCTGCGTACCTCCCGGAGTGCCGCCCGTTATACCGCCCGAACCCGTTCCCGGGCTCTTCCCGGAGTTGCCGGAGTTGCCGCCACCGCCGCTGCCCGGATTTGTCCCCGGGTTACCGCCGGGATTCTCCCCGTCTCCGCCGCCCGGCTTAGGCGTCCCGGCCGTAAAGCGGTAAATCGGGCTCAGCCGCTCGGCGCCGTATTCGTCCGTAAGCTGCATGTACCAGTAGTAGGTATGGTCCAGCTGCAGATTTTTCCAAACGGCCGACGCTTCCGAACCGGAAAGCAGGTCCGTTTGTTCGCCGATCACCCGGTCCTTGAAGACATTCAGGGCAAAGTAATCGGTGGCGACACGTTTTGTCGTATCGCGGAAAGCAAACGGCTCGGTAAAGTCCTCGATCGCGTCATCGAAAAAGTTGTAATCGTCCAGATAGGGCGAATACGTTTCCACATCGAGCGTTCCCGCCGACGGATCAAATTTCAGCAGGCGCAAATAGCCGCTGCCCCCGCTTGGTCCGCCCTGATAATCCGCCAGCATTTCAATGACCTGGCGGGTGGAACCGTCCGGATTCTGCACCGTCTTCACCACACGATTGGCGGCATGGTAATGGCCGCTCAGTACGAGCTGGACATTCGGGTTCGGCGCAATGACCTGATCGAAGACGTTTTGCGCCATATTGGACAACGTGCCGTTCGTCTCCAGATAGGCGTGCATCCCGACAATCGCGATGCGGTCCGCATGTTTCTTCAGCACTTCGTTGGCCCAGGCGATCGTTTCCGGTGTGTCCTCCAGACCGAAACCGATGTACAGGAAGATGAAATCATGACCGCCGAACGAATAGAGATCGTAGTGGTTTCTGTTATTGTCCATTTGTCCGCCGTACCACAGATTATTCTCGTACCGGTCGGCGCCTACATACTTTCCGTAGTTGGTATAATCCACGCCGTCGGTAATGACGTCATGATTCCCGGCAAGCACCCCGTAAGGCACTCCGGCCTCGTCCAGCTTGTCCAGGTTGCGGTCGGCAACCTTCCACTGGGCTTCGTCATTCGCTTTGTTGACGATATCGCCGGTATGAATGGCGTAGCTGAACGTTCCCCGACGGTACTGATCGACGATCCAGTCGCCCATCGTATCAAAGATTTCCGGATAGGACTCGGCGTAATATTGCGTATCCGTGAACCAAAGGATCGTAAACGGATCGTTGACGCCTTTCACTTCGTCCTGCACCATCGCCTGGATCCGCCCATCCCGGACGAAACGGGACGGCTCGACTTTGGCGGTAAGCTCGATATCGCTCTCCTTCGCGTCTCCGGTTGCCGATTTCAGCGCGGCCCATTTGCCCGCTTCGTGATCCCAGGCATACAGCGTAACGATTCGGCCCGGCAGTGTGCGGCCTTTCCAGTATAGTTCGGCCGTATCGCCAGGCTGCAGTTCTTGTTCCAACTCGATCTCGAACCGGTGATACGGGAATCCGGAATCGGTGTCCGATACCAGATATTCGCCGTCCGGTTTGGCGATCCGCGCTTTTTCGTCGGTCGACAGGCCCGCCTCTCCCTCGGGAGTCAACACCAGCGGAGGTTCGCGGTCGGCCACGTTCCGGTAACCGGCGATTCCTTCAGTGCGAACGAAATCGTACTTGTCGGCTTCGAGGAACCGTACATCCAACTTGTCCCCGCTCGGGTCGGAGACGTGAGCGCGCAGCGTCGCGTCCGTCGGAACGTTGATGGCAAAATCCGCAGGCGCAACTTCGCCCGGAGCAAGCGGCTGCTCTTCGCCGATAACGAAGGCGCGTTCCATAACGGCGGTGTTGCCCGCTCCGTCATACACGGTAACCTTAAGCCGATGCTCGCCCGTCGTCAGAACCGTGGAAGAAGTGGCGTAAGGCAGTTCGATTTTCGTACCGTCCAGTTCGGCTTCCGTCTTTTGAATGCCGGTCAGATTATCGGATGCGACAACGTTCAATGTTACGGCGCCCTTCAGCGCCTGCCCTTCCTCGACCGGGAGGTTGTCGCCGGCCACGACGGCTTCGATGACGGGATCGGTGTTGTCGACCATAATGTCGAAGGCTTCCAATTCGTCGTTTCCAATCGTCATGGCGAGCGGATAGACGCCGTCTTCCAGCTTTTCCGTGTCCAGTTCCACGTACCGGGCCGTATACTTCTCTTCCGGCACGGCGAAGTGGAAATCGCTGACCATCGGTTTGTTCGGATTGCTGCCGTAATCGGCATCCCCGAACCCGTAATAGGTGTCTTCCCGGTAATCTACCGTCGTTTGGCTGCGGTTGCCCAAATAATTAATGACCTGGTCCGGTTTGACCACCGAACCGTCGGGCAGAACCAGATGCACATTCATCACTTCGAAGTCATCGTGGTTGTTGATGCCGAACACTTTATCGTGCTCGCTTACTTGATAAGGAGCGTTCTCGTTGCCCGTATGCACGGATACCACAGAGCCGGTGACGAGCAGATCCGGTGTCATCGGGAAAATGGACCAGGCCCCGTCGGAATATTTGGGCAGGATACGGGTGAAAAAGGACGGCTGGCCCGACGAATCCAAGGCGCTCGCCGAAGCCTGATAAATCTGGTCGACTCCCCGCGTCTGCATTCCCAACTGCACGGTGCCCGGAAGGGCCTTGCGCATCGGCAGCGGCTGGCCGTCCAAACGGACCTCGATTTGATCCTGCGCGCTGCGCCCGTAAGCGTAGAACGCGGCCTTGTCTTTGAACATGCTGCCCGCTTCAATCGACAAGCCCGGCTCCGGCAGTTCGTTTCCGGCTCCCGTTTCGTTCACGGTCAGCAGGCCGCCCCGCGAATTGTAAGGAACGCGCGTCCGGTTGCCGGACTCGTCCTGCGCTTCGATAATGTATCGATAAGCCCCTTTTTCGGGGAAGGCGATCGTTCCGCTATAGACATACTTGCCGCCGTCCCGGGACAGCAGCTTCAGCGGCTCTTTGCCGGTGTAGACGGTCGCCTCGTTCGTTGCGGGTCCGTACATCACTTCCGCTCTCGCGAGCGGCTCGTTGCTGACCAATTTTACGGCGTAGGGCTCGTTTTGACCCAAATTATAAACCGTCTGCTCATGCTCGAGGACCGGAGCGGTCACATCCACGCCGTTCACGGACGGAACCTGCCCCGGGTCGATGTTGCCCGGATTCGCATACATCCGGTTGTCCAGACGTTTCATGATATGTCCGGATTCCGGATAAGTGTAGCGCACCACGGCATTGCGTACGTCATTGACCAGTCTGTCGGGACTGTCCGGTGTGCTCGGATCGTACCAGGCCTCCACCAGGTAGCGGTCCGGCTGTTCCGGACTCGACAGCGCCAGGCCGCGCTGCAGCGAATTCGGCAGGTTAAATTCCGACGGCTTCGAATTGTCGTAGAAGATCACATCGCTGTCTTCCAGCGTAGAGTTAAAGTGCAGATTAAAATCCGCCGTCGTCGTATACCCTTGTCCGTTGGCTATCGCTTCCTTGGCGAACCAGATGACCGCCGCGCTGTACGGTTCGATGGCCGTGTGCTGCGGGATGGTCCACTGCTTCGGCGCGGTATTCCCCGGATAAAGGTACCACAAACGGTAATCCTTCAGGTCCAGCGTCTCGTTCGAGTTGTTGTAAATTTCCACATATTCATATTGATTGCCGCTTCCCCAGCGATAATCGCCTGCCGGATTCGGAAGGATTTCCGTGATCAAAAGACGGGGGACTTCCGCATCCACGGTGCCGCTTAGGGATGTTACGTACTCCTGGGACCGGGACGTTTCGATTCCGTCCGAAGCTTCAATATAATAATACAATTTGTCCCCGGACAGTTGAGCGGAGGGAACTGCGCCTTCATAAGCGTCTCCGCCGGTATTCTGCATCGGAGCTTCCGCGAACGGACTGTTCGCGACGGACTTATAGAACAGTTTGACCTGCAGCGGGTCTCCGTCCTCATCGTAAACGCTTGCCGTCACTGTCACATCCTTCGTACGGTCGGCTGAAGCCGCCGGAGCATGGGCAATGGCCGGGGCATGATTCGCCACGGAGACCAACTGTCCGGGCTCGGTTACGCCGGCGGAAGGCAGCGCCTCCCGGGCATAAGCGACCATGGCGGCACCGCTGGAGGGCAGTTGGAGATGGAGGCTTTTGCCGTCACCGACATCGTCCGCGGTGTAATACACCTCGCTGATAATGGCGGTATTGTCATCTTTGCGGGTCACGTACAGGCCGCGGTCCGTGTTATTAAGGCCGTCCTGCCCGCTAAGATTGAACACCGGAATTCCGTCCGGCACGCCGTGATAGCGTCTGAAGTCCGCCTCGGTCAAATTGGCGGCCGCTCCGGTGATGGAGGAGCCGGTGCGCTTTACCCAAAGCACGGCCGGACTACCCGCAGGAATAATAACATCGTTCTGGCTGCCGTATGCCGCATCCGTAACGGTAACGTTCAAATCCTTCGTGCCGGTATTGTAGTTGTACCGGATTTTATACTCCTCGTTGAATGATATCTCCCGGTCCGAGGCGTTATAAATCTCCACGAACTCGAACAGATCCGCTCCGCCGGCTCCCTCAATCTCATTTTGATTGGAGCGGTCGTCGGGATACACTTCCGTAATGAATACACCCGTTTCGGGCGCCGCTGCCGCCTTGCTCACCGGCGCAGGCTGGAAGAACTGCGCGCATAGCATGCTGCAAGTTAAAAGACCGGCTAACCACTGCTGTTTCCTCATGTTATCCTCCCTATGCCTTTTTTACCTTAAAGAGCATAGCCGAGGGAGGTAAGAAGGATGTCAAATGAAGTCGATAATTATGTAAATTTATACAAAACTCTGTTTTTGTATTCATGTAAAAAGCGATTGGTTATAGAAGGAATTATTTTGCAATTGCGCTCTGAGGACAGGACTTTTCAAGAGTTACTTTTTTAATGAATGTCATTAAAAAGTCACAATTATCCTCGTGTTCCCCGGAAATACCCCCCGTGAGGGCTATACGAAGTGATGAATGTTATAGCTTAATATATCGGTGAAAGTGGTTCCATTTTTGGAATGGGGAAAATCCAAGGATCGGAGTAGGTTTATGAAATTATGAACGGGAAGCGCTGGATGTTGGTGTGTCTATGTTTTGCCGCGGCCTGTTGGATCAGCCAGTTGTACATGGGGGATTCGAGCCAAGCTGCCCAAGCCGTCCAAGACAAAAAGCCTCCGATCCCGCTCCAGGAACTGGTGGATCGGGCGCGGCCGGGCGAGATTGTCCGGCTTAAGGCGGGGGACTATGCGGGCCCTGTCGTCATCGACAAAAAGCTGGTCCTCCAGGGGGAGGACGGAACTTTGCTCGTACATGATAGCCGGGGGCCTGCCATTACGGTGAAGTCCGAGGGCGTGGAAATCCGGGGTCTTGCTATCCGGCAGAAGGCGGAGGGGGAAGGCTCGGCGGCGGTACTCGTCCGCGCGGACAAGGCGGTCCTGCGGGAGTTGGACATCCGAACTCGCGGGTCCGGCATTTTGCTGCGCGAAGCGAGCGGCGGACGAATTGAGGATAACGTCATTACATGGGACAGGGCCGGGGCTAGACTCAGTCTTGGGCAGAAGGGTAACGGAATCGATCTTTACGGTTCACCTGACAACCGAATGATTCGCAATGAAATTCGGAACATGAAGGACGGAATTTACCTGGAGAACAGCCGGGGCCTTACCATCGAGAAAAACAGGATTTACGGCTCGCGTTACGGTATTCACTGCATGTACATCGACGGCTCCCGGATCGCGGGGAACCGGGGGGAATCGAACTTTACCGGTGCGATGATCATGGGAGTCAAGGATATCGTTCTATCCGACAACGTGTTCACCAAACAAAGCCAAAATGTTCATGCCCAAGGCATCCTGCTGTATGATGTGCGGACCTCGCTGATCGAAGGGAACAGGGTCGACGGGAACCGCGTGGGAATTTATCTCGAGCGATCCAGCGATAATGAGCTGCGGGATAACGCGGTTTACCGGAACTTCATCGGCATCCAGTTTGCGGATGCGGAACAAAACCGGATTCACGGGAACGATTTCGTAGCCAATGTGATCGAAGCGGAGGCGACGCAAAGCGGGGAGAACCAAATCGAACGGAATTATTGGGACTCCTTTGAGGGACTGGATCTGGACGGTGACGGGTTTAGTGAGACTGAATACGCAATGAACCCGTTTTACAAAAACCTGATTTCCCGGACTCCGGCCTTTCAGTTGTTCTTTCAGTCGCCCGGCATGACGTTCCTGAGCGATATGGTGGAGGAAGATCGGAAGCGATGGGCTAGGGATGGTTCGCCGTCGATGCATCTTCTTCACCCGGATCTTGACCCTGCGCTGGAGCGGGAGCAGGATCCGGCCGTGGAGCAGCGGGAACGGATTCCGGAGAAAGCGTTTATGCTGATCATCGCTTCCATGCTGTTTGCGGGATCGCTGGTCGTCATTATTTATTCGAGAGGAGCAAAATGATGAAAAAGGGATTTTTCGCTTTAGCGCTATTGACCGTGGTGTTGGTTATGCTGGCGGGCTGCGGGAGCAAAACGTATCAGCCGCAGGCCGTTAATGAAGATGTCGACGTTTGCGTGATCTGCAACATGCAGGTGAAGGATGACGCCTTTGCCACCCAGATCGTGCTGAAGGACGGGAAAAGCTTGAAATTCGACGATATCGGATGCATGAACGAGTGGAAGCGGAAGAACGATACGTCCCAGATCGGGATGGACTTTGTGCGAGATTACAATGATAAGGAATGGATCGAATTCAAAAAGGCGACCTACGTCTATGACGCCACCATTCGTACCCCGATGGCTTACGGGATTGTCAGCTTTAAGGACAAGGCTTCCGCAGAGGCATTTGTAGCCGAACAGGGGGTTGGGCAAATCATGAGCGCCGGGGAGCTGGCGAATCATACCTGGAAACAAAGCAAGGAAATGATGGAAATGCCGGGTCATATGGAGCATGGCGAAGAACACGAAGAAGGACACGGACAAGAGCAAGGAGAAGGACATGGATCATGACGGACCTGCTGCAAGTGGCCAAAAAGGAAATTAAAATCGGCTTTCGCAATCCATGGGCTTATTCCTTTTTATTGCTGTTCTCGGTGTTCAGCCTTAGCTTGCTGCTTGTAAATTCGCAAAACCGGATCGGCGGCTATTCGGGGGTTACCGGCTCCATGCTGAACTTGATCTTGTATCTGCTTCCCCTGATGGCCCTTTTTTTGGGCTCGTTTTCCCTGACGGCGGAAAAAGAGGAAGGAAGCTGGCAATTGCTCTCCACCTATCCGTTAGGAACGGTCCCGTTTCTGCTAGGCAAATATGCCGGGCTGTCGATCGTCCTGCTAACCATCCTCTCCTTCGGGTACGGGCTGATGGGGCTGGTTACCGTGCTGCTCGGAAAAGCGTTTGAAGTCGATACGTATTTGCTGTTCTTCATTTTTTCCTGCGGCCTGGTTTTGTTGTATCTGGCGCTCGCTTTATGGATTGGGGCCTTGTCCAAAAACCGTTGGCAGGCGATGACCATTTCCGTCATGGTATGGTTCTTTACCGTCATCGGCTGGACGACTCTGCTGATCGCAGTCTTGGGCTTGCTGCCCTACTTATGGATCAAACCGGTGCTGACTGTGCTGACACTGCTGAATCCGGCGGAATTTGTGCGTCTGTTCGTCGTCGTGAAGCTGGGCGGTGGTTCGGTGCTGGGAGCGGAATATTATCAATGGGTCGGCTGGATTCAAAAACCGGGCGGAAGTCTGCTGTTTGCCCTGCTATTTATCGTTTGGGCGGCTTGTGCGATTTCCGGCGTTTGCCGGATTTGGGAAAGGGGGAGGACACGTGGCTGAGCCCCTGGTCATCGTCAATAAAATTAACAAGTGCATCAAAGGGCAGCGGCTGGTGGCGGATATCTCTTTCGAGCTTGGAGCCGGCCAAATCGTCGGGCTTTGCGGCGGCAACGGCGCGGGAAAAAGCACCGTGCTGCGCATGGTGGCGGGGATTCTCCAGCCAACCTCGGGGGGCATTCGTATAAACGGCTTGGAGTGGAAAAAGGAGCGGAAACGGTTTTCGGAGCAGATCGGGTATATGCCGGACGATTTTCAGTTTCCGCAAGGTATGACGGCGGCCGAGATGCTGTCCTTCTGGGCCGGCTTGCGCAAGCTTCCCGCAGCAAGCGTACAGGAGGTCCTGGCGCTGGTGGGACTCGAGGACAAGCGGCACAAAGCCGTCGCTACGTTCTCCAAAGGGATGCGGCAGCGGGTGCTTTTCGCGCAGGCCATTCTGGCGAAACCGCCCCTGCTCATTATGGATGAGCCCACCAACGGGATGGATCCCTACTGGATCGGCGAGTTTATGGAACTGCTCAAGCAGATGAAACGTCAAGGGCAAACGGTGCTTTTTTCCACGCATCAACTGGAGCTCGCCGAGGAGCTCGCAGATTATGTCTTGTTTTTGAACTCCGGCCGAGTTTGCGGGGAAGGCCCTGTGGAGGTTTTTCGCAAAATGTACGGCGCACTGCCTCTTCATGCGGCCTTCCGGCACAGCCTGGGGCTGGATCCCGGGGGGAGGATTGCGGATGAATAAGGCTCTGAACAAGCGAAGGAATTCTTTTCTTGCGGCTGGAATACTCGCTTTGGTTTTGATTGCCGCGGGATGGGTTCTCTTGACGAATCTCTCCGGAAATGAGGGACAGTCGCAGTCCGGCAGGTTAACGGTTGGCAGCGCGGCGCCGGATTTTCAGGCTGTTGATATGGAGGGCGAAAAGGTGCCATTGTCCGATTACCGGGGGAAGGTGGTTGTCCTTAACTTTTGGGCCTCCTGGTGCGGTCCCTGCGTGAACGAAATGCCGCTCATCGACCGCGTCCGGCAATCGAATATCCCAGGCATGGAAGTATTGTATATCAATGTCGGTGAGTCGAAAGGAACGGTGCGCGAGTTTTTGACTCTGCATAAGTTTAATTTTCCCGCCCTGATTGATGCCACAGGGAAATTAGCAGGTCTTTACAAAGTGACTGGGCTGCCGGTGACTTACGTTCTTGACCCAGATGGAGACATCGCCCGGGTAGCCGTCGGAGAGATCCGCAGTGAGGAGCAGTTTCAAGCTTATATCGATGCCGCCAAAGAGGATTAATTCTGCATTTAATCCTCTTTGCTGCGCGCGGAACTTGTGGTTTGATACATTTAGGACATGAATCCCATGATATAAATCGCGAAACGGAGGAGTTGCAACTTGACCTATAAACAGATCAAATGGATGATTTTGTTCATTCCCACGCTGATCGTGGGGTTATGGGAATATGTGCGGCATCAGTTCCTGTTATCCTATATTTCCATGGATCTGGGCAACTGGCTGACGCCGTTGTTGGTCTATCTGGTCAGTGTGACCCTGCTGACTCAGCTGTTCTCCATGCTGGAAAAAATCCAGTCCGAACTGCAGGCCGAACGGGCCCAAAAAGCCGCTTTGGAGGCGCGCGAACAGCTGGCCAAAGAGCTTCATGACGGAATCTCCCAATCGCTGTTTTTGTTGTCCGTCAAAGCGGACCGCCTGGAGTATACGGAAGACCAGGCGAAGTTTGAGGAGGAGCTGTATAAAATCAGAAAAACGGTCCACGAAGTGAACCGCTATGTAAGACAAGCCATCGCCAACCTGAAATACGCCCCCGTCCCGGAGGACGAGTCGCCTTTTTTCGCCACCTTGGAGGATAAAGTCAAACAAACGGCGGGTGAGGTTCTCATCCCGATGGACATCCGGTGGGAGATCCCGGAGGACGCTTTTTCGCCCAAAGAGAAGGTGGAGCTTCTGGCTTGCATCCGTGAAGCCGTCGTCAATATTCAGAAGCATGCCCGGGCGGGAAAAGGATGGATTTACGCGGGCGGGACCCGAAGCGAATGGAAGGTGGAAATTAAGGACGATGGGCGCGGGTTCCAGGGGAATCCTTTTGAATCCAGGGGCAGTTACGGGCTTAGCATCATGAAGGAACGGGCGGAAGCGATGGGCTGGCGGCTCCGGATCCGAACGGAGGAACTGACGACGCTGGAACTGGAAAAGACGGGAGGAGGCGCATGAAATGAAGACGCGCGTGCTTGTTGTGGACGATCACGCCCACGCGAGGGAGGCGATCTGCGAAATTCTGGCGATGGATGACCAGTTTGAAGTCATCGGTGTGGTCAAAAGCGGCCAGGAGGCGATCGAGTTTACCGAACAGTGGATGCCCGACCTGATTCTGATGGATATTCAGATGCCGGGGATGGATGGTTTGGCGGCGACACAGCGGATCAAGCTGAGCTTTCCTTATGTCAAGATCGTCATGATTACTGTCTCGGATGATATGTTTCATTTGCTTGAGGCTTTAAAGCGGGGGGCCCAAGGGTATCTGCTCAAAAATCTGGCGCCTTCGACCTGGATGGATTATCTGCGCTCCATCGTCAACGAAGAAGCCCCCTTGAGCCGGGAGCTGGCCTTCGAAATTTTGAAGGACGTTTCTCTATCGAATAAGCGGGAAGTCGCCGGGGCCCTGACTCATCGGGAAAAGGAAATTTTGGGTCAGGTGGCCAACGGCCTCACAAACAAGGAGATTGGCGAAATGCTCAGTATTTCCGAGCATACGGTCAAAAACCACCTGAAAAACATCCTCCAGAAGCTGCAGGTGCAGAATCGGGTGCAGTTGACAAGGTATGCCTTGGAGCAAGGGCTGGTTGCCGGAAAGGGCGGTTTTAAAGGGGACAGGGAAGCTGACTAGGGTGCAGTACCGGCTGGAGACGGCAAGTCGTAGAAGCGATCGACGGCATCGTTCATTATCCGGTCGTAAACGGCGATAGTCCACCGTTTTGCCATGCTCCTGTTTCTTTTGCGGGGGATGATAACCGTAATGAAAAATAATCCCATAGCGCGCTTTTATATCCCAGTTGATGCGGTAGGTTGAACTAAAGAATTGACATACACACTTAACCATTCTACTAACGGGAAAACCTCCCGTTAATTTACCGCTCTTGACCCATGGATCCGAATTAACTGGAAAAACTCCATCTATTTCGCGGCTCAACCGCCGATATACGTAATTTCAGGCGAATTAACGGGAGGTTTTCCAGGTAATTGGCCCTATAGCCGCAAAGGCACCAAATTAACGGGAAGAAATCCCGTTAATTGAACAAAGAATTAGCGGAAGGGCAGGCCGTGGCGTTGTGCCCCGGGCTCCTTGGCGGATTTGCGACGCCGCGAGAACCGGCGGAAATTGTCGGCGGCACCGGAGAGGACGTTCTGCTCGACAAAGCCCGGGTGCTAACGAAATCCGGCGAGAACGCTACGGATATGGATGGGAAGGGGGCCGAGGGGGGAGCGCCTTGCCAAAGAGGCCGCCGCCACGGCCGCCGTGCCGAAGGAATTCCGCCCGTCGTGCGGGAGCGCCATGATTTATGACGGCCGCTTTGCCAACGGCGGAGTGCCGGCAACGGAGTTACGGACGTCTTGATCGAACGGGAAAGGATACCGGTCGTCTCCGAGAATGGATCGGTGAAATCATCGATGGGGAATAACAGCGGTTGGCGTTATGATCTTATGCCATCATGCCCAGGCTTGCGGTAATAAATCACGCAGGCTTTTTTTATTTATGGATAAAACGCATCAAAAAGTCCGGAAGCCCTAAGCCCCCGGACATCCTCCAACTAGGCTAGCGGTGCTCGATCAGATCGATCGCGCCGAGCACAAGGTGGGCCAGGCCAAATCCGAGAGCCCCGGTTGCAGCAAGCTTATACTTGCTTCCAAGCAGTGATGCGGCAGAAGCGGACACTACAGCTCCAAGAACGGTAGGAATCAAACCTTCACGCATGCGTAACACCCCTTTGGACTGGTTTGGAAAGACAACGTTATTTTGGGAAGGCTGGGGGCCATTTATACATCGGGCCAGATTCAAAGCTTTAACCGATAGGGTAAAAAGAGGGCAAAACAGTTGTATAAGTTGAACTATTGATCCAGAATCATTTCACACTCTTGCCTATCGCTAAATTGCTAGTTCAACTTATACAGTCAAGGGGGAAAGAGCATGAAACGGAGAAAAACGTCCCAACTGACGCAACAGCTCGTGTTTGTTGGACCCTCCACGATATTTTTCGTCCTGATCGTGGCCGTTCCGTTTTTTCTCGGCTTATATTACGCCTTTACGGACTGGAACGGGATTTCGAGGCAGGCTGATGTTGTCGGCGTCCGCAATTTCGTCCATATTTTCACCAAGGATCCGGCCTTTCTGAATTCTTTCTGGTTTACGGCCAAATTTACCGTGCTCGGTGTCATTCTCACGAATGTGGTGGGCTTCGCGCTGGCGTATTTTTTAACGAAGCGTTTGTACACGCGGAACGTGATGCGGACGGTCTTCTTTATGCCGCACGTCATTGGAGGCTTGCTGCTGGGGTTCATCTGGCAGTTCATTTTTGTCCGGGGGTTCGCTTCCATCGGCGGGGCGACCGGAATTCCCTTCTTCCAGCTGCCGTGGCTGGGGACGGAAGCCACCTCATTCTGGGCGATCGTGATCGTGTTCGTGTGGCAAAATGCAGGTTACCTTATGGTCATCTACATATCCGCCATCAACAATGTGCCGAAAAATCTGATCGAAGCGGCCAAGGTCGACGGGGCCGGACGCAGGCAGGTGCTGAGGCATGTCATTGTCCCTTTGGTCATGCCGGCGGTCACGGTCTGCCTATTCCTGGCGATTTCCTGGTCGTTCAAACTGTTCGACCTGAACTTGTCCCTGACCAAAGGGGGGCCGTACAAATCGACCGAGTCGGTGGCGCTGAACATCTACAATGAGGCGTTTACAATCAGCCGTTTCGGCATGGGCTCGGCCAAAGCCATTATTTTCTTCATTATCGTGGCGTTGATCTCGATTCTTCAGGTCCGGGCGACCAAGCGCAGGGAGGTTGAACTGTGATGGATACAGCCAAACGTTACCGTGGCGGCATGCTGCTGGTCGAGGCGCTTTTGATCCTCGGCGGACTGGTGTTTCTCGTTCCTTTTTACTTCCTGGTGGTGAACTCGGTAAAAACCTTCGGGGAGATTCTCAGCGACGCGGCCGGATGGCCCGCCGTACCCCAATGGAGCAACTATGCGGAAGCCTGGGACAAAACCTCGTTCCCGAAGGCGTTCGGCAACTCGCTGCTCATTACGATAGCCAGCAATTTACTGCTCGTGCTGATGTGCTCGATGGCCGCTTACCGGATGGCCCGCAAGCCGACGGGATATAACCGTTTCTTGTATGCGGCCTTCGTCGCCGCTATGGTCATTCCTTTCCAGGCCATTATGATTCCGCTGGTCAAGGTGTCCAGCCTGCTCGGCCTCATGAACTCGACCTGGGGACTGATCGTCTGTTACCTCGGCTTCGGCGCGCCGCTGACGGTATTCCTGCTGCACGGCTTCGTCAAGTCGGTACCCGTGGACATCGAAGAAGCGGGGCGGGTCGACGGCTGTTCGGCGTACGGCATTTTCTTCCGCATCATTCTGCCGCTGATGCAGCCGATCGCGGTGACGGTCATCATCTTGAACACGCTCTGGATCTGGAACGACTACCTGATGCCTTCGCTTATTTTGCAGAAACCCGAGCTGTATACGATTCCGATCGAGACCTTCGCCTTCTTCGGCCAATACACCAAGCAGTGGGACCTGGCGTTGCCGGCCCTGGTGCTCGGAATCACGCCGATCGTGATCTTTTTCCTGACCATGCAAAAATACATTATCGAAGGCATCGCGCAAGGTTCGGTTAAGGGGTAACCGGGGGCCGGGCGATTCGATAAAGAGATCGACAAGAGTGGTGGAAGGAGAGTGAGTCAGACATGAGAAGGGGTAAACAGGCACTGCTCCTGCTGGTGATGGCGCTGCTCGTCGCCGGTTGCGGCAAAAGCGGTCCGGACATGGACGGAGGACGCAAGGTGCTGCATATTTTTCAATTTAAAGTGGAGATTGCGGAAGCGATGGAACGCCTGAAGGCGGAATATGAAAAAGAGCATCCGGACATCAAGCTCGACATTCAGACGGTAGGCGGAGGCAGTGATTATGGCGCTTCATTACGGTCGAAATTCGCCTCCGGCGAAGAACCGGATATTTTCAATATCGGCGGCTACACGGAAATGGAGATGTGGCAGGAGTATCTGGAAGACTTGACGGACGAACCGTGGGTAAAGGACGTCAAAAAGATCGCCCTGGAGCCGATGACCAAGGACGGCAGGCTGTATGGCATGCCGGTGAACTTGGAGGGATACGGGTTTATTTACAATAAGGATCTGTTCGCCAAAGCCGGTATCAAGGAAAAGCCGGTCACGCTCAGCGGGCTGCGCGAAGCGGCCGAGAAGCTGAAGGCGGCGGGGATCACGCCGTTCTCCAACGGCTATCAGGAGTGGTTCGTGCTCGGGAACCATAACGTCAACGCCGCCTTTGCGAACCAGAAAGATCCGGCGGATTTCATCCGGGGATTGAACGAAGGCAAGTATAAATTTGCCGATGACCCCGTATTTGAGCAGTGGACAAAATTGCTGGGTATGACGCTGGAATACGGCAACCCGAACCCGCTGACCACGGATTACAACACCCAGGTGACGATGTTCGCCAACGGGGAAGCGGCCATGCTGCAGCAGGGCAACTGGACCCAGGTGCAGCTGGACGGCATCAATCCCGACCTGAATCTCGGCATCCTCCCGATGCCGATCGACGATACGGGAGAGGACAACGACAAGCTGTTCGTCGGTGTCCCGAATAATTGGGTCATTTACAAGGATTCCCCGATGAAGGAAGAGGCGAAGGAGTTTCTGAACTGGCTCGTCACCTCGGAAACGGGCAAACGGTTCATCACGAAGGAGTTTAAATTCATCCCCGCCTTCGACAGCATTCAAGGAACGGAGAAGGACCTCGGCGCCCTTGGGATGGAAGTGCTGAATTATACCGATACCGGGAAGGCGCTAACCTGGAACTGGTTTCGCTTCCCGAACGGAATGCCTTCCGAATTCGCCAGCATTATCCAGGCCTACATCGGAGGCAAAATCGACAAAGCGGGGATGTTCGAACAGTTCCAGCAGAACTGGGACAATCTCAGCGTCGAATAAAAAGGCCGTAAAATGGACGCAAGCGTCAAACGGTTTATTCCAAACCGTCGACGCTTGCTTTTTTGTTTCTTTAATCGTATATTGCAACCCGTACCTTCATGTACACGTGAAGGATGTTGGCGTGTGGTTCCTGCCTAGACTACAACCGTAACTGCAGACGGTTTCCAAAACAACAAAAGCCCTACCTCTCATTTGTCCTTGCGGCTCCGATGACCGCGCCAGTGTGAATCAGAAATCTACGAAAATTCTTACTCGTTGGGTCATTCAAATAGGAATTTCATACCGGATAAGGTATTAGGAGAGTTATAATCTTTTGAGGAACTACTATAGAGGGTTTAACAATCAGTATTAATCTTACAGTAACTTTCATGAAAAGTCAAATTTGGACTTTCAGACCGCCATTGAACTCGAACATCGGCCTCTGACACATGGTGTTGCCCGCCACATTAACGGCCTTTTGGGGCGTTATTTCGATGTCATCGGGAATGAATTCCTGCAAAAGGTCAGGCTTTCCGGCGGGTAAAACGCCTAGGGAAGTCTAACGGCTGTAGCAGCCGTTATTTAACGAAAAGTAGCCCTTTCGAAATTCTAGCGGTCGTGAGCGCCGTTATTTCCCTGGATTCTCGCCCAAACAGCCTGTTTATTCGAAATAAGCGCCGTGGCGACCGTTAGAATGGGAAGTCGGCGTTTTCGGGGCAAATAACGGCTGTGGCAACCGTTAGCGTTAATTTTCGTCTTTCTTGCAAAGCTGCTCATGCGACGGCGGTTAGGGAAATGGGGCACGCCGGATCCAACGTAAGGCCCTTATTCACCTGTCCGCTTACAAATTATGGACCCCATAATCTTCAGAAAAATCCCCGCCTCAATAAAACGGCGGGGATTTTTCTGCGTAAATTAGTTGGCGAACGTGTAGCTGTCGTTGGTTTTCTTCAACATTTGCTTGAATCCGGGGGAAGCGTACAGTTTTTTGTCCTTCGTGATAAAAAGGACTTCCGTGTTTGGCGTATTTTCCGCGAATTTGAGTCCTTCTTCGATCCCCATGATCAGCAGGGAGGTATCCATCGTATCGGCATCCGTGGAACGGTCCGTCACGATCGTGACGCTGCTGATATTGTTATCGACCGGGTAGCCGGAACGCGGATCGATGATATGCTGGTACAGTTTGCCGTCTTCCACGAAGAAGCGCTCGTAAATCCCCGCGGTTACCACGGTTTTGTCTTCGACCCGGACAGTTCCGATCGGGTTGCCCCGTTCCTGGGAGGGATCCTGAATGCCGATGTTCCAGGTGGATCCGCCCGGCTTGCTGCCCATCGCAAAAATATTGCCCCCCAGGTCGATGATCGCGCTGCTGAAGCCCTGCTCCGCCAAGTAATCGTAGATGGCGTCCGCGGCATAACCCTTACCGTAGGAGCCAAGGTCGATCTGCATCCCCTTGTCCCGCAGGTAAATCTCGTGCTTCTCCGGGTTGAGCTCAATCTTGCGGTAATCCGTCAGCTTCCGGGCGGCTTCGATGTCCGCGGCGGGAGGGACATGCGCCCCCTCATGGCCGATGTTCCATAAGCTGACGAGCGGTCCGATCGACGGGTCCAGCAGGCCGTCCGTTTTTTGCGCATAATCGACGGCGAGCTGAACGAGTTCGAACGTATCCGGCGAAACCTCCACGGGGGCAATGCCCGCTTGCGCATTTACCTTATGGATCTCGCTGTCCTCATTCGTCCGGCTGATTTTGCGGTCGATGTCCTTCATCAGGGCTTCCAGCTCTTTAAAGTTCCCGGCGGTAGCCCGGCTATCATATATTTTGATGGTGACGACGGTATCAAATATAAAAAAGGTCTGGACCAAAGGCTTCATGGACGTCCCGGACTTCGACGAATCCTTGGAAGAAGTGGCGGCCCGCGCATCAGCCGGGGAGTCCGCCGCTTTCCCATTCGCGGAATCGCCGCCCGCGCATCCTCCAAGCAGCGCCGTAATCAAGACCAGGGTCAGCAACAGGATTGCCGTTTTTTTCTTCTTCATATGCGTAGCCTCATTTCTCCCGTTATCTCGCCTTGATTTTAGCAGAAATAAAAATGAGCTAAAAGTACTTTCATTCACAAAGTAAGAATTATTCTAATAAACTGCCCTTTAAGTGATGATTTTGTGAAATGGGTCCTAGATTGAGACATTTGTCACACGGGAGTGAGGAAAGTTACAGGTATAATGGGTTCATCTAAGATTTATATAATTAAAAAATAAGATAAAAGGAGTTAGCCATGAAACGTGGAGATATCCTGCTGATCGGGCTGATTGTTGTCATTGCCGCGGCTTTCTTGGTCCCCCGTTGGTTTGATGGGGATTCAAGTGAAAAATATCACAACGAACCCCGTGTAGCTAAAATTTCTGTGAACGGCAAGCCGTTTCGCACGGTGGAGTTAACCGGAGAAGAACAGGAGATTGAGATTAAAACGGAGTACGGCTACAACCTCTTGAAAATTCATGATTATGGCATTGAAATGATCGATGCCGACTGTCCGGATAAAGTGTGTTATACGTTTGGATTTATTGAACGCAACGGCGGGACTATCGTTTGTTTGCCGAACAAGTTGCTTGTAGAAATCGAGGGGGCGTCCGGGGAAGGAGATGAGCTCGATGCCGTCGTTAAATGAACAATCCCATTTGGCCCTAAAAAGAACGGTCATCATCGCTATTTTTGCGGCGGTTGCGGTCGTGCTGAGTCTGGTGGAGAGCGTTATTCCCATCAATATGAGCGTTCCCGGAGCAAAGCTCGGGCTGGCCAACATCATGGTGCTCACATGTCTTTATTTCCTCCGGGCCAGGGACGCCATGATGATGGTGCTATTAAAAACACTGCTGACGGCTTTTATTTTCGGCACTTTTTCCAGTTTTCTATTCAGCATCATGGGGGCGCTGTTCAGCTTCGCGGCGATGTGGTTTCTGCTGCTGGTCGGCCGCAAGCGGCTTAGCGTGATCGGAATCAGCATCGTGGGAGGTATCGCCCATAACATCGGGCAGTTGACCGCCGCAGCTCTGTACTTCAAAACGTCAAATATATTCTATTACTTGCCGATGCTGCTCCTCATGGGGGTATTAACCGGCATTGCGGTCGGCATTGCGGTGCGCTATCTGATTCCTTCCTTGTCCAGACTGGCGCTGTTCGACGGGTTTTTGACCGAATCCGCCTAGCTGAGAAAGGGCCGGGAATCGGCCGGAAAGGAGAATGGCGATGAATGCCACCAGGCTCGCCTATGAACTGCAGCACGTCTCTTTTGCTTACGAGCCGGAACATCCGGTCCTTAACGAATTGTCCTTCTCCATCCCGCAGGGAAGCTGGGTCTCCCTCGTCGGCCCCAACGGCTGCGGCAAATCAACTCTGGCGAAGCTGCTGGGGGGGCTCCTGTCCGTTAATGCCGGCGCCATTATAGTAGAAGGAATCCCTCTGCTCAAGGAGACCGTTCAGCAAATCCGTCCGCGAATCGGGATGGTGTTTCAGAACCCGGATAACCAGTTTATCGGGGCCACCGTCGAGGAGGATATCGCCTTCGGCTTGGAAGGGAGATGTCTGCCGCGCGGGGAGATGGCGAAGCGGGTTCGCCATTACGCCGATAAGCTGGAAATCGGCCATCTGCTGTCCAAACACCCTTCCGAGCTGTCGGGAGGGCAGAAACAGCGGGTCGCCGTCGCGGCGATTTTGGCGATGGAGCCCGGTATTCTTATTTTTGACGAAGCCTCATCCATGCTGGATGAACGGGCGCGGGGAGAACTGCTGGCCATTTTAAAAGAAATGAAGCGTTCCGGGAGGTACACCATGATCTCCATCACGCATGACGCCGGGGAGATCCTGGCTTCGGATCGGGCGATCGTGCTGCATAAGGGAGGGCTGGCGGCGGATTTGCCGCCCCGTGAATTGTTCCGAGACGAAGCTCTGCTGGAATCCTGCCGGCTGATTGCGCCCTATGGCATCCGGCTCTCGTGTGAGCTCCGTAAGCGGGGGATTTGCCTTGCGGCCGAGTCTCCGGAGGAGGTGGCGGACGCGATATGGCAATTGAATTCGAGCATGTAAGCTTCGCCTATGACGACCGCAGCCTGTGGCGTCAAAGCGCGTTGGAGGATATCAGCCTGAGGCTGGAGGAGGGCGGATTTGCCGCGGTTGCCGGAGCCTCGGGATCAGGGAAATCGACGCTGCTGCAGCTTTTCAACGGAATTTTAAGGCCGACCGGGGGAACGGTCCGGGTGCTGGACTGTCTAATTCAAGCCGGAGAGAAACCTCTGCCGCTGCGCGATCTTCGCCGGCGGGTAGGCCTGGTGTTCCAGTTTCCGGAACAGCAGCTGTTCGAGGATACGGTGGAAAAAGATCTCTGCTTCGGTCCGTTAAACTTCGGCATGACGCTGTCCGAAGCGAAGGGACGGGCGAGCAGAGCGCTGGAGATGGTCGGTCTGGACGATTCCCTGCTGGAGCGAAATCCGTTTCACCTCAGCGGCGGGCAGATGCGCAAAGTGGCGATCGCTTCCGTCCTGGCGATGGATCCGGACGTGCTTGTGCTGGATGAGCCGACCGCTACACTCGATCCGCAGAGCCGGGCCGAGCTCGCGCTTCTGTTGTCCCGGCTGCATCGGGAGCAAGGCAAGACGGTGATCGTCGTTACGCACCGTCTGGAGGAAATGCTGCCGTACGCCGACCTGTGGATCGTCATGAAGGAGGGCAAAAAGGCATTCCAAGGGCCCACCGCCGAATTGGTCCGGGAGGCGGGGCGGTTGCAGCGCGAATGCGGCCTGACGGTTCCGGCATGCATCGCCATGTGGAACGAAATCGCGGGCAGGTTTGGCCTGGGCGGCGAGGAGCCGTGCCTGACGCCGGAGGCGCTTGCGGCACGCCTTCACCTCTTGGTGAACGCGCCGCGCGGTCCAGGCAGCCATACGGGGAAAGGGGGATAACCGTGCGCAATAAACTGCTGTTCGGACGCCGGATCGATACCGGCTCATGGATCCATGGCCTGGATCCCAGGGCCAAGCTTACCGGTATGCTGCTGTATCTCGCGGCGATCGTGATCGTCGGCTCATGGCAGGCGCTTGCTTTTGCCGCGGTCTTTTCCCTGGCTTATATGGCGGCGACACGGATCCCGATCAAGTATTATGTCAAGGCCGCCAAGCCGCTGTGGGCGCTGATGGTGTTTATTTTTGCCGTTCAGTGCCTGACGGTGGAGCAGGGCCAAGTGCTGTGGCGCATCGGGTCCTGGGCGCTATATACCGGGGGGATAAGGAGCGGCTTCATTGCCGCCTCGCGCATGGCGCTGCTCGTTTCGTTTACGGCGATTCTGACGTTTACCACCACCCCCGGGCTTCTAAACCAGGGCTTGGCGGGTGTGCTGGCGCCTTTTCAGAAAATCGGACTGCAACCCCAGCGCCTGACGCTGATGATGAGTATCGCACTGCGGTTTATCCCGACGATTTTGGAGGAGACGCAAAAGATTTTGAAGGCTCAGGCCGCCCGGGGCGCGGATTTGAGGGAGCTTCCCTGGCGGGAGAAGGGGAGAATGCTCGTCTCCCTGCTGGTGCCGGTGACGGTCAGTGCTTTTCGCCGCGCCGAAGAGCTGGTTCTGTCGATGGAATCCCGGGGATATACAATCGGCGCGCCGCGCACGGAATACCATCAACTGAGCTGGAGCCGCCGGGATACCTGGTTTGTATTGTCGTATGTTGCACTGATTGCGGCGGTATGGATGCTGCGCCGGATTTAAGAGAAACCGTGCGGATAGACGCGGAATAACGGAGGAGGGGAACGCGGTGGCACGCTATTTTAACAGTAGAGAGGTCGAACTGCTTGCACCGGCGGGAACGTTTGAAATTTTCAGAGAGGTGATCGAGGCGAATTGCGATGCCGTCTATTTTGGCGGTCCAAGCTTGAATATGCGGCTGATGCGCAAAGGCTACAATTTTTCCCGGGAAGAAATTACGGAAGCGGTGAAGATCGCCCATTCCCTGGGCAAAAAAACGTACGTAACGGTCAATAATCTTTTGAACGAAGGGGAGATCGACGAGGCGGCGGAATACTTGCGCTTTCTCGAGCAGGCTGCGCCGGATGCGATCATCGTTCAGGACTTCGCCGTTCTGGCGCTGATCCGGGAATTGAAGCTGACCATTCCGGTGCATTCTTCGGTCATGATGAATGTACATAATGTGGAAATGGTCAAAGCGCTCCAGGAACTCGGCGTCACCCGGGTCGTCACGTCCCGGGAAATGGACCTGCATACGACGCGTTATCTGCAGGCGGTGACGGGGATGGAGCTGGAGTATTTTGTGCATGGGGATATGTGCTCGGTACACGGGGCGAATTGTTATTTCAGCTCGCTGGTATTCGGCATGAGCAGCAACCGGGGCAAGTGCCTCAAGCCGTGCCGCTGGGATTACCGGATCAAAAAAGACGGCAGCATTTACCCTTCGGAGTATCCGCTTGCCGTCAAAGATATGTTCATGTACGAGCATATCCCGGAGTTGATCCACGGGGGAATCACCTCGTTCAAAATCGAGGGGCGCATGCGGGACAAAGCGTTTGTCGTCATGCTGGTCAACGCCTACGGGGATGCGATCGACCGGTACATTAACGATCCGGCGGGTTTTGAGCGCGGCAAGGATACGCAACTGCTCTACGAGAACCGGAAACGCGATTTTTCCACGGCGTATGCTTTCGGGCGTCCGGGCTTATCGAACATCAATAAGCGGTATGAGGGAACTGGGAAATTTTACAGCACGGGAAAAGTGTTCAGCACACCGACCGAAGAACGGGAATTGGGCGTAAAACGGCTGGATGAAATCCGTGGGCAATGGTCCGTCCTGGCTGCCGCCAAAAGCGGGGAAGCCGGGAAATCCACGCCCGAAATCTCGGTGCATGTCAACAACAAGGCGCAGGCGGCCGCCGCGCTGGAAGCGGGAGCGGACCATATCTATTTGTCGGGCGATGTGTTTGAGCCGGATCGTCCGTTCACCCGAGCGGAGATCATGGAGCTGGCGGCGCTAAAGGGCGGGGCGAAACTGTATTTGTGCCTGCCGCGGATGATGACGGAGCTGCATTTTGATATGTACGACGCATTATTATCCGGGGAGCGCCTGCCGATCGACGGGCTGATGGTGACGAATCTCGGAGCGATTCGCCGTTTCGCGGGCAAGGGCTATCCGTTGGTCGGAGACTTCAACTTGAACGTGTATAACCGTTTGTCCGCCGGATTTTACGCCGACCTTGGCATCGGGCGGCTGACGGCTTCGCTGGAATTGCCGCTGCTGGATTTTACCGCGCTGTTGGCCCAAACGCCCGTGCCGCTGGAGGCGATCGTGCACGGCTCTCCGGCCTTGATGTACATGGAGCATGACCTGTACGAAAATGCGGAAGTGTTCGAGCCGATTGGGGAAGAAGACAATCATTTCGTCGACAACAGTGTGCTTGTGCTGAAGACGGACAAAGGAGAGAACCCTGTGTACCGGGACGCATACGGCCGCAATCACTTGACCCTGGCCAAGGAGCTGTGCCTCCTGCCGCTGGTCAAAGAGCTGAAGGAGGCTGGCCTGGCCGTCTTCCGCATCGAGGGGGCGACCTACCGGCCGGAGCGGCTGCGCGAGGTTGTGGCCGCCTACAAAGCCGCGCTGGCGGAGCCGGACACGGCCGCCGAGCGCTTCGCGGGCCTGCCGCCGGTCTACGCCGGCTACACGCTGGGCGCGCTGCAGTTTGACGGCGGCGCAGCCAGTGCGGCCAGCGCACCGGCGGCGGAGCCGGCCGCGGCGGCGCGGGCGTAGGCGAAGCGGCCCCCGCTGCCGCGCGTTGCGGCAGTGCCGTGCGCTGGAAGGCCGCCGCAGCGGCTGTGAGCACCGCGGGGGTGCATGCCGCAGGCTCGCCGGGCCTGCTGGCGGCGGCCAGCGCACCGGTGCCCCACCCTGCCCCGGCCAGCCAGCGGCAATTAGCAGGAAAAACTCCCGCTAATTTCGCACGCAAGCAAACTATTCACCAATTTAACAGGAAAAACTGGAGTTAATTTTGCGATTTTCGCCGACATTTACAGGTTTCCTCTAAAATAACTCCAGTTTTTCCAGTTAATTCGGTTATCACCGGAATGACGGGTGAAATAGCTGGAGTTTTTCCCGCTAATTTTGCCTCAACCGTGTCAAACAAAGAGGCACCAATCAACGAGACCAAAGGAAAGAGGGCGGTTGAAGATGAAGCAAACTTATATCGGACCGGAGGGTGTGTTAGAGAAGCGTCGGCGGTATTTTTACCCTTGTACCAGTCATTTTTACCGGAATCCGCCGCAGCTGGTTAAAGGCGAAATGCAGTATTTGTACGGGCATGACGGCAAATGTTACACGGATTTCTTCGCGGGGGTGTCGGTGGTCGCCGCCGGCCACTGCAATCCGGAAATTACCCGGCGGACCGCGGAGCAGTTGCGAACCCTCCAGCATACGTGCACGATCTATTTGACGCAGCCGAATGTGGAGCTGGCGGAACGGCTGGCGGGCGTGCTGCCCGGAGGGCTCGGCCGCACGTTCTTTGTGAACAGCGGCTCGGAGGCCAATGAAGGCGCGCTGCTGCTCGCCCGTTTGCATACTGGGCGGAAAGGCTTTATCGCGCTGGAGCAGGGCTTGCACGGCCGCACGTATCTGACCATGAGCGTCACGGGGCTGGCGATGTGGCGCTCCGACCCGCAGCTCGACCATCCGCAGGCGCAGGCGGTCGAGGACGTGTCGTTCATCCCGCGCCCGTTCGAACGCGGGATGAGCAGCGAAGCGGCGGCACGCCGCTCCATCGATGCCCTGAAGGCGGTGCTCGCGGAGAAGGGCGGCGACATCGCCGCCATGATCGCGGAGCCGATCCAGGGCAATGGCGGCATCATTGTGCCGCCGGACTGGTATTTCCCTGAAGTGAAGGCGCTGCTGGAGCAGTACGGCGTACTGCTCATCGCCGATGAAATTCAGACCGGCTTCGGCCGCACGGGCCGCATGTTCGCCATGGAGCGCTGGGGTGTCACGCCCGATATCGTGACCATGGCGAAGGCGCTGGGCAGCGGCGTGCCCGTGGCGGCGTTCGCCACGACGGACGAGATCGCCGCCAGCTTCACCCGGCCTTCGGCCTCCACGTTCGGCGGCAATCCGGTCTCGTCCGCGGCCGCGTTGGCGGTGCTCGACTACATCGAGACGCACCGCCTGCCCGAGCGCGCCGAGCGCCTCGGCCGCAGGCTGCTGGACGGCCTGCGGGAGCTGGCCGGCCGGTTCCCGCGGCTCGTCTCCGACGTGCGCGGCGCTGGGCTTATGATCGGCGCCGAGCTGTGCGCCGATGATCCGGGGCGGGGAGCGCAGTTGGTTGACGAGGTGCTGGAGGAAATGAAGGACCTCGGATTCCTCATCGGTAAAAATGGAGTCGACCGCAACGTGCTCGCGTTTCAACCGCCGTTGGTCATTACGGAGGAGGATATCGCCGAGATGCTCGCCGCCCTGGGGTACGCCCTGCACGCAGCCTGTGAGGCAAAGGGGGAGAACGCTTATGGAGTACGCCCGTAGAATCGGCACAAAAATCAGGCTGTACAGCGAACTGGTGATGTTTTCGCATACGCTGTTCTCCCTGCCCTTCGCCATTATCGCAATGGTATGGGCCGCGGAAGGCTTTCCTTCCTGGCGGGTGATGCTGTGGGGGCTGATCGCCCTCATCGGCGCCCGCAACGGAGCCAACGCCTTTAACCGCGTGGTGGACCGGACCTTTGACGCGCAGAATCCGCGCACGGCACACCGCCACCTACCGCGCATGCTGCTCGGGGAAAAAGAAGTATTGCTGTTCGTGGTCGTCAATTACGCCATATTCGTCTTTGCGGCAGGGATGCTGAATCCGCTGTGCCTGGTTTTATCGCCGGTGGCCATTTTTCTGATCTCATCCTATTCTTATACGAAGCGGTTTACGTATTTGAGCCACCTGTATCTCGGCTTCACGATTGCGTCGGCGCCGATCGGCGCCTGGTTCGCCGTGACCGGGCGGTTTGCCTTTACCCCGTTTATCCTGGGAACGATCGTAATGCTGTGGATCGCGGGGTTCGATATTATCTACGGTTCGCAGGACATCGAATTCGATAAAAATCACGGGCTGTGGTCCATTCCCAGTATCTTCGGCCTAAGAAACGGTTTGCGCATCGCGGCCGGTCTTCATCTCATTATGGTGCTGCTGCTGATCGCGCTCATTCCGATTCGGCATCTGGGTTGGCTCTACGTCGCGGGGATCGTGATTTCCTTCTTCCTGTTGATGACGGAACATAAAATCATCAAGCCGTCGAACCGCAAGGTGATGAAGGTGGCGTCCTACAATTTAAACCAGGTGATCAGCATGGTGATCCTGTTCTTTACGCTCGGGGATTTTTTCTTCATGTAAAAAAAGTGCGAGCTGCCAAGTGGTATTTCCACACGGCAGCTTGCACTTTTTTTGTCTAAAGGCGGTGCGACCAGCTTCCCTTGGAACCTGGCAGGTGAATAAGGGCCGAGCCGAATCGGTCCGAAATAGCGCCCCAAATGGCCGCTAATATAGCGGACATTTGGGGAAAACGCAAAACAAGCACCGGCACCGACCTCAAGCAGACGAGGGGGGTGCCGGTGCTCTCTCCGGCGGCATCAGCTTTCCCGGCCGCCAAAATACCACAGTAGGGTCTGCAAATCCCGGTAAGCCGGAAATGGTTTCAGCCGGTTGATGATCGCTTCGGCTTCGTCCAGATATTGACGGTTAAGGCGTTCGCTTTTCTCCAGCGCATCCGATTGCTGAATCGCCGCGATCACCGCATCGGTAACTTCCGCGGGGGTCTCCGGGCCTACGGTCCGGATCGCGGAGGCCAGCCGCTTGTTCCGCAGCGCGAACAGCACAGGCAGCGTAACCTGGCCCTTGCGCAAATCGCTGCCCGCCGGTTTACCCAGCTTTTCCGCGGACTGCGTAAAATCGAGAATATCGTCCTTGATTTGGAAAGCCATGCCCAGCTTTTCCCCAAAGCTGTACAGCAGGTCCGCGGTCTTCTCCTCGGCACCGGCGGATTGCGCGCCTATTTTTAAACAAGCGGCCATTAACTGAGCCGTTTTGTTTCTCGATTTTTCCAGATATTCCTCAATGGTGATGTCGTAATCAAAAAGATGGGTGAGTTGCTGATACTCGCCAAGGCAAAGCTGGGTGGTCGCCAGGGAGGACAAATCGTAGACGTATCGTTCCCGTTCCGCGGAGTACACGGACAGAAGCTCGATTACTCGGGCGGACATATAGTTGCCCACATGAAGGGCTCCGTTTACGCCGAGCTTGATATGCATGGCCTTTTGTCCCCGGCGGACCGGAGAGTCATCGATGATATCGTCATGGATGAGGGAGGCGGCGTGGATAAATTCGGCCGCTGCCGCAAGCCGCCACACTTTGCGCCCGTCCGGCGACGGGCCGAAACGGCTGCCGACGATCACCATGAGCGGGCGGACTCTTTTGCCGCCGGAACGAACCAATTCGACGATGCTCTTGCCAAGGTCGGAAGAACGGGGGACGTCTTTGTCGTACTTTACCATGTTTTCGATTTCCCGGTCCACCGAGCGAAGGGAAATATCGAGTGCTTCGTCAAGCGTAAGTTGTGGCTTCATGCGATGACCCTCCTTATGGTGCTTCTGCGGTTAGATCGCCCGTCGGATGCGGTGACTTTCCAATTGCAAATATAGTTCTAGGCTTTTTAGCAGATGATCGTCGTCCGGTTGGCCTTCCGCGCGTTGGATCTGGATCTGCTTGAGCACGGGAGCGAGTTTGGCGAGCAGGTCGATCTCGCCCCATTTCAGGCAGAGCTGTACATATAAACTGTATAGGTAGTCGCCGTCCAGCACTTTGCGGACAAGGGCTTCCCCGCCGCCGGTGGCTTCACATTCTCCATGGCGCTGAAGGGCGAGCTTGATTGCGATGTAAATGGACAAGAGGCGCTGGCGGCGTACCGCCGGCATCTCGGATTGCTCCAAGAGCAGGGCATAAGGCTGAATGGCTGCGACAGGCAAGTCAAGCTCTATGCCGGTTTCGGGCGACAGTTCGCCCCGTAACAGGTGGCTAGCGTTCTGGATGAGCTCAACATTCATAAGGGCACACTCCTCGCTGTAATACCGCGATAGTTAAAATCTTAGGTAATAGATTAAAAATTAGAGTAATGTGCGGGTACGCACATTACTCTTCACTAAATAGGTTAAAATGCTAATAGTTCAATTCATTACTTGTTTAATCCGTGTACAGGTACCATCTTCGTACGAGCGGAATCTTCTTCCATTGTTTCTTAAGCCAAGGAAGCACGTAGTAGTCGAGGCCGAAGGTGCTGCCGGAGCCGCCGATCAAGGCTACCCCTGCGGTCATATACCAGAGCATCTCGGTCGAAGCCATGCTCGACGACCATATCATAATTCCCAAGCCGACCGTGACAGCCGAGGCAACCGCCGTAAACAAACCGACGATAATCAGAATGCCGAGCGCGATCTCCATGAAGACCATGAAGAATTGGAACACGGTAGCGAGCGCGGTGTAACCCCCATCCGAGGTATAGAAGAAAACTTCCATAAACCAGTTGACGATGGACTTGATGAATCCAGGCACCGGCAGGGCGGTGACCGCGGTAGAAGCGCTCTCGACAGCCGAAGCCGCCGCCTGTGCGTCTACGGTTTCGGTAACTTTGCCGGCCGCTTCACTCGCGGCGGAAACCGCGTCACCCGCATGAGGAGAAGCCGGAATCAGGAAGATGTTGTTCGGATCCTTCAGGATCTTAGGAAGCTTGTCGAGCCCTTCCTCCAACCACTTGTAACCGACGAAGATCCGAAGCGGAACGAGCCAGAAGTTAGGGGAACGTTTGGAAAAATGTCCGCCGACAAAGCTTCTGCGATTGTTCACATGGAAGAATTCATGCATCATATAAGTCCAGACTTTGTTGAATCCGGCGACGGTGAACAAGTAGTACATGTTGATCAAGTGCTTGGAGAACATCGCCATGAAACCGGAAAGCATGAACATTTTATTCGGAAGCCCTACATTCGCTACGCCATAGCGGCTGCCGATGCAGACCATCGTACCGTGGAAGCCCGGCTTGTAGGATTTCTTCGGCTTGTTATGAACATCGGCGTGGATATTATGGGCGATCAGCGGGCCGGCCTGTTCGGCGTTTTCGACCATCTGCGGTACCGGACGGGTCTCGCCTTCCGGAATGTAGAAGATGTTGTCGCCGACGACATAAACATCTTCATGATCGATGCTTTGCAGTTTGTCATTGGTGACGATCCGCTTGCGGCCTTCCTGCTTCACATCCAGCTTGCCGACGAGCTCCGAGCCTTCAACCCCGGCGGTCCATACCACCGTGTCCGCTTCGAGCTCTCTGTCGCCAAGCACGACACCGCCTGGGGTAACCCCGGTAATTTTGGCGCTGGTGACGATTTCGACGTTCATTTTATGCAGGCGTTTTACCGCCTTTGCAATCAGCTTGTCGGGCAGAATCGGCAGGATTTTCGGTGCCATATCCGCCACGACGAGGCGGACTTCGCTCGGTTCGATATAGAATTCCTTGCAGAGTTCGTTGCGGAATTCGGCCAATTCGCCGACCAGTTCGACTCCGGTAAAGCCGGCGCCGACTATGACGAAGGACAACTTCTTCCGGCGTTTGACCGGGTTGGTCTCTTTGGCGGCTTCGCTGAATTTGCGCCGCACCTGTTCTTTCAGACGAACGGCGTCTTCAAAGGACCATAGAGTCAAGGAATGTTCCTCGGCTCCCGGAATTCCGAAGAAAGTAGGTTTACATCCGGTACCGATCACAAGGTAGTCATATTTGTAAGTATTTTTTTCGGAGCGGAGCTCCTTGGAAGCAAAATCAATGTGATCGATGGAATCGAGCACCACATCCACCTTTTGTCCGGCAAAAATCTTCTTAAGTTCGATTTTGACGGAATCCTCCGGCGCGCGGTTGGCGGCGACTTCGTGAAGTTCGGTCAGCAGCGTGTGGTACGGATTGCGGTCGATCAGCTTGATCTCTACATCCTTGTCTTTTTTAAACAGTTTGGCCAGGTGTTTGGAAGTTACCACACCGCCGTAACCACCGCCCAGAACGACAATCTTTTTCAAGGGACTCACCTTCTTGTTATAGAGTGGAAATCATGGAGCAGCAGGCTTGTTATTTCACTTGTTATTTCGCTTGTTCCAGCGCTTTGGTCACCAGATCGAAGTAGGACTTCAAGCTGATCGATACGCCGGAAATCGCGTCGGTTTTGCCTTCTTCGTTAAAAGTAAGGGAAGCCGGATCCTGCTTTTCAACCAGATAAGCTTCGGCTTTGGCCGCTTCTTCATGCCATTCGGCTTGTGCCCCGCCGGCTTTCATGCCGTATTTGCCGTCGATGGAGTTTTGTTTCTTGTCTTCGCCGGCTTCGTTCACACCGCTGAAGTTGACCTTAACGATCTTGCCTGCAGCGATAACCACGTCCGCGGTTTCCTTCCAGCCGCTCTTCTCGTCAAACTTATCGCCTTCGGCGTGGTAGGTCCCGTCTTTATAAGGACCGGCTTCTACCGGACCGGCCGTCAGAGCTTGATCCGCCAGGTTAAAGAAATCGTCAACGTGTACGGAAACTCCGGTAATCGCGTCGGTTTTGCCCTCTTCATTCAACTTGATCGCTTTCGGATCTTGCTTCTCAATCAGGTATTGCTCCGCTTTCTCGGCCTGCTCATGCCATTCGGATTGAGCGCCGCCTGCCTTCATGCCATACTTGCCTTCTTTGGAGTAGGTTACTTTGTCTACGCCGATATTGGCGTTGGTTGCGTTCCACTTGGCTTCCGTAATTTTTCCTCCGGATACCGTCAGCGTAACGTAGGATTGCCAGCCGGTCTTTGCGTCGGCTTCCCCTTGGGCAAAATAAACGCCGTCCTTATATTTGCCTTGCTCGCTTCCGGCATTAGCTTTGTCTGCTCCCGTCTGGGCGCTGCTTTCCGCAGGGGCATTGCCGGCCGGAGCGGCTCCTTTCCCTTCGCCGTTGGATCCGCAACCGGCAAGAACGCCAAGCAGAAGGGCACTGCACAAAAGAATGGAATATTTCTTCATAAATAATGACCTCCGATTTGGAATATATATATTAAAATGTACGGACATTTTAATAACATTGTAGGAGGGCGAACTAGCGCCAATACTGGGTTTCTAGGTCTTTTTGGGGAGTCCTAAAACCTTTGTTCGATGGCATTTTAGCATATATAGTATGGGGTTAATGTGAAAAATATCACTTAGTATGTGACAAAAAACAACCCCGAAAAACGCAGCAGCCAAGGCGCTGCTTGGGGTTTCGGGGTTGGAGGAGGAGCTTACCTTCAAAAATATTTTTTTAAAATTTTATTTATCCGGAGGAAAAGGCTTGTCCATGTTTTTCTCGTCCACATCGCCCGGAATTAAATCCGGAGCGGGCACGATCGGGACATGCGGCATTTCCTGAAAGCTGAAAATTGCTTTAATTTTGTCCCGCTGGGCCTTAGGTCCGAGAATGTAAAGCGTATCCCCCTCCCGGATCACGGTATTTCCCCGGGGGGTGATGATCTGTTCGCCGCGGATGACCGCCGTCACGAGCACCTCTTCCGGCAGGTCGAGCTCCTGCAGTTCCTTGCCGATGATCCTCATTCCCGCATGGATATGGAGATGGTTGATCTCCGATTTCGTTTTTCCCAAAGCGACGAGCTCCAGCAATGAATGCTGGCCGGTGCCGCTTTCGTCGGCCAGGCCGAGCTTCACCGCCAAAGGGGAGATCGTGGCCCCCTGAATGACCGCCGAGGTCAAGATGATAAAGAAGACAACATTAAAGAAAAGGGGGCCGTTCGGCAAACCGCTCATGAGCGGGTAGGTCGCCAGCACGATGGGAACCGCCCCGCGGAGTCCTGCCCAGGAGATCAGGATTTTGTCCTGAAAAGAGAACTTGGAGAACATCGTACTGACAAAAACGCCGACCGGACGGGCTACGAGCATCAGTAGGAGCGACAGCGCCAAACCGGGGAGCATAATTCCCGGCAGTTCTCCGGGAAATACGAGCAGACCGAGCAGCGTAAACATCGTGATTTGCATAATCCAGCCAAAACCTTTGTTGAACTGGAGAATCGACTGGCGGTAGGTCAGGTCCGAATTTCCCAACACGAGCGCCATCACATAAACCGCAAGCAGCCCGCTGCCGTGCAAGGCGGAGACGACGCCGTAGCTCAAAATGGCAAAGGCGATAGCCATAACGGGGTACAATCCCGAGGAATCAAAATTCATGCTATTAATTACTTTAACGGCGAGCCAGCCGAAGGCCAATCCCAACAACAGCCCCAATCCCATTTCCAAAAGGAAAGAAAGCGCCAGGGAAACGAGGTCATGCTCGGGATGCCGAATCCATTCGATAAGGGTGACGGTGAGAAAAACCGCCATCGGGTCATTGCTTCCCGACTCGGCTTCCAGGGTCGCCGTAAGGCGTTCCTTGATATTTTTTCCTCCCAGCACGGAGAAAACGGCGGAAGCGTCCGTACTTCCGACGATGGCTCCGAACAGCAAGCCCTCTTCCAGAGAAATCCCCAATATGTTGGTTGCGCTAATGCCGATAATGACCGTGGTAATCACAACCCCGATCGTGGCCAGTGATAGAGCGCTGGGGATGACGGGCCGAATCGTCGTATATTGGGTCTGCATGCCTCCCTCAAACAAAATGACGATTAAAGCGAAGGTCCCGACCAATTGGGCGAGAAAGGCATTGTCGAAATAAATAAATCGGCTCAGCACCATGCCCGCAGCGATAAAAAAGACGAGGGCCGGAAGCCCGAAACGGCTGGAGAATTTGGTGGCGAATACGCCGATCAAGAGCAAGCTGGCCAGCAATATGATAATCGAATCCGTGAGTGCGGTAAGGTCCATAGCCGGCCTCCCTTCTTATAGTTCTATAATTCATTAATCACCAAATCCGGGTATGAAGCTGCCGCTCCCGTTGCTTGTGAAAACTTTTCTCTTTTCTGCCGATAATGATGTAAGAAGCGTTTTGTTCTGCTAATGCGATACGGAAGGAAGGACGGGCGATTCCTTGACGGTATATAACACTTTTATTTCTCGTTTAAAGCTCAATTATGCAGCCGGTACGCTTTTGGCGATCGTGGCGTCCGGCGGCCTGATGCTGTTTGCCCCTTTGGACATTTCGATCGAGGAGTATTATTGGTTGACGGGGGTACTGTTTTTTTCCATCTGCGTTATGTTCGCGTTGGAATGGCTCGTGTTTACCCTGCAGGTCAGACCTATCCGCAATTGCTTCGCTAAGGAAGGAGGCAGCTATTCCAACCTCCAAACGGTTTATATACGAACCCATCGTTTACCGGTTCTGGCCGTCAAACGCATTCTCGGCCCCCATCTGTTGGGCCTGCTGCTCCCGGCTGCCGGATTAACACTATGGCTCATTTATATCGGAAAATTATCGATTCCTTATTATTATGTCCTGCTTGCTTCCATTGGAGTAATTATCGTGGCCGGGATGCATGGACTCCTCGAGTTTTATTTAACCTCCTATACCATACGTCCGGTTTTAATGGAGCTATCGTCCCGGGCGCTTCGGCAATATGGCAAGGAACTTACCCTTGGCGGCAGGGTGCTTTTATCCATTCGCCGCAAGTTGAGATGGAGTTTTTTTATGATCGGGGCGTTCCCCCTGCTGCTTTTCAGCCTATCCGTGCAATTTCGCCTGGGAGGGAAGTGGATGGCTGTCGACTCTTCCTATTGGCAATGGGCGATATATATTCTCGCGGTCGGCTTTGGCTTCGCCTTTATCGGCTCCAGGCTGCTGACCCGGGAGATCGTGCTGCCGATCCAGCATCTTTACGAAAAGATGGCCGAGGTAAAAATCGGGCAGCTTCGGTCCGGAGCGAGCGATCTGTTCTCCGACGAGTTCTCGCGGCTTGTTTCCGGGTTTAATCATATGCTGCGCGGAATCCAAGTTCAGGCCGAACGCAACAATCAACTGCTGGAGAGCTATTTTGCCACGCTGGCGGCTGCCCTGGATGCCCGCGATCGTTACACGGCCGGCCATTCCCTGCGGGTCGCGGAATATGCGGTCGAAATCGGGAGGCTCGCCGGTCTTTCCGAAGAGGAGCTTCAGGACCTGAGGAAAACGGCGCTTCTTCACGATATCGGAAAAATGGGGATCCCCGATTCGGTTCTATTAAAGGAAGGACAACTGAGCGATGAGGAGTGGGAACGTATCAAGGAGCATCCCGTGCTGGGAGAAGCGATTCTAAAACGGATCGAACCGGCCGATGCGATGGAGCCTTTTTTGCCCGGTGTAAGGTCGCATCATGAGCGTTACGACGGCGCCGGTTACCCGGATGGATTAATGGGGGACGACATTCCGCTGTTCGGCCGGATCATTGCGGTCGCCGATGCTTTTGACGCCATGACTTCCGACCGCCCTTACCGGAAGGGACTGGACGAAGAGAAGGCGGTAGCGATTCTGGAAGAAGGCCGCGGAACCCAGTGGGATCCATATTTTGCTGAGCTTTTTATCGAAGCCTATCGCAACAAGCAAGTAAAGAAACAAGCCCAATAATTTCATTGGGTTTGTTTTGTTTTCAGGGACAAGGGCGGATTGCACGGCGGTTCAAAGGCATGGGCTGAGGGTATTTAGAACATATACGGAAAGTTCCATATGCTCATCTTGCTTTGTTACAAATCGGACAAGGAGTTGACTTGAGATGGACGAGAACGTATTTAAGGGAAAATGGAACCAGATCAAAGGCGAAGCCAAAAAGCAATGGGGCAAGCTGACGGATGACGATCTGGATATTATCGCCGGGGAGAAGGATAAGCTTGTAGGCAAACTTCAGGAGCGTTACGGACACACCAAGGATGCCGCCGAGCGGGAGTACGAAGACTGGGCACGTGCCCGCAAGTAGACTCGCGGCTTAGCCTGAACTATCGGAGGCGAAAGGATGTATGTATCCCGCGTAATCACCGGAAAAATCATCGAGATGCGGGGAGACAGCGTGGTGACGGTCCAAGGGGATACGGTCAACACCTATCATCTCCGTTACTATTCTTTGCGGGAAGTGGAAGTTGAGCCGCTGCCCGAGTCCGAACCCGAGCCTTTGCCCAAACGTGGCGGACTTCGAGGCCTGTGGACCAGCCTGCGGAAGCGAGACGCGGAACGCAGCCCGCTTTCACATCCGCTCTTCTGGAAAAAGGGCGCGAATCGAATCTGATTTGCGCCCTTTTTTTTGTTATATTTATGCAAATATTTGCAAATCGATTCATCTCTTTCCTGCGCCGCCGGATATGTTAAGATGGAAGAGCCTAACAGGAGGAATAGATACCGGGAGTGAGCTTATGGGTTTTGGCAAAATGTTTCTGCTTAATCTGGGGATGCTGATCACATTTGCTTACCTCGTGAATGTGGTCTATAAGTATGCCTTTTCGAAAATCGACCCGAAAATAAACTACGCGTTATCCCTGACGCTCTTTATTTTTTCCGGATGGCTCTGTATGGAGTTCGGATTTCAACTCAGCGAAAACGTGATCTTCGATCTGCGCCTGGTCCCTTTAATTATCGCTTCCGCCGTCTACAAGAGACCCGGGGCGCTGGTGTTGATCGGCCTCGGCATCGGACTGGCCAGACTGTCGCTCGGGGTGAACGAGGCGGCCATGGCCGGGCTGATCAATATGTCGATTATGGGGGTGGTCTGCGCCCTGCTTAATATTTGGATGCGGCGCACCGATTATCGGCTAACGATCAAGGCGATGGTTACCATCCTCGTCACGAACGTCGTCAATACGATCAACATCGGCGTGTTCGGCGTCATTCCCGCCAAGCAGTACCTGCTGGAGATTGCGCCCGTAACCTTCCCGCTGACCGTCGCTATGAGCCTCGCGTTTGCGCTCATTCTCTGGGATTTTCAACTGGAGCGGAGGCATACGATGGAGCTCAGCTACACCAACAATCTGCTGCAAATGCAGACCGAGGAACTGCGGAAGGCGAAGCTGGACCTGGAGGAACGGGCCGAGCAATTGGCGCTGGCCTCGCAGTATAAGTCGGAATTTTTGGCCAATATGTCCCATGAACTGAGAACACCGCTGAACAGCATCATTAATTTGGCTCAAATTCTGGCGGAAACGGAAGAGGGGGAGGAACGGGGAAAGAACGGCGATGAAAACCCTAATTACGGTACGATTATTTACAAATCGGGACAAGATTTGCTCGGCATCATTAATGATATCCTGGATTTGTCCAAGGTGGAGGCGGGACACATGGAAATCGCGCGGGAGACGGTGGTGCTGGCGGAAATAGCCGAGACGCTGGAGATGCATTTCGAACATATCGCCCGGCATAAGGATATCCGGTTCCAGGTCTCCCTTGAAAAGGGCTTGCCCAGCATAATAGTGTCCGATTCCCAGCGGGTGGGGCAAATACTGCGGAATTTGCTGTCCAACGCCTTCAAATTCACCCACCAGGGGCAAGTGAAGCTGGAAATCCGCAAGCTGCCGCCGGACGGTAAGGTGCTGCCGGGGGAGTGGATCGTCTTCGCGGTCACGGACACCGGCATAGGCATCCCGCATCATAAGCAGGAGGCCATCTTCGAAGCCTTCCGCCAGGCGGACGGGTCCATCAGCCGGAAATACGGGGGAACCGGTCTGGGGCTCTCGATCAGCAAAGAACTGGCCCGTCTGCTGGGGGGCTTTATCCGTCTGCAGAGCAAGGAGGGCGTCGGCAGCACGTTTTCTTTGTACCTGCCGCTTGCGCCGGGAGCCGAGAAATAACGGCTATAACAGCCATTAGATTACCGGCCTGGCTGAAACACGGGAAAAAGCCCGTCTCGCCGGTTGCGTTCGGAGCCCAAATCTGGCTACAATATAAGAAATTTTAAAAAAAGAGGGATGAACGATGAGTAAACAAGTGATTTCCACCACAGCGGCGCCGGGAGCCATCGGGCCTTATTCGCAGGCTATTCAGATCGGGGAGCATGTGTTCACTTCCGGCCAACTCGGTCTGAACCCGCAGACGGGCGAGCTTGCCGCGGGGATCGAGGCGCAAACCGAACAGGCGCTGCGGAATCTGGGCGCTATTTTGGAGGCCGCGGGGACAGGGTTGGATAAAGTCGTGAAGACAACGGTGTTCCTGAAGGATATGAACGACTTCGCTACGGTAAATGCCATTTACGGGCGTTTCTTCAGCGAGCCGTATCCTGCCCGCAGCGCCATAGAGGTGGCCCGCCTGCCGAAGGACGGCCTTGTGGAGATCGAAGCGGTCGCTTTCAAATAAGGCGAATGTTGGGGAAACAGAGGCTCCGCCAGTCGAAGAGACTTGGTGGGGCCTCTGTTTCGTTATAAAAATATGCCCGGTTCGCCCGGCTTATTAGAGACAAAATTCTAACGGCTGCCATGGCGCTTATTTCCGTCAGAATCCCGAAAGTGCGGATCTCCGCGAAATAGCGTCTATGATGTCCGTTAGAGCGAGCACGCGGCGTGTAGTTCGTCCGGTCCTAGGCGCTAAGGATCGTCTGGGCGGTGCTGAGCCGACAGTGGGACGGCCCCGGCTTAAGGCCCGGCCGAAAATTTCTAACGGAAGCCATAGCCGCTATTTCGCTCATGAAGGGCACTTTCAGATTCTAACGGACGCAGCAGCCGCTATTTCAGTAAAATGAGATCATTTCGACGGGAAATTGGACAAATAGGCGCTAATATTTCCGTTAGAATCCCAAAAGTGAGGATCTCCACGAAATAGCGTCCATGATGACCGTTAGAGCGAGCACGCGGCGTGTAGTTCGTCCGGTCCTAGGCCAAGGGTCGGCTGGGTGCTGAGTCGACAGTGGGGACGGCCCCGGCTTAAGGCTCGGCCGAAAATTTCTAACGGAAGCCATAGCCGCTATTTCGCTCATGAAGGGCACTTTCAGATTCTAACGGACGCAGCAGCCGCTATTTCAGTAAAATGAGATCATTTCGACGGGAAATTGGACAAATAGGCGCTAATATTTCCGTTAGAATTCCGAAAATGCGGATCTCCGCGAAATAGCGTCTATGATGTCCGTTAGAGCGGGGCATGCGGCGTGTAGTTCGTCCGGCCCAAGGGGGTTATGGCTTGCGGATTCGATCCTTGAGAGACTTCGTCAGTCCCTTTCCCGGGCGCGAAAGAAGAGCAGGGAGGCGGCCAGTAGAAACAGGAGGGCCGCTGCCAAGCCCGCGGTCACAAACACCACCCGTTCTTCGGAATGCTTGTCCGCGATCGCGGCAAATCCCCAGGCCACCGGCAGAGGGAGAACTCCATCGCGGGTGCGGCTGCCGAGCAGGAAAACGACGGCCGTTCCGCCGATGAGCAGCCCCGCTGCCAGCCAAATTGCCGGAAGATCGGGCAAAGAGCGGGAAGGAATAACGTGCTGCACAAGGATCTGCAGATTAACCAGCGTAGCGGTCAGGATCCAGCCCAGATACAGGCTAAAGGGAAAACGGATGAACCAGATTTCCCCCAAAGCCGGCCGAGGAGTGACGCGGGTATGGCGGTGGAGCTGGAAGAGGGACCATAAGAGCAGCAGCGTAGCCCCGAAGGAAAGCGGCAGGTATTCCTGGTGCCATAACAGCAGCCAGCTTATGTTGAATAGACAAGAGAGCCCGAACCATGCCGTATAAGTCCGCATCCATTTGGCCTCGTCGTTTTTTCGCCGAAAGAGATAGACCACCGCACAGCCGATCAGAAGATAGATGACATTCCAGATCATGAAGGCATACCCTTCGGGGGTCAGGTGGGAGGGATAGCGGTCGGACAACTCCCCGGTTTTCGCGCCGCCCAAAGGAAGTGTCTCCGCCATGACATTTACCGCCACCAAGGCGAAAAAGAATAATATGTTCCACCATCGGCAAGCCTTGCTATTGAACATGGATGCGGCCTCCTTTATCCGGTTATAAGTTGCTTCATTGCGTTTACTATATGAATATACCCATTCCCGGAAAAACAATTTCCGCGAGGAACTTCAAAAAATGGGGGACGGAACAAACCGACCGGGAAAAAGTCGGAAAGAAGAGCGGTTTTATATAGGAAAGGTTTCGTATAAGATAGAACTAGTGTGTTTTAAGGGAATGAGAATCGGGAACGACAGGAGATCACCATGAATCAACGCCTTTATGGAATATGGCTTGGGGATGTGTTTTTTTGCTTCTCGGGCGAGATATCGGAGAGCAAAGTGGATGCCTGGACGGCAGCGGTACGGCCTTTGGAGCCGGTTCCGGGATTGCGTCCGTTTCAGCATGCGGCCCTTCGGCTTGCCGAAGTGAGGTATCCCGTCGCCCCGGGGAGAAGGTCCGCGGGCGGCGGAGAACGGAAAGGGCTGATCGGCCGGACGCTGGAAGGTTTGGCGCTGCCGGTGCCGGAAGCCTGGCGGCTTCTTTTGAACTGGGACGAAGGTTATTACGCACCCAGAGGCGTGCGGCCCGGGCCGGAATTCTCCTACTGGAGCACGGCGGCCCGCTTTGCCCTCGACCTGCTGCGCCGGGGGAGAATCGTGCCGGGGTTGCGGGCGGCGGCGGGCCCTCAGGGACGCCGGCGCTTGACCCAAGCTTCGGCCCGAGCCGTCTGGGGACCGCTGCTTGACCGGGAGGAAGACGCCGGACGCTTCCGCCGGCTGGCCGAATCCATGCCCCCGCTTGGTTTGGCCGCCATGCAGCAGCCGGCCGAAGCGGCGGAGAGCGGAACGATCGCCGGCCGTCAGATGGCATTGCTGCATTCCTTTCTGACGGCGATGGTGGATCACGAAGTCCGCAAGGCCGTGCAGGACCTTGGCCGGAAGCTGAATCCCTCGCGGGCCGATTACCGCAGAGGCGCCTCGCCGATCTCCGAGCTTTGGTGGAACGGCCTGCTGACCGCCGGGACGCCGCCTGACCTTACAGGCCATACGGCGGAGATCGAGCAGTTGGCGGAAGATGTTGCCGAAATCGGCGGGGGACGTCCGCGTGCCGAGGAGGAAGAGCCGGGAGGCAGGTCCGCGGGTACGCTCCGGCTGTGCCTGCGGATCGAGCCGCTGCCCTCGGGGAGCGGCGTGCCGGATTCCGGGCTGGCCTGGCGCCTTTCGTTCTGGGGCGAAGGGGCCGAGGATCCGGCCGTACTGCTGCCCGCCGGATTGATCTGGAGCTATCCGCACGCGGAAATGGAGATTCGCGGGCGGAGGTACGGCAAGGTGCAAGAAAGCCTGCTGCTCCGCTTGAAGAAAGCGGCGGAGATGTCGCCGGAGATCGCGGGGGCGTTGGAAGGGCCCCGGCCGGAGGCCGTCACGCTGGAACCCGCGGAGATGGTCGCCTTTTTGGGCCGGTCCGTGGCGCTCCTCCGCAAGCAGGGGGTGACGGTACAGATGCCGTCCCGCTGGACCCGGGAAGGCCGTCGCCCCGCCGGGGTGAGAATCAAGGCCTCGAGCTGGGGGACCACGCCCGAGAGCAAAGACGAGGGGGCCGGACTAGGCGTCCAGCAGTTGATTGCTTTCGAGGCGGGCGCCGTGCTGAACGGGCAGGAACTGACCCGGGAGGAGTTGGCCCGGCTGGCTGCCTTGAAATCCCCGCTCGTCCTGTTCCGCGGGGAATGGATCGAAATCGACGTCAAGGAACTTCGCCAGGTGCTGAAGTTTATGAAGCGGCAGGAAAGCGGCACGTTGACCTTCCGGGACCTGATGTACCTGGCTTCGGGTACCGACGAGGATCACCGGTTTGAAGGGCTGCGGGTCGAGCGGGTGGAGACGGAAGGCCTGCTTGCCGTTCTGATGAGCGGCGAGCTGCTGCGGGACGCCAAGCCACGCCCGGTGCCCGAAGCGCTGAACGGAACACTCCGCCCTTACCAGGAGCGGGGCTTCCAATGGTTGGCGGCGATGCGTCAACTGGGCTTCGGCGCACTGCTGGCCGACGATATGGGGCTGGGCAAAACGGTCCAGGTCATTACGGAGCTGCTGGACGGCCTGGCGGCTTCGCCGGGGACCAGCCTGATCGTGTGCCCGACTTCGCTGCTCGGGAACTGGCAGCGGGAACTGAACCGGTTCGCGCCGCAGCTGCGACTATACATTCATCATGGGAGCGACCGGCTGCACGGGGATCGGCTGGCTATGGAATGCCGGAACAGCGATGTGGTGCTTACGACCTATCAATTGGCGGGACGCGACGGCAAAGAACTGCGGGAGCTGGAATGGAAGACGATTGTACTGGATGAAGCGCAGTACATTAAAAACTTCGGCACCAAGCAGGCTCAGAGCGTGATGAAGCTGAGCGCGCCGCAGCGGATTGCCATGACCGGCACGCCGGTGGAGAATCGGCTGAGCGAACTATGGTCGATTTTTCAGTTCCTCAACCCGGGATATCTGGGAACGCACGCTTCCTTCCGGGCCAAGTACACCGGGGGCGGTGACCCGCAGTCCGCCGAGCTGGGAAGGCTGCGCAAGCTGGTGGCTCCGTTTTTGCTGCGCCGGCTGAAGAGCGACCCGGATATCCGCAAGGATCTGCCGGAGAAGATCGAACTGAAATCGTACTGTTCGCTTACGGCGGAACAGGCCAGGCTGTATGAGGCCGTCACGGCCGATCTCATGGACAGAATCGGAGGCAGCGGCGGCATAGCCCGCAAAGGCCTGGTCTTGTCGTCGCTGACCCGGCTTAAGCAGATTTGCGACCATCCGCGGCTTGGGGCGAGAGGAACTTTTGTCCCAGGGGCAGACCCGGAACGGTCGGGCAAGCTGGAACGGCTGACCGAGCTGCTTGATCTCATCATGGATAACGGGGAGGCCGCCCTTATTTTTACGCAATATGTGCAAATGGGGGAGATTCTTCGGGTGAAGCTGGCCGAACGTTACGGGGATACTCCGTTTTTCCTGCATGGAGCCGTTCCCAAGCCGGAAAGGGACGCGATGGTTCGAGCCTTCCAGGAGGGAACGGGTGCGCCTATATTCGTCCTGTCGCTGAAAGCCGGGGGCGTGGGACTTAATCTGACGAGGGCCAATCATGTCATTCATTATGACCGCTGGTGGAATCCGGCTGTGGAGAATCAGGCCACGGACCGGGTATTCCGGATCGGGCAGCGGAAAAACGTGGAGGTGCATAAGCTCATCTGCCAGGGAACGCTGGAGGAACGGATCGATGAACTGATCGAACGAAAAAAGACGCTTTCCGAGCAGGTCGTCGGGTCGGGAGAGCAATGGCTTACGGAAATGTCCGATGAAGAGCTGCGCGGCCTGGTGATGCTGCAGGGTGCGGGAAATATCATCGAGGAGGATGCGAGATGAGCCGGAGAACGGAGACCCTTGAATCTGTGAAACTGGAGCCGGTGCCGGGGGCGCTGCGCGTGATTTTCCCGGGAGAAGCGCCGCGCGGAAACGGGGCGCGCCGGAGCAAGCGCGCGGCGGAAGGCGCAAGCGGCGTGGAAGCGGCGGCCGACACGGCTCCGCCGCCGCTCTGCGTCGTCGAGCTGCCGGCTCCCGCGCCGGGCGGCGCGGACGGCGACCGCCTGCTGCGGCAGCTCGAGGGCCGGCCGCTGATTCTGGCCGGCCTGCTGGAGGAGGGGGCAGCGGCGCTGTCCGCCCTGCTCCCCGAGCTGCCGCCGTGGCGGCGGGAGCCGGGCCCTGCCGCGGCGCCCGTGTGCGCCTGCGGCGCGGCCCCCGGCGGCGGCCATGTGCCGCAGGCCCTGGCCGCCGCCGACGCCGCTTGGGCGGCCGACCCCGGCCTGCGGCTCGCGCTGCTCGGCTGGACGCCGGAGGCGCTGGCCGCGGCCGTGCTGGAGCGCTGGGCCGCGGCCCAGCCGCTGCCGGCGCCGGAGGAGGCCCTCCGCCAAACGGCGGGCGGGCCGGAGGCGCAGCGCTCCGCGGCGGGCGACGGGCCGAACGTCGCCGAGTGGCTCGCGGAGCTGGCGGCCGAGGGGCGGCTGCACCTGCCCGGGCCGCAGTTCCACGACGTGGAGGCGGAGCTGCGGGAGCTTGCGCCTCCGGACGTGGAACCCGGGCACGGGCCCGGACCTGACGCCGCCTCGTGGGCCCGCCTCTTGCTGCCCGGCGTCCCCGGCGCGGCCCGCGGCCTTTCCCTGGTCGCCGGCCGGGTGATGGAGCGCGCCGCCGATCTTGCGGCGGCGCATTCGCCCAAAAAAACGCGTTAGACCGCCTAGCGTGCGGTGTCAAAAAAGCTGTCCCTCACCGTTTAACACGGCAGGGGACAGCCTTTTTTTTGAAGTGGAGAGTCGTCTATTTCGGCAGGGATTCGGTTTCGGTCCGCCGGGCGGGGATTTCCGAGGCCCCCATGATTTCCCGGCGCAGCCCGTGCATTTTTTTGTCCAGGGCGTCCGCCGCTCTGGCCGCCTCCGTCAACTCGCGGATGACATGCGAAGGCACCTGCTTATCATACTTATAGTAAAGAATGTGCTCCATGCTCGCCCAAAAATCCATCGCCAGCGTACGCATTTGAATTTCCACCTTCATCCACCGCTGACCTTCGAACAGGGTCAAGGGGACCGCCACGATGACATGCAGGCTCTGGTAGCCGTTCGGCTTCGGATGCTCGATGTAATCCTTGATTTCAATGATGTTGATATCCTCGCGCTGCCGAAGGTGGTCCAGCAGGCTGTAAATGTCCTGGGCAAAGGAAAAGACGATCCGCATGCCCGCGATGTCGTGAATCTGATTTACCATATTGTCGACCGTCAACGCGAAGCCTTTGCGTTCCAGTTTTTCCAGAATGCTTCTCGGTTCCTTGATCCGGGTCTTGATGTGTTCAATCGGACTGTATCCGTTATGAATCTTCCACTCCGTCTGGACCAGCTTGATCTTGTTCTTCAGTTCATCCAGAGCGAGCTGGTACAGCGTGGGGAGCTTCTTCCACTCCTCCAACTTGCGCAGTTCGTCATCTTTGATCTCCCATTGATACAGTTCGCGAAGGTCCAACTGGTTCAGCAGGCTGTCCTTGTTACTCGGGTTGGATATACTCAGTCTAATCTACTCCCATTTCTTCTGAAGTTCTTAGGTTTATTTTACCTTGAATAGGCCTGGAATTTCAAAAGAAATGACGGAAAGCCTCCAATTGTCGAAAGCGGCGGCGTTTACTTGTTTAACGGGGTCCCGCCGTTATATCCCGGATGGTTGTAGTCCGTGTTGGATAAATTGCTGAGCACGCCCATCCCCATGATCGCCTCCCGGGTCTTCTCGGTCCCGTTGCGGTACAGCAGCACGTAGATCTCGGTCAGCCGGCGGTTGAACTGATCCGGCGCCTCGTCATGGTCGGCGGATTTATAGGGCACGGGCGCCCGCTTCAAGGTATACTCGTCTTCCTTGGCCAGCTCTTCGAGCTTGTCGCGAAGCACCGAGAGATCTTCCTCGTCGAGCAGAACTTCAAATTCGGCGGAATCGTTCGGCACTTCCTGAACGAGCCGGTGCGTCACGGAAATAAAGTAAGTTTTTTTCGGGGATACCATTCGCCATTTCTCCTCTCCTTTGTGGAACGATCAGATCTACACATTAATACACGGGGGCCATTCCGATGAATCAAAGGGCAGATTTTCACCACAGCCGCAAATCTGGTATGATAACTTCTAGAATTTATCTCATAGGAATGATAAAGAGGTTACAAGCGCATAGAGCTTTCCGGGTTTCTTATTTGGGAAAGTAATGGAATGGGAGGATTGCATTCATGAATTTTTTACAGAGGATTAAAGACGGTGCTGGAAAAGTGACCGACCGCGCGCAAAACGCCGTGGAGATCGGGAGGCTGAACACACAGATTTCGAATATTGAGCGAGAGATGGGGCTCTATTTCCAAAAGATGGGCGAAGTCTTCTATGAGGGTTATTCCCGCAAAGATATGTCCAATGCGGAAAAAGAGATGGTCGAGCTGGCCAAAACCTGCGATCTGTTGTCGGAAGAGCGGGATGAAATCCGCGCGAAAATCGCCGAGCTGAAAAATGAACGGCTGTGCGGCGCTTGCGGCAAAGCGATTGCCGAAGACGCGCTGTTCTGCCAATACTGCGGACGCAAGCTTGATAAGGCGAAGACGGCGGTCGGCAAGAAGAGCCCCGCCAAGGAGGCGGAGGAGGATCGGGACCATGGTCTTCAGGATCCGCTGTCTTTGTTCGCGGAGCCGGTTTCGGACGAAACGATCATCTATAAAGAGCCGGTGGCAACGATGTCCCCGGTAGTCGAAGAGGAACGGGAGCATGACGAATTTCGCCGTAAGCGGGAGCTGGAACGGGAACGGGAGCGTCAGGAAGAGCTGGACCGCCGGATCCGCACCTGGAAGGAAAATGTGGAGCCGCCGAAGAAACAGGTATCCTCCGCGCTGGAAACGGGGATTCCGACCGTAAGCTGTCAGATCTGTTCTTCGGTCCTCGTTAAAGGGACCAAATGGTGCCCTCATTGCGGTTCGGAGCAAATTTAGGATAGGCGTTGACGATTTCACCAATTTGTAAAAAGTGGGGCCCGATATACGGAGGTCATATCCGTAGTAGAAGGAGAGGCACCCGCTGCCGGACGGCACGGATTCCGGGAGGAAGCATCCTCTTGAGCCGTGCCGCTTGCGTTTCATTCAGAGGACTTCAAGTTCGCCGCCCGGATGAAAACGTAGAGCGGGGGGAACGCTTAACATCATCGCGGGATCGTCAATTACATGAATGAAAGGAGCACGAAGACTATGGAGTGCATCGTACATTTTGACGTATATCATAAAAATGAAGTGAAAGAATTAAGGGGTTTAATCTTTTTGAAAAAAGGGGAGATTCCTTCCGAGCAGGACTTCCTATCCATGTTTGATGAGATGGGGTACAAACTGCGCCTGGAGGACAAACAGGATCTGATTTTTAAGCCGACGAACCCGGGAGCGGACTACTCCCAGATTAAAATCCGGCGCCTGGACACGGGGGACAAAAGTTACAAGGAAGATACGGAGCTTCGTTCCCTGTTAAACCATCTCCTCCCCGGAGAGTCCCGACCTCTCTAGGCCGGCCGCCAAGCCGGTCATAAAATTTCCTCTTTATTTCTTCGCCCGGTATGCGTTATACTTCTAACGTTGCATGAAAATCGACATTTTTTTTCATATATTTTCTCGTATATGTGCAGGAATCGGCCTGCATGTCTCTACCCGATCACCGGAATGATCGGACTACGGGGAGAACCGCGGGTTGGCTGGAAGCCGCGCGCTTAGGGCGGGATCCTGAGGCGTGGGGGACTCTCGCCAGTTTACGTCGGTTTTCTCCCTTTGTTTAGTCCATATTCCGGGCGGTCCGGGATATGGGCTTTTTTTTCATGCTTTGCGGGGGACGGAACAAGAAGAATGATGTCTAGGAGGAGACGACGGTATGAAGCTTTTAAAAGATAAAGTCATGGCGGAAGGGATTGTCCTGGGGGAGAACGTCCTTAAGGTGGATTCGTTTCTGAACCATCAGATGGATCCTGTCCTGATGCGGGAAGTGGGGAGCGAATTCGCCCGCAGATTTGCCGGCGAAGGCATTACCAAGGTGCTGACGATCGAGTCGTCCGGCATCGCTCCGGCGATTATGACTTCGCTGGAGTTGGGCGTACCGATGATCTTCGCCCGGAAACACAAATCTCTGACCCTAAAGGACAACATCTTGGTGGAGAAAGTATATTCCTTTACCAAGCGGGAAAGCAATGAGATTACGGTGTCACGGAAGTTTTTGCATCCCGAAGACCGGGTGCTGATCATCGACGACTTTTTGGCGAACGGGGAGGCGGCGTTTGGCTTGGCCCGAATTGTGGAGCAAGTCGGCGCTTCCGTGGTCGGAATCGGCATCGTCATCGAGAAATCGTTCCAGCCCGGCGCAAGATTGCTGGAAGAGGCGGGCTACAGGGTCGAATCGCTCGTCCGGATCGCCTCGTTGGAGAACGGGACGGTTACCTTTGTGGAAGAAGTGCACGAGGCCTGAACGAATGAAATATTGACAGAAAACCGGAACAATTCCGGGCTTATCAGGGAGAGGAGCTTTCATATTCATGGAACGTGAAAGGATTTTTCAAAGGAACCGCCATCCCCTCAAAACGCTGTCGCTCGGCATTCAGCATGTGCTGGCCATGTATGCCGGCGCGGTGATCGTACCGCTCATCGTGGGCGGGGCACTGAACTTGTCGCATGAGGCGTTGACCTATCTGATTTCCATCGACTTGCTGGCCTGCGGGGTGGCGACGCTGTTGCAGGTATGGGGGAACCGCTTCTTCGGGATCGGGCTTCCCGTCATGCTGGGCTGCGCCTTTCAGGCCGTATCTCCGATGATCGCCATCGGGCTTACGGACGGCATGGGTGTCAGTGCGATTTACGGAGCGATCATCGCCTCCGGCCTGTTCGTCTTCCTGTTTTCCGGCTTGTTCGGGAAACTGATCGCTTTATTTCCGCCGGTCGTGACCGGTTCGGTCGTAACGATTATCGGGGTGACCCTGATTCCCGTGGCCTTGACCGACTTGGGCGGCGGCGACGTGTCCAAGCCCGACTTCGGGAGCCCGGCCAACCTGGCGCTCGGGTTCGGCGTACTGTTGTTCGTGGTTTTGATGAATCGCTTTGCCAAAGGCTTTCTGCGCTCCATTTCCGTCCTGATCGGCTTGATTGCCGGCACCCTCGCGGCGGCGCTGCTGGGTAAAGTCGATTTGACGCCTTTAAAGGAAGCCAGCTGGTTTCACATGGTCCAGCCGTTTTACTTCGGTACGCCGACCTTTCACGCATCGGCGATTTTGACGATGATCCTCGTGGCGATCGTCAGTGTTGCGGAATCGACCGGTGTCTTTATGGCGCTCGGCAAAATCGTGGATAAAGACATTACGTCCAAGGATCTGGCGCGCGGCTACCGGGCCGAAGGTCTGGCGATCATGCTGGGCGGTATTTTCAACTCGTTCCCTTATACGACTTATTCGCAAAACGTGGGGCTTGTACAAATGAGCCGGGTCAAAACCCGTGACGTCATCGTGGTTGCCGGCGGCCTGTTGATTCTGATCGGTTTCGTGCCGAAGATCGCGGCGCTGACTCAACTGGTGCCTACCTCCGTGCTTGGGGGAGCGATGATCGCTCTGTTTGGCCTCGTTCTTTCCTCGGGAATTCGGATGTTGGGCGATCAGGTGGATTTGAACCGGCATGAAAATCTGCTGATTATCGCCTGTTCGGTCGGCATGGGGCTCGGCGTGACGGTCGTGCCGGAAATCTTCGACAGCCTGCCGTCCTGGCTGCGCATTTTGGTGGATAACGGCATTGTGGCGGGCAGCTTTACGGCTATTGTCATGAACCTCTTGTTCAACGGTCTCGGCCGGAAAGGCACACCGGTTCCCGCAAAGGAGTAGCTTTGCTCTGCTTGAACTGAACCGGGTGCCCGCTGCCTGCCGGATGAGGCTGGGAATAGGGATGGGAATAGGCGCGCTTTTCTCCTGCTGAAGGCTACATGCGGTTTAACTGTTTTTCCGCTAGCTCTCCGATCCATGGCAGCTTCAGCCATTTCCCTTGGAGGGTGGCCAGCATGAGGACCAGCCACAGAACCAGGCCTACAATAGAGAGGAGCAGGCCGACGACGGTGCCGATGATGGGCAGAAATCCGGCCAGCGCGTGAAAAACCATCAGCCCGCCGAACAGAATGACGGACTGCAAGGCGTGAAACAGCACGAAACGGCTTCTTCGTTCCACGGCCAGAAACACGATCCCGCCTACGAAGGCGAACAGATAGCAGAGAAAACCGGCTACATTTTCATACAGGCCTGTGGATGATTTGAAAGGGGACAAGGGATCACCTGCTTTCTAATACGGATGCCTACCTAGTACTCAATGTATGACGAGCCTGGGGTGGGCAGAACCGATTTGCACAGGCGAGGGCTTGCAGGAAGCGGGCTGAAACCATTGATCCAGGATATCGTTGACTATGACCTCCGCGGCCATCGGCTTGCGGAGGTTTTCCATATTGGCGCTGACGCGGGCCAACTGCCGGCTGTCCTGCAGCAAAGCGTCGATCCCGGCATGCAGGGAGCGCGGGTCGCGGGCGATGCGGGCAATCCCTTTGTTTTCCAGGTAACGGGCGTTGTTCAGCTCCTGTCCGGGAACAGGCCGGTACAGAAAGAGCGGCAGACGGCAGGCGAGCGCTTCCGATAGCGTGATTCCCCCCGGCTTGGTGATGATACAGTCACTTGCCAGCATAAATTCGGCAACCTCATCGACAAAGCCGAACAAGTGGAAGTCAGGGTGGTCGCCGAACTGAAGGGCAAGCTTCTGATACAACTCCTCATTTCGTCCGCATACGGCAAGGACCTGATAGTTTCCTCCGGCAAGCAAAGCCTCGCAAATATCCCGGTTTCCCTGCATTACGCCGGATGCGCCGGCCATGAGCAGAATCGTTTTTTTATTTGGATTTAAAGCGTGGCCGATCCCCGAAACGGCGGGAGAATTTCCGTCGCACCGGAAATCCGGCCGAAGCGGAATCCCGCTTACCAGGACGCGTTCCTCCGGGACGCCGCGTTCGATCATTTCCCGCTTCATATCCTCGGTCGCCACATAGTACCGGTCGACTCCCGCATGCAGCCATCTCGCATGAACGTCAAAATCGGTAATCACGTTGACGAGCGGCAGGGAGAGGGAGGCCCGCTCGATCAAATCCGGCAGGGCCAGCTGGGGGAACGTGTGAATCACCAGGTCCGGCTGGTGCCGACTGATCGCTTTTTTCAAAGTCCCCGAACCGATGGAGTTCACCGCCCGCAGAAAGGTCGCCCCGATCCGCAAATCCTTGGTGACATTGTAAATCCATCCGTACAAGGAGGGCAGAGCCTTGAAGCTGGTCAAGTATATAAATTTTGTGAGTTCGTTCAGTCTGGGGTGGGCTTCCGCCATTAGATCCAGCAATACGACATCGCGGATACCTCTGCTGCGAAAGCCGGCCTCGATGGCTTTGGAGGCCCGGTAATGCCCGTCCCCGTAGCTGGCGTAGAGAATCATGATTTTTGGCGTCTTCGCGTTCAAGGACCTTCCTCCCTTTACATGGATTGAAGTGCGGGCAGAATCTTACGTTCAAGCAAAGCTTTCGGATTTCTATATCGTTTGACCTCGCTCTCCGAGGAGATTGCAACCGCCGCCTCCAGATCGGGTATCACATAAATTTGCTGTCCCCCATGCCCATGGGCGTAGCTGTAACGGATGCCCGCGGCTTCGTCGTTCCACCAGTGGTAGCCGTACCGGCCATAGGCGTAGAACGGAGGGCATTGGGGAGACAGCGCGCGGGCGATCCATTCCGGCGATACGAGGGGGCGGCCTTCCCAAGCGCCGTTTTGAAGGCACACAATGCCTATTTTCAGCATATCCCCAGCGGTCATATGGAGCCCGACATGCCCGCCGGAATGGCCTTCCGGGCTTGCCTTCCAGCGGACGTCAGCGATATTTAACGGTCGAAACAAATGGGTGGTCGCATAGCTTAAAGCGGTGCATCCTGTCCATTTCGACAGCAGCACGGACAATAAATGCGAGCAGGGGCTGCAGTACATAAATGTGCCGCGCTGCTCCGGGACGACCGGGAGCCGCAGGATGAAATTTCTCCAATTCCGGCTGCGGTGGAACCGGTGAATAAACCGTTCTCCCAGCTTCGGACCGGTCTGCCAGTAGAGCCCGCTTGTCATCGTCAGCAGTTCACGCAGGGTTAGCTGGGACCATGCGGGATCGGGCCTTACGGGAGCATGTTCTTTGACGTCCGCCCAAACCGGCTGATCCATTGCGGGGAGCTCGCCCCGGCGATCGGCGATGCCGATCAGTAGACTGAGCACGCTTTTGGTCGCGGACCGAAGATCATGCAAGCTTGAGGCGCCGTATCCGTTGTAGTACGCCTCGAACCTGAGCCTTCCGCTTTGCCATACCAGCAAGCTGCGAATTTTGGAGTAATCCTTTCGAACGGTTTGATCGATAGTGCTCCAATTACGACCGGCGTCAGCGGGCTGTTTTATCATGTATGTCCTCCTGTTAGAGAATACAATAGTATGATTAACGCGGAATTAACGTCCCGAAGCTATAATCGAATCTAACCTTATCTTAACCAGCGGAGCATGATCCCAATAAACAAATCGGCCAATCCAAAAAAATGGGTGTTTGGAAGAAAGCTGTAACTGCCAGCTGAATATGTTACAATAGGGGGACATAAGGTCTTTCCTTGTTTTGCTAAGACCGGTATATATGCAAGACGCTGTTCTCGCGTGCCTGATTCATCGGGAAGAGGTTCGGGTATGTATAGTGTCATGCGCCAGCTGAATAAGTTAAACCGTAAGCTGACTTCATGAAGTACTGCTTGTTACGTATTCTCGAGATCGGAGCATTGAACTAGAAACGTTCTGGGAGGGAATTTGGTATGGCAACGAAAGGTCACAATGAAGTGAAGGAAAGTTTGCGGGAGATGACCCGGATATTCAAGCCGAAAGACCCGAAGAAGTTCGTAAAAGAATATGTCCGCAAATACCGGATTACTGGCGGCTATGAGGAAGAGTTGACCCTTTTGGTAGAGACGGAAATGGGGAAGCTGAATTCGTCGGTTTCCTGAAGTCTGCCGTTCATGAATTTGAACCCAAATACCTATAGGCTAATTACCGTCCCGGCGAGAGCAGGGGCGTTTTTTCTTTGTTTATCACATATAATGTAGCATCCAAGAGGTAATGTTGTTGTTAGGAAAAACAGCTTTGTGCCGCGAAAGGGGATTGCAGATTGAAACCAAACTTGAAGTCAAAAGAAGAGGTCGCCCGAATCCGCGAAGCCGGAGCGATTTTGGCCGAGTGCCACCGGGGGATCGGCAAGCTGATTGCCCCCGGCATCACCACGGCGGAGATCGACGGGTTCGTAGAGTCGTTTCTTGCCAAACGGGGCGCGAAGCCGGAACAGAAAGGTTACCGCGGCTTCCCTTATGCCACCTGCGCTTCTATAAATGAGGTGGTATGTCACGGGTTTCCTGGGCCGCAAAAATTGAAGCAAGGCGATATCGTCACGATTGATATGGTCGTGAACAAGAACGGATGGCTGGCGGACTCGGCGTGGTCTTACCGTGTCGGGGACGTGGATGCGGAAGCGGAACGGCTGCTGCGAACGACGGAAAAAGCGCTGTACGCCGGCATTGACGCGGCGCATCCGGGAAATCGGATCGGAGACATCGGCTATGCCGTACAGCGGGTGGCTATGGAAGCGCGCATCGGCATCGTCAAGCCGTTGATCGGCCACGGCATCGGGCGGCAGATGCATGAAGCGCCCGACGTGCCGAACTTTGGCCGCCCCCGTAGCGGAGTGAAGCTTCTCGCCGGAATGGTCATCACGATCGAGCCGATTTTTACGCTGGGCGAAACGGGCGCGGTGCTGTGGGACAATGACGGCTGGACGATTCGTTCGGCGGACGGAAGCCTGGGCGCGCATTATGAACATACGCTGGCGATCACGGAGGAAGGGCCGGTAATTCTGACGATATAAAAACTCGGAGAGCGAAAGCTCTCTTTTTTTATGCGCTTGGACCGCTTCAATTTTCCGCCAAGCCGGATAGAACGGCGACTCTCCATAACACGGTTACTCCCACGGACATAATAGTCGCTATTTCGCGCAAAGTCGCTCTTCGGGAATTCTAACGGAAGCCACAGCGCTTATTGTGCCTGTTTAGCGTCTGAATGGCCTCGTTTCGCCCAAATAGCCGCTACTGCGACCGTTAGAATCCCGGTTGGCTATAAAAATGTGAAATAGCGGCTATGGCTTCCGTTAGTGGATAAGTTATAGCGGATAAAAGCAGGTTAAGGCGCATTAAGGCACATTAAGGCGTCAGTCAGGTCGGGCGCAATCGGATTTTTTTCGATCGCCGGAGGTCGCTCGGTTTTCTTTTTTATAAATTTCAATATAAAGTTCTGGGAAATGTCAAAAATGAAAAACAGGAAAAGAAGCGCAAACTCTAACATAACCTAGTAAGGTTCAGGGCAGCTTCCGGAGGGTAATCCAAAAGTGAAAACGTTCGCAAATCCCATTGTGGCGCGCCCTCGCGGCTTTTTGAACAATTTGTGAACTCATCTCGGATCATTGACAAAACAAGGGTTCGATCATATATTTAATAGGTGATTGTTGTAATTGACAGAAATGCAGTTTCCGTGATAAGACAGGTAGTTTTGAGTGTGCCGGATGCCTGTACATAACCGGGAAGAAAACGGAAAAGTGGGGTAGATCAATGATGAAACCGTGGAAGGCTGGAAAGCGGCTTGTACCTCTGTTTGCCGGGCTACCGCTTTTGTTGTCCGCATGCGGCCGCGAGGACTTGTCGGTGCTCAGACCACAGGGAACGGTAGCCGAAGGGCAATTGGGCTTGATCAAGCTTTCGGTTACGATCATGGTGGCGGTCATGGTGATCGTGTTTGCGATTGCGGCGTATGTATGGATCAAATACCGCCGGAGACCGGGGCAGAACGAGATTCCGAAACAGGTGGAGGGCAACTTTAAGCTGGAGATTATCTGGACGGCTATTCCGCTCGTACTGGTCTTGATTCTGGCCGTGGCCACCGTTCAAAAGGTATTTGCGTACGGAGAAGACTATGCGAAAGACAAAAACGCTGTAAAGGTGAAGGTGACTTCCCATTTGTTCTGGTGGGAGTTCTCTTACCCGGATTACGGGATTACGACAGCCCAGGATCTGATTATTCCTTCAGGCAAGAAAATCGCTTTGGAACTGAAAACAGCGGATGTGCTTCACTCGTTCTGGGTGCCATCGCTAGCCGGAAAGACCGATACCAACACGGACGGCACGGTGAACAAGGCTTGGCTTGAAGCGGACAAAGAAGGCGTTTACTTGGGGAAATGCGCGGAGCTTTGCGGTCCGTCCCACGCTTTTATGGAATTTAAAGTGAAGGCGGTCAGCGACGATTCCTTCAATAAATGGGTGGATGCCATGAAAGCGCCTGCGGTGCTTCCGGAGGATCCGGCCACTGCCGAGGTCTTCAAGAAACAGTGCTTGACTTGCCATGCGGTCGGAGACCAAGGGGGGCCGAGCGGCCCGAACCTCACCGGCATAGGCGGCCGGGAAACGGTGGCAAGTATTTTGCTGAATGAGGAAGGCTCGGGGAAACCGGTTGACGGCAAGCCTGTAAAGGACAATCTCGTGGAATGGCTTCAGGATCCCCAAAAGGTGAAGCCCGGCAACAAAATGCCGCAGCCGAAAGAAGATTTGGGCCTGAGCGATGAGGAAATCGACGCGATTGCCCAGTATCTGGCCGATTACAAATTATCGTATTGATCTTTGGTGCCTCTGGCGGCATTGAGGTTATAGGAACTCTAAAGGGGGTACAAAACCTTGGCTCACGCTCACAGTGTCAAGCGGTACAAGGGTTTGATGGACTGGTTGACGACGGTCGACCACAAAAAGATCGCTATCCTGTATTTGATAGCGGGCGGTCTGTTCTTTGGCATCGGGGGGATTGAAGCGCTGCTGATCCGCGTTCAGTTGGCCAAACCGATGAATGATTTCGTAACAGCCCAGCAATTTAACGAATTGATTACGATGCACGGAACAACCATGATTTTCCTCGGCGTTATGCCGGTTATTTTTGCGCTGATGAACGCGGTCATTCCGCTGCAAATCGGAGCCCGCGACGTAGCGTTTCCGTTTCTGAACTCGCTCGGGTTCTGGACCTTCCTCTTCGGCGGTCTGCTGCTGAATCTGAGCTGGGTTATGGGCGGGGCGCCGGATGCCGGATGGACCTCTTACACGCCGCTATCCTCCACGGATTACAGTACGACGCACGGAGTCGATTTTTATACGATCGGCTTGCAGATCGCCGGGCTGGGTACGCTTATCGGGGGGATCAACTTCCTGGCCACGATCATTACGATGCGTGCGCCGGGGATGTCATTCATGCGGATGCCGATGTTTACCTGGACGACCTTCGTCACTTCGACGATGATTTTGTTCGCTTTCCCGGCGGTCACGGTAGGCCTGGTGCTTCTGTCTTTCGACCGGATTTTGGGCGCGAATTTCTTTGTACCGTCCATGGGCGGGAACCCGGTGCTCTGGCAGCATATCTTCTGGATCTTCGGGCACCCTGAAGTTTACATTTTGATTTTGCCGGCCTTCGGGATTATTTCCGAGGTGGTCAGCACCTTCTCCCGGAAGCGGTTGTTCGGTTACAGCTCGATGGTGTTCGCGACGATTCTGATCGCCTTCCTCGGCTTCATGGTGTGGGCGCACCACATGTTTACCACAGGGATGGGGCCGGTTGCCAACGCGCTGTTCTCGATTGCGACCATGCTGATCGCCGTTCCGACGGGGATCAAAATCTTCAACTGGCTGTTCACGATGTGGGGCGGTCAAATCCGCTTTACAACGGCCAACCTGTTCGCTTCCGGTTTTATTCCGACCTTTGTTATGGGCGGGGTTACCGGGGTTATGCTGGCCTCCGCTCCGGCGGATTACCAGTATCATGACACTTATTTTGTCGTAGCGCACTTCCACTATGTTATTGTCGGCGGTCTCGTGCTGGGGCTGTTCGCGGGGCTGCATTACTGGTGGCCGAAAATGTTCGGACGCGTGCTGAACGAAAAGCTCGGCAAGCTGGAATTTTGGACGTTTATTATCGGCTTCCATCTGACGTTCTTCGTGCAGCATTTTCTTGGACTCGTGGGGATGCAGCGCCGGGTATTTACGTACCTGCCGAACCAAGGCTTCGATCTGATGAACCTGATCAGTACGGTGGGCGCTTTTCTGATGGGCGTCGGCGTGATTATTTTCCTGATCAATGTGGCGATTTCGTTCAAACAGCCGAAGGGCGTGGAAGCCGACGTATGGGAAGACGGACGGACCCTGGAGTGGGCGATTCCTTCGCCGCCGCCGGAATACAACTTTAAGCAAACTCCGCTCGTGCGCGGGATCGACGCTTTCTGGAAAGAAAAGATGGCCGGGAACAAGGAGATGACGCCTGCCGAGCCGGTTGGGCCGATCCATATGCCTTCGCCGACGATTCTGCCGTTTGTCATGTCGGTCGGCCTGTTTATCGCTGGTCTTGGCTTTATGTTCACGAATGACGACTTTGGCAACGGCCTGCTGAATTTCCTGTTCAGCAACTATATCGTCACGGGAATCGGCCTGGCGATTACGCTGGGGTCCATGCTGCTTCGTTCGCTATTCGACGATCACGGCTGGCATATCGAACCGGATGAATTGAACGACAAGGGGGTAAAAGCATGACGACACCTCATGCACAGCAGGTATCGGGCGAACTTCCCCATGAACCGGAAAAGGCGACGCTGGAAGGCCGCAACAAAGTGCTTGGCTTCTGGCTTTTCCTTGGGGGCGAAGCGGTCCTGTTCGGAACCCTGTTCGCCACCTTCCTGACGCTGCGAAACCAGGTGGCCGATGGCCCGTCCGCCAGCGAGCTGTTCAGTTTGCCGATCACGGCGGCGGCGACGTTTATCCTTTTGGTCAGCAGTTTGACGAGCGTGTTCGCCATTCAGGCGATGCATCGGGGGAACCGCAAATCGTTGGCGAATTGGCTCGCGGTTACGGTTCTGCTCGGTCTGGCGTTCCTGGTGCTAGAAATTTACGAGTTTGCGGAATACATGATCCATGAAGACTACAGGATGACCACCAGCGCCTTCAGTTCGGCTTTCTATACGCTGGTCGGCTTCCATGGAGCGCACGTTTTGTTCGGGATCCTTTGGATTTCGATCCTGATCGGACAGCTGTTCAAAAAAGGATTGAACGTCGTTACAGCTCCGAAGGTTTATGTTGCCGCCATGTACTGGCATTTTATCGACGTCGTGTGGGTGTTTATTTTTACCGTAGTTTACCTGCTCGGAAAGGTGGTAGGTTAACATGACCAGTCACGATTCGAACGGAGAGGCGGTCAAGCACCGTCACCGCCATGAAGGGCCGCAGAAGCATATCGTCGCCTTCGTCTTCTCGATCATTCTGACGCTGATCGCGTTTGCGGCGGTGGCGGCCGGGGGCGTAAACACCGCCTTTACGGTGCTGCTTCTGCTGGTGATGGCTGTGCTGCAAGTTCTTGTTCAACTTGGCTACTGGATGCACATGAAGGATAAAGGCCATATGATTCCGATCGTATTTATGGCCGGCGGATTTTTCGTCGCCGGGACGGCGATCATAGCGGCGCTATACTGGATGTGGTGGTAAAATATAAAGAGGTCGGCTTGAATTCAAGCCGCCTCTTTCATGTTATTGACGGGTATTACGCGTTCACAAAATCGACAGAAAGACGAAGGCGGGAAGGGAGGGTTCAGCGTGCTGGGGTTAGAATATTTTAAATTTGCGGAAGTTTGGAGTCCCGTGTTTTTGGCGGTCATACTGCTCATTACGGCGGGGTACCTTGTGTTGACGGGACCGGTCAACGAGAAACGGGGACAACCCGCTGTAAGCGCAGGCCAAAGAAGTTTGTTTTTATTTGGAATCACCGTGCTGTATTTCGCCCAGGGCGGACCGATCGAACTGCTCGGCCACATGATGTTCAGCTTTCACATGGTCAGTATGGCGCTATCCTATCTTGTGGCTCCGCCGCTTTTGATGCTGGGCCTTCCCGCCTGGGTGTGGCGGTCGGCCGCGCCGTTCCTTGGCCGCGGTCCGCTGCGCCGGCTCCGGTTCCTGACGCATCCGGTGGTGGCGGCGGTGGTGTTCAACGGGCTGTTTTCCATCTACCATCTTCCGGTTGTTCACGACTATGTCATGCTTCATTTCGGTGTTCACCGCCTGTATTATCTTATTCTGTTCCTCGCTTCGGTGCTGATGTGGTGGACGCTGGTCAAACCGCTGCCAGAACAGGCGGGAGCGCACGGCTTGAAGAAGATGGGCTTCATCTTCCTTAACATGGTGCTGCTGACGCCGGCATGCGGTCTGATTATTTTTGCGCCGGAGCCGCTGTATGCGACCTACAGCGATCCCGAAGTATGGGCCAAAGCGATGGGGTATTGCGTGCCGGGAGATCCGGCCACGCTGCTTAGCCAATTCGGTGGGCCGGAATACTTCGGTTATCTCGAACCTCGGGTGGACCAGCAGGTTGGAGGCATACTAATGAAATTTTTTCAGGAGATCATCTTCGCCTCGATGCTCGCTTACGTATTCTTCCAATGGTACCGGCAGGAAAATCGGGAGGACAAGGAGGATGCCCGGGCGGAGGATTTCAAGCTGAATCGGGTTTAGAGATTGACGCGTGGACAGGAGGATTCTCATGGATTTGTTTACCTTGTTCCCTACGATCAGTACATCGTTTATCGTAATCAGCGCCGTGCTGGTGGCGATCGGTTGGAACCTGATCATCAAGGGGAAACGGGAAGCGCACAAGAAGACGATGATTGCCGCGGCCGTGGCCGCGTTGCTCTTCTTCATCATCTACATGTCGCGGACCGTATTTATCGGCAATACGTCTTGGGGCGGGCCGGATGATTTGAAGATCTACTACCAGATCTTCCTGATCTTCCACATCGTGCTGGCCACGGTGGCCGCCGTCTTCGGCATCACTACGCTCTTTCTGGGCTTCAAGGAGAAGTACGCGAAGCACCGGAAGTGGGGGCGTACGACTTCCGTGATCTGGTTTTTCACGGCGGTCACGGGTGTGGCGGTTTATGTCCTTCTGTATTTGTTGTATCCCGGCGGACATACGAAACCGGTGTGGGAAGTGATTTTTGGGCTGTAATGGAAATGATGACGGCGACCGCCGGAGCTCGATGGCTCCGGCGGTTTTTTTGCGCGGTTTTGTATGGGGGGGGCGAGGAGAGACAGAGAAACTTGTCGCCTCGGTGTGGCGAGTTGGATCCGGCGCGCCCCATTACCCTAACTGCCGTCGCATGAGCAGCCTTGCAAGAAAGGCAAAGATTAGGCTAACGGTCGCCACAGCCGTTATTTGCCTCGAAAACGCCGACTTCCCATTCTAACGGTCGCCACGGCGCTTATTTCGCATAAACAGGCTGTTAGGGCGAGAATCCAGGGGAAATAACGGCGCTCACGACCGCTAGAATTACGAAAGGGTTACTTTTCGTTAAATAGCGGCTGCTACGGCCGTTAGACTTCCCTCCGGCTGCCCTTTTTGACCGCTTGATCCCCACGAGTCCGAATCAGGCCGGAATAGCGCCCCAAAAGGCCGATAATGTGGCGGGCAGCACCATGTGTCGGGTTTGATGCAACGTCAGTGCTGCAGGCAGGAAGGATACAAACCTGAGTTGACGTCATTATGAGCACAGTATATACTGTGTATAAAGATATAAACAGTAAGCACAGTTAAGTTGGGAGGATCCGAATTGAAAACCTGGAAGGATGCCTGGTTTATTTTTAGGAAAGACCTGCGGGCAGACCGCCTGTATTTGATCTGGAACGTGATTTTTATGGTGTATTCCGGCGTGATGATCAGCTTTCTGTTCCAGTCCAGTGAAAAGGCCGAGGTGGAGAGGGTACTCACGCCGATGGCGGATTTTATGGCGTTGTTGCTCATCCCCATGATCGGCTTCTACTTTTCGCGGCGGTCCTTTAATTACTTAAAGGAGGATTCCTACACGCAGATGCTGCTATATTACAGAACCCTGCCGATTCCGGGCCGGACGATTATGAGAAGCCGCCTGATCCAGTTGGCAACGGCCGTGGTGTTTAATGGGGCAATATTCTTCGCGGCATTGTACACGATGCTTTATTTCATGGGTGAGGGGATCGGGTTCGTCCAATACATCTCCTTTGCGCTGACCTGGATGGGATATGCCCTGGCTATGAACGGTCCCTATATATTTTTGGAGTTTTTGACGAGAGGCCGCACCTATCTGTGGATGACTTTTGCCTTAATGTTCGCGGTGGGCGCTCTGGCCTTCATCATAGCCTGGTTTGACGGCAGCCTGCTTGATTTTACTTTACACCAATCCGGACGGTTCGGTTTGCTGTCTCCCGTGATGTGGGGATGTCTGGCGGGAGGCGCGATTCTTCTGATCTTGTTCAGCAGGATCACGCTGCGGCGATTGGGCGGGAGGGATCTGGCAAGATGATGAACTTCAATGGTCTGCCTGGAATCGGAGGTGAACCGGAAGGTGTGGATTCCTATTCAGATCAACGAAAATAGCGCCGAACCCCTGTATCACCAAATCGAGACTCAACTCAGGTCCCTGATCGTCAGCGGGCAAATTGAGGAAGGCACGCTGCTTCCGTCGATCCGCGAGTTCGCGGGCAGTTTAAACTGCAGTGTCATCACAGTGCGGAGGGTGTATCAGGATTTGGAGAACGAGGGGCTGCTTCGCACGAAGCAGGGGACTGGCACGTTTGTGGCCAGCGTCGGGGCCGGGGAGCGCGATGCCTACCGGAGGACCGTGGTCCAGGAAGCGGTGGAGGCGGCCGTGGATACCGGGATTTCGGTACAGTACAAGGAAGATGAGCTGAAGAACTTGTTTTTGCAAATTTTGAAAAAGAAGTACGGCGAAGCGAAAAGCAAGGGGGAACCGAAGTGACGGAGACTGCGGAACAAAAAATCGCTATCGAAATGAAAGGCGTGGTTAAAGAGGGGCGAAGAAAGCCGATCGGACCGCTAGATCTTCGCATTCCGAAGGGCTACGTGGTCGCCTTGGTCGGCCCTAACGGGTCCGGGAAGAGCACGATCATGAATCTCCTGCTGCAGACGATCCATCCCGACGCGGGGGAGATTGCCTGGTACGGGGGACCGGCCAATCAGATGCTGCCGCTGGCTTTAAAGCAGCGCATCGGGTATGTCCCCGAAAATCCGGCCCTGGAAGAGAATTTTCTGACGGCCCGGGATGCGGCGGAATTCCGCTCGCATTGGTATCCAACCTGGGATCAGAAACGGTTTGAGACCTTGGTGGACCGTTTTGAAATTCCTTGCGGGGAACGCTTAAACCGATTGTCCAAAGGAGAGCGGCGAAAATTCGAAATCGCGGCGGTGCTGGCGGCCAGGCCCAAGCTGCTGCTGCTGGATGAACCGTCCTCGGGTCTGGATCCCTTCGCCTGGAAAGATATGATCGAGCAGCTTCGCTCCTGCCTGGACGAGGAGGATGTCACGATTGTCATCTCCACCCATGTCGTGGAGGAAGTTAAGCGTCTCGCCGACTTTATCGTTCTGGTTCATCAGGGGCGGATACAGGGCATGGCCGAGAAAGATGCCTTGTTCAACACCTGGAAAGAGGTCTGGGTACGGGGAGCGGAGCCGGAGGAACTTGCCGAAGTACCGGGTGTCCTCAGCTGCGTCCCGGACGGACCTTCCGTTTTCCGCATCCTGGCTAGGAACGCCGCGGGGCTGGAAATGGAAGAAAGCGCAGGTACGATTCAAATTCTCAAAAGCCGGAGTCTGGAGCTCGATGATATTTTGGAATTGTGGATACAGGGGCATCCGCCCGAAGAACTCATCACATAAGAAAAGAGGGAGCACTGATGTCAAAACCATTGGTACTGGATAAGGTAGTCAAGCAATTCGGCAATAAAACCGCCGTGAGCGAAATTTCACTGCAAGTCGAGGAAGGGGAAATTTACGGTTTGCTCGGGGCTAACGGGGCCGGCAAAACGACGACCATGCGGATGGTACTGGGGCTGATTTATCCGGACGGGGGACGGATTTTATATAACGGCAAGCCTTACGGATCGGAGCTTCAGCATATGATGGGGTATTTGCCGGAAGAGCGCGGGTTGTACCCCAAGGTCAAGGTTAGCGACCAGATTATCTATCTGGCCCGCCTGCGGGGCATGTCCGCTTCCGAGGCCGACAAGAGTTTGAAATATTGGCTGGACCGGTTCGAGGTTCCGGAGTATTACGACAAGAAAATCGAGGAGCTGTCCAAAGGGAACCAGCAAAAGATGGGCTTCATCGCCGCCGTCGTCCACAAGCCGAAGATCGTCATTATGGACGAAGCTTTCAGCGGTCTGGACCCGGTTAACGTCGAACTGCTCAAAGCGACGGTCAAGGAGCTGCGGGACAGCGGAACCAGCATTCTTTTCTCGACGCACCGGATGGAGCATGTAGAGGAGCTGTGCCGCAACATCACGATCCTGCACCGCTCCAAAACCGTGCTTCAGGGCAGCTTGCGCGAGATCAAGAAACAATACCCGAGAGAGGAAATTCTGCTCCACACCACTTCGGAAGTCTCGGGACTGGAAGGGATCGCGGGGGTAACCGGGGTGGAACGGAAGGAACGGGGATACCTGATCCGCATTTCCGACGTGGGAGCGGCCAAAGCTGTCTTGCGCACGGCGATGGAACAGAGCGAAGTGGAGCATTTTGAAATCAAAGAACCGACTCTGAATCAAATATTCATTAAAGAAGTGGGTGAATCGCATGAATAAAATGACCACCGTTATCGGGTTTACGTTTCTTAATAAGGTCAAAGCCAAATCGTTTTTGATCACGACGCTGGTGTTGGCGCTGCTTGTGACCATCGGCATGAACGTGCCTTATTTTATCGCCAAATTTACGGGCGGGGATGACGCACCGGCGTCGATCGGGTTGGTTCGGAGCAGTCAGCCGGAAATCGTTCAATCGTTCAGGGCTTATCATGATAAACAGGAGTCTCCCGGCTTTACTTTAACGGAGTACGAGCAAGCGGACGAAGCGGTGCTGAAGAAGGATCTCGAAGACGAAAAAATTGACGGCTACCTCCAATTTGGCGAAAGTACCGCCGGGGAATTTCCGGGCGTAACCTATGTGTCCAAGAAAGACAGCATTCCCCAAGACATTCAAGCCTCCTTGCAGGCGGTGCTGCAAAGCGTCAAGGCCGAATATATCACCAAGGGGACGCTCAACGAGGAGCAAATCGCTTCATTGACGGCTCCGGTTCAGATCGAAGCGCAGAAGCAGGCGGCGCCGGGAGCGGCAGGAGCCGGGGAAGGAAAGACGGAAAAACCCGCACTTATTAATTATGTGATCGTGTACGTTTTGGTCATTCTCTTCTTTATGACGATTATGATGACGGGCAATATGATCGCCGCGGAAGTGACGGCGGAAAAGAGCTCGCGCATCATGGAAATTCTGATTACGAGCGTATCGCCGCTCGCGCAAATGTTCGGGAAGATCATTGGCATGTTCCTGATCGGGCTGTTCCAGATCTTCATTTTTGCGGCCGTGATTGCCATTAACGTAACGCTTCCGCACAACCGGCCGATCCTGTCCGAATTGAATCTGGATTTGTCCCAGATCAGCGTAGAAGTCATTGTGTTTGGCTTCATTCTGTACATTCTCGGGTATTTCCTGTACGCCACTTTGTTCGCGGCCATCGGATCGCTCGTAAGCCGTACGGAAGAGCTGGGGCAGGCGATCATGCCGATTACGATGCTGTCTCTCGCCGCTTTCTATATCGGGATTTTCAGCCTCTCCGCCCCTAATTCGACGTTGTTGAAGGTAAGCACGTATATTCCGTTTTTCTCGCCGGTTTCGATGATCGTCCGGATCGGTCTGGGGGACACGCCGATGTGGGAAATCCTCGCTTCGCTGGCCGTACTGCTTATCGCTATCTTCCTGTTCGGTTGGCTTTCCGCGAAAATTTACCGCACCGGCGTGCTGCTTTACGGCAAGCGGCCGACCCTTAAAGAATTGCAAAAGGCGATGCGGGCGTATAAAATTTAAAGAAGCCAGTGTAGATCCACTCCATCCGGGGTGGATTTAATCATTTCAAGCGGTAATAAAGCGATCGAGGGAGGGGAATTCCAATGAAAGAACACAAGCGCCTGTCCGAAACTCCGTATTACGCCGTTATCTTTTCGAGCAAAAGAACGGCCGGGGATCAAGGATATGCGGAAATGGACCAAAAGCTGGATGAGCTTGTGGTGAATCAGCCGGGCTATCTGGGAGCGGAAAGCGTCCGCAACGAGGCGGGGAAAGGCATTACCATTTCGTATTGGGCCAGCCTTGAAGACATCAAGAACTGGAAGCAAAACGAGCTGCACAAAACGGCGCAGCAGCAGGGGCGGGAGGTTTGGTACGAAAATTACACCGTCCGGATTTGCAAGGTGGAGAAGGAGTATTCGTTTGGCGAGATTTGATCCGGGCGGGTGAATAAGGGCCCTACGCGGCGCTATTTTGCCGAATTTTGCTGGGCGGTGTGGAATAGTGGCTTTTTAGGAGCTTATTTTTGGAAAAAGCAGGCAAAACCCTGATTTCGGGGTCCGCAACAGGGGAATAGGACCCTTTTGGGCCGCTATTATCCCTGCGGAACCAAATTGGGCCGAGATAGCGCCGCAAAACGCCGCTACTGTGGCGGCCAGGTTTGAAATTATAAAAATAGCGCATAATACGGATGATTTTAAGCCGAAGCCATGGCGATTAGGAGGTTGCAAGGCATGAATCATCTGATAGTGTACGCCCACCCCAACGAGGACAGCTTTAATCACAAAATCCTGCAAACGGCGGTGGATGCGCTGAATTCGGGCGGTCACGAGGTCGTAGTCCGCGATCTTTACAAAATGGGCTTCAACCCCGTATTATCCCTGGAGGATACAAAAGCTTTGAAGGAAGGAAACCTGCTGGAGGACATCCGAACGGAGCAAAACCACTTGACCGGGGCGGACGTCATTACTTTGATTTACCCGATTTGGTGGGCGGGTCTTCCCGCGATTCTTAAGGGATATATCGACCGGGTTTTCGCATACAAGTTTGCGTATACTTATAACGGTGAAGGTACTGTGGACAAGCTGTTAACGGGAAAAAAAGGGGTCATTATCAGCACCTACGGAACGTCTGAGGACTATTACGAAGCGATCGGCATGGAAGATGCGCTGAAGCAAACTTCCGGCGAGGGCATCTTTGACTTCTGCGGCATCGAAGTCGCGGAACAACTGCTGTTCGGCGGGGTCAACCAGTCCGTGACGGATCAGGAGCGCCGGGACATGCTCGAGCGGGTAAGAAGCCTGTTCAGTGCTTTCTAGAATTTCTCTTGGCAAAAGCTGCGGAAAACGCGGCTTTTTTCTTGCCGTAAAGCACTCAAACGGAAAGGCTTGTTCGATGGCGGGACTTATAGTACGATCTGACAAGAGGTGAATGAACATGAGCGAAAACCGCAAAGTCGGCGTGCTGTTCGTCTGTCTGGGGAATATTTGCCGTTCCCCGATGGCCGAGGCCGTCTTCCGGCATCTCGTCGCCGAGGAGAAACTTACGGAGCAATTTCTGATCGATTCCGCCGGAACCGGCAACTGGCATATCGGCAAGCCGCCGCATGAGGGGACTCGGGCAATCCTGGAACAGTACGGCATCTCGTATGAAGGGCTGCTGGCGCGGCAGGTCGGGTCGGACGATTTTACCCGGTTCGACTATATCGTCGCGATGGACAATCAGAATGAACGCGACCTGAAGGCTTTGGCCCGGCAGGCGGATGCCCGAATCGTCAAGCTGCTCGACCTGGTGCCCGATTCCACAGTGAAGGAAGTGCCGGACCCTTATTTTACCGGTAACTTTGAGGAAGTTTATGAAATGGTCGTAAAAGGATGCGGCGCCCTGCTGGAGAAGATCAAGCGGGAAGCGTTGTAACTGTCGTGATTGTAACTGCGAAGCCTGTCCCATGTATGGGGCGGGTTGTTTTTTGCCATCCTAGTGCCCCATCAACAACCTTGATAACATTGAATTCCTGCGTATCTGCATGTTTTTTTCTTGTATGGAACAAGAATTTCAAAATTCCTGCAAATCTGCAGGAATTTTCGACGAAACCGGCTCGTTTCTCTAAAACCGCTAGAAATGCCTGCAGATTTGCATCCTTTTTCGCATCCCCTCGTGAATGAGCCTAAATACCTGCAGATTTGCATCTTTTGGAGCCGGAAGGGTTGGAAAGTGCACATACGTTTGACATACGGGGAAGGCTTCACTATTATTATACCCATAGGGGTATATGCTTCCCCTGAAGATGGAGGGATTCCGATGGAAACTTATTCGGAAGATTTAAAACGGCGCCTGAAGCGGATCGAAGGTCAGGTTCGCGGCGTTCTCCGGCTGATGGACGAAGGCAAGTCCTGCAAGGAAGTCGTCAGCCAACTGTCCGCCGTGCGCAATGCCTCGGATAAAGCGATCGCCCAGATCGTGGCGGATCATCTGCAGCACTGCCTGCTGCAGGGTACCGACGGAATAAGCGCGGATCAACGCGTCAAGGAGGCCGTAGAGCTGCTGGTCAAGAGCCGCTAGACGGCGATGAAGATAAGGAGATGAGGATGAAGGATGAGTTTCCAAGCGAATAAGGAGATTACGGCCGATGAGCTGGCGAAGCGGCTGGAGCGTGGAGAGGATTTGAATATTGTGGACGTGCGCGAGCCCGTCGAATGGGAGGAAGCTCACATCCCGGGCTCCAAGCATATCCCGCTGGGGCAACTGCCGGAAAGATTCGAGGAACTGGACCGGGAGAAGGAATGGTTTATCGTCTGCCGCAGCGGAGGCCGCAGCGGACTTGCCTGTGAACTACTGGCGGAGAAGGGGTATGATGCGGTGAACATGACCGGCGGGCTTTTGGCCTGGCGAGGCGAGCTGGTTTAAGCGATGATGATTGTTATAGCGATCGTTTTCCTGGCCGTGGCCGGCTGGATGGTTCACCGTCTAAGGCCGGTGAAGGGGCTTGCATTTGTGGATGCCAGCCAGCTCCGCGAAACGGCGGCTCTAAAGGGGCCGGCCAAGCTGGTGGACATCCGTGATGCCGTTTATTACGAACAAGGCCATGTGCAGGGCGCGATTAATATTTCCCTTGGCCGGCTGCCGTTCGTCTGGAGTAAGGAATTGTCGCCGGAGGAGCCGGTCGTTCTTCTTTCCTGCAGCTTGCATCAGAGCAAACGGGCCGCCCGGATGCTGAAAAACCGCGGATTTTGCCAAATCTACGCGGTTCGCGGCAGATTTTGCGCCTGAATTTTTTCTACCGGTTTAAAGCACGGGTTCGCGATATGCGGGCCGGTGCTTTTTTTTCTATCCATAAATTATTCCGGGTTGAATGAAACTTTCTATCTCCGGGAGACGTTTTACTTGGAGAGTATGAAAACCAAGGAGTCAGGAGAAGAAAACTATGCAAACCATGCAGCCTTCATCGCTGCCTAGCCGGTCGTCCGTTCGGCGGGGAAAAGGCACGCCTACGCGAAAAAAGTCGAAAAAGAAGAAAAAAAGAGGCTTTTTCCGCTTTATCGGCAGATTGATTATAGTCATGATGTTTTTGGGTGCGGTCGCCGGGATCTGGCTGTTTTTTACGCCCTCGGGGAACAATGTCCGTTATTTGATGGCGGACACCTTGATCACGACGCAGCACCGCCATTGGGCCAAGTATATAATCGGACAAGCCGAACTGGATAAACGGGTGGCCGCTTATCAGGAGAAGTTTGAGCAGATGGGGGAGGAAAGAGATACCCATACCATCGATTTGCCTTCGGACAAGGACCAAACCGAGGCCAAGAAGCCGTTAATCGAGACAGAGGAAATTTCGGGCGACGGTTATCGCGGTTATGTGCTGACCGTCAACGATCCGACGAAAATTCGGCTGGGGGTTCCGGCCAAGCGGGGCCGAGGGGAGAAGGTATCCAGCATGGTCGACCGAACCGGGGCTCTCGCCGGCGTGAACGGCGGCGGTTTTGCCGATCCGAATTGGAAAGGGAACGGCTTCAAGCCGATCGGCGTCGTTATTTCACGAGGCAAACTGTATTACAACGGCATCGGCTCCAAGGCATCGACCCAAATCGTGGGGATCGATAAGAAAGGAAAGATGATTGCCGGGAGATATACGCTCAAAGAGCTTGATGACCTGGGCATTCAGGAGGCTGTAACGTTCCAGCCGCGGATTATCGTCAACGGCAAAGGACAGATCCGCAGCCAGAAGGATGGCTGGGGGATCGCCCCGCGGACCGCGATGGGGCAGAGGGAGGACGGTGCGATCCTCTTCGTCGTCATCGACGGCCGCCAGCCGGGATACAGTATCGGAGCGAGCCTCTATGATGTTCAGAATATCCTGCTGGAACGCGGCGCGGTCATTGCGGCCAATCTGGACGGCGGTTCCTCCACGGTACTGGTCTCGAAGGGCGGGGAGATTATGAACAAGCCTTCGTCCCAACACGGAGAGCGCTACCTGCCGACGGCGTTCCTCGTATTCGATGATCCGGATCAGGTGGACATTCCGAACATTTGGGAAGGTCTGCGGCCGAAGGATATCGATCCGGGCAAAAAATAGCGTGTTGCGTTTCAAACGAAAAAAGCGCACTGTCCTCAAACCGTCTTTCGGGTGACATGAGGGCAGGGCGCCTTTTTTTATTCATTTGATGAATACGCCGCCGAACGGAATCGCCTCGCGCAGAAATCGTTTGACGATGCCGTCGTTATTGTCGAGGTCGCGCTCGAGCTCCCGGCCTCCGCCGCCGGCCTGGATCAGCACCGTGCCGTGTCCGGTAATTTTCCACTGGTATTTCATATGTTGGCTGGCCAGATGGTTGCCGTATACGGACAACTCCAGTTTAGCGTTCTCGGGGTAGGCGATGACACAGCCGGCCTCTACATATAGCGGCTCGTCCGGCAACAGCGGCAGTTCCAGAACCTGACCTTGCGTCAGGATGCCGATTTGCCCCTCGCCGGAAAATTTCATCTTAATGGCGTCGCGGGTAATCATCATATTCTTCATGCTTAGCATCCGCGTTTCCATACGGACGCCCTCCGTATAATAAAACAAATGCTTGAAGTCGTACAGCAGGTCGCTTCCGTCGGACAGTTTAATCGATTTCAGGGTTACGGAAGGGGGCATGGCGGCTACAAATTCGCAAGGACCGGCGAGATCGGCACGAATGAGCTTTCTCTTACGGTAGATGCCCTTCATGTTCATCAGCCGGTCCGTTCGGCTCCCGGCTTGCCCGCGAAACGCGATAATCTGCGCCGGATGCAGCACATGGAGCAATTCCCCCTCCCCAATCCTGAAGGTGACGGCTTGTCCGCCAAAGCCGGACGGGTCGCTTTCGTAATCCAGTTTCATCGTCATGTTCTCCTCGTCAGCCCAAAGTCAGGAACTTTATCTATTCACCGCCGCAGCAACAACCGGATGACCCGCAGCAAAATAAAATAACCGGCAAGCAGAGCGACCCCCGTCAAAATCAGGATGCGGGTCTTCCGGGCGCTGGCCTCGCGGTTTTGTTGGGCTTCGGTCAAAGCCGTTACCGAGGCGGCCAATTCGCGGTTTTGTTCCATCAGGGCCTCGTTCTGCGCGCGGTAGGCTTCCAGGGTCGATTCCGCTTCCGCCAGCTTCTCCTGCGTCATTTCGTAGTTCGCCTTCAGTTCATTCACTTCCCCGGGAAGCTCGGATATTTCCTTGGCCCCTTTGTAAAAGTCGCTGAAAAAACCGGCATGCGCGCGGGATTCCCCAGGCAGAAACGGGCCGAATATCAACGATACGCCGATCGGCAGGGCCAGTGCGGTCTTTTTTAAAACGGAGCGCAGTCGCATTCTTCTCCACCTCCGTAAATACAAGTTCTCCTTCAGTATTACGATCTCGCCCGTTAAAAAGTTTCCATACCTTTTATTTACACGCTTGAATCGATACGTTAAGCATGATCAAAAGAGACCCGTTCTCAAAGCGGAACGAGCCTTCCTAAAGCGGTCCGGCTACATGGTGTATCCCGGCCGGCGCAAATACATGATCGCCACGGTCCGGGGACCGCAGTGGCAGGAAATCGCGCAGCCCCCTTCGATAATGGCCACGTCGCGGACATCGGTTCTCTCAAGCAAGGTTGTCTTGATGTAATCGGCAGCTTTTTCCGCAAGCGTTTGGGCCACGATGATGAGGTCCCGGTCGATCTTGTGGATATTTTCCGCGAAATGGTGAACCATTCGCTCCACGGCTTTTTCGGTCTTGCCTCTATATTTATCGGCGGAAATGACAAGCCCTTCCTTAATGCGAAGGACGGGGCGGATCTTCAGCAGGCTTCCGATCATATGTTGCACGCTGGATACCCGGCCGCCCTTGTGAAGATAATCCAGGCTGTCGACGAGCACTTCGATCTCCACGCGGTCGCGGAGTTCCTCCAGCATGGCAGCAATATCCGGGGCGTTTGCTCCGGCTTGGGCCGCTTGGGCGGCTTTCAGCGCCAGGAGGGCGATTCCGCCCGACACATTCAGTGAATCCACGACGATGACGCGGCCTTCCGGCAGTTCCTCCGCGGCAATCAAAGCGTTTTGGCAGGTAGAAGAGAGCCGGGAAGACATGCTGAGGAATACAATCGTGTCGCCCTGCTCGATCCAGGGTGTGAAGGCCGCGATAAAATCGGCGGGAGACGGTGCCGACGTCCGGGGCAATTCCCCGGTTTCATCGACCCGCCGGTAAATATCGGTTGTGGTGATTTCGAGTTTGTCTTTGTAGGCCTTTTCACCGAACACGACATAGAGCGGAACGATCCCGATCCCGTACCGGGTCATCCAGGACTCGGGGATATCGGAGATGCTGTCCGCGAATATTTTCACTTGTGTCAACGCATTTCCTCCAATTGGTATTTATTTGATAAGAAGAATCATAGCTTTCTTTGATTATAGGGGGCCGGGATACATAAAGCAAAGAAGTTCACTTAGGTAATCTTTTGTATGGCCTCGCTACGACAAACGTCAGCTTTTGGTATAGGCGAAACGTTGCCGGTATTTGCGCGGAGACATTCCTTCAAAACGCGAAAAGCTCGCCGTAAAGTAGGCGGCCTGGTTGAAACCGACCTCCTCCGCGATCCGCTCGATCGGCAAATCGGTTTGCAGCAGAAGCAGCTTCGATTGGTCGACCCGCAGCCGCAGCAGATAAGCTGAAGGCGAGCAGCCGAATACTTTCTGCATACAGCGAGCGATATAAACGGGGTGAAAATTGATCGCTTCTCCCAGTTTCCGGGCGGAGAACGGATCGCGGAAATGCTCCCGCAAGTAAGAGGCGGCCCGCTCCGCGCATAGGGATTGCGGGGTGGGGTGCTCCGTTTCCAGCGAAGCGGACAATAGCAGAATGACCTCCTGAAACAGGGCCTGCTGCTTTAAGCGGACGCTCGACAGATGGATGTGACGGTTCATCGCCGTAAGCTCGCTGATGATTTCCGCCATTTTTTGCGGTTGCGCAAGCTTGATGAACTGCGGCAAGGCCATCGTGTAAGCGGTAGCCGTAAAGGGAGGCAGCGACAAGTACCCTTGCGGATCGCTTTCATGGCTTCGCCCGCGGTTGAGCCAGTACTCCTCTTCGTCCACGACCCGCCAGTCCCCGAGGATTTGAAAGTGGAGCCAATGGTGCAGGGATTCTGCCCGGCAGCCCTCGTAAGCGTAATGGTAGCTGTCCGGACGCAGGATCAAGGCATGCCCTTCGGTGACCTCGTATTCCCGTTCCTCCTCGCCGATATAGAGGCATCCCCGGACCGCGACGAGAAGGTCAAAGGCGCCGATATTTTTACGGCTGGGATGCTTGCCTCCCACAGGAAGAGCCGCCAACCCGCTGACGATATAGTGGGGCAACGGCGGTGCGGTAAACTCGATAATTGGCGGCATATCACACCTCCAGAATATTGATGATTCAGGTTTGAATATTGAAAGATTGAGTTGATTTTCTGATACATCGCTACAACTATACCATCTATAATGTGTTTCATGTTAAAAAGTTTGTGGTGACACCAAGAAACGTCCCCCATACAACAGGAGGTTTTAATAGTGAAGAAAAAAAAGGGGAGCGAGAAGAATAAATTCTCTTTGTGGCTTTTGGCTTGGCCGATATTTATCGAACAATTTCTGCAGTTTTTGCTCGGGTCGGTCGATACGTTGATGGTCAGCCGGATATCGGATCACGCGGTAGCGGTCGTCGGTTTCTCCAACCAGCTGTTTAACGCGCTGACGACGTTGTTTGCCACCGTGGCGAGCGGCGCCGGGATCGTTATCGCGCAAAAAATCGGCTCCCGCAAGGAAGAAGACGCGCGCACGGTAGGGATTATCGCGTTTAACGCGACCGGTGCGATCGGCCTGGCCCTCAGCATATTGTTGATCGCGGTTCCCCGGCCAATCGCCCGGGTTCTGCAATTGCCGGAGGAACTGCTGCCCTTGGCCGAGATTTACATTTCCATCGTCGGCGGCGGCATGATCTTGACGGCCTTGATGGCCGTACTGAGCACGGCGATCCGGAATACCGGCAACACCAAGGGGCCGATGGTGACGGCGATCGGGATGAACGTCATTCATATTGTAATGAACTACGGATTTATTTTCGGGGCAATCGGCTTCCCTCAATGGGGGCTGACCGGCGTAGCGATCTCCACGGTCATCAGCCGGCTGCTCGCCACTATCGTGCTGTTCGTGATTTTCCTGGGCGCTTTCCACCGGAAAATCGAGCGCAGGGACTTCGCCTTGTTCGATCGCAAGCTGTTCAAGGAAATTTTGGTCATCGGCTGGCCGCTCGGCGTCAACTCGGCGAGTTGGGTGTTCTCCCAATTGGCGATTTTCTCGTTCCTGGCGGTGCTGGGATCGACGGAATTGGCGGCCCGGACGTATATGAATACGCTGGAATCTTTCTGCTTCCTGCTGGGATTCTCGCTCGCGCTGGCCGCCCAGATTCAGATCGCCCATCTGTACGGCGCGGGCAAAACGAAGGAGGCTTATCATGCCGTTTTCAAAGTGCTGGCGATCGGATTGCCGCTCGTGATCGTCAATGCCTTTATCCTGGTGGTTTTCGGCCGCAATGTGCTGGAATTGTTTACGAAGGATCAGGACATTCTGGCGCTTTGCGGCGCGCTGCTGTGGCTGAATCTGCTGCTGCAGCCCGGCAAAATGGTCAACATGGCCATCGGCAACTCTCTGAATGCGGTGGGGGATACTCGCTATACCATGAACATTTCATTGATTTTCATGTGGATTGTTGCAACCGGCTGCTCCTATTTGCTCGGCGTTTCGCTCGGTTACGGCATCATCGCGATTTACTCCTGTATGATCGCCGATGAATATCTACGCGGTGTGCTCTCCTTTATTCGCTGGAGGGAACGCAAATTCCTGAGAATGAAGGAAGCGGATATGGAAAGGGTGCAGGGCGGTGATCCGGCGATTTGCGTGTAAAGTAGAGACAGCGGCAGTGTTGGAAACATATAAAAACGGCGAAAAGGCGCTCCGAATTCGGGGCGCCTTTTCACTGCAACGTCTTATTCCGCTTTCTCCGCCTGAACACGGTCCGGAAGCTGTTGTACATAACTGTCGGAGAGCCGGAGCAGTTCCAGCGCCCGGTTGTATTCCTTCTCCGTGGTGAGCGCCTGGCTCACGCCGTCTTCGGCGACCGGATATTGGGTGCCGTCGTTGTACCATACCCCCGGCATGAACAGGGCTTTATCGTTCAGGAATGAGCCGGACGGCAAGTAATACCGCTGCGGAAGCAGGTTGTAGGTTTGGTTCAATATATCCTGGCCAAAGTGGATATGCCGGTCCAGCGAAATCCCCATCAGGTTGGCTACCGTAGGAAGAATATCCGCCTGCCCGCCTACATTTTCGAACAGGTTCGGCGCGGAGACCCCGGGTGCCGAAATGATGAGCGGAATGTTAATCATATCGATATAGCCGTAGTCCCGGCCGTAGATCTCATGCATCAGCTCAAGTCCATGTTTATCGAGCGAGTGCATCGGCAGGCCCAGATGATCGCCGTAAATGACGACGACGCTGTTGTCCCAGATGCCCCTCCGCTTCAGGTCTTCGATAAATTGACCCAGGGCGTAGTCCGCGTAATTTTGCGAGCGAAGGTAATCGCCGACCATGTTGTCCCGATAACGTTCAGGAAGCGTAATCCGGTCCTTCTCGTGCGGCATGGTGAACGGATGATGCGCCGTCATGGAAATGACCTGGGTGTAGAACGGCTTGCCTGCCTGCCGCATTTTGTCCAGTTCTTCCGTCGTTTTCTTGTAAAGCACTTCATCGGACGGACCAAAGAAGACGGTATCTTCCTGGCCGAAAAACTCCTGATCATAGTAACGGTCGAAGCCGATCGCCTTATACAACTCGCCGCGGTTCCAGAAATCCACCACATTCGTGTGGAACGTAGCGGTATCGTATCCGGCCGATTTCATCAGCTTCGGCAGGCTGGGCAGCTCCTTGTCCGGATAATTTTGGGTGGCCGCCTCATTATAAGGAATATAGAAGGATGTGTTGACGACAAACTCGGCGTCCGAGGTGTTCCCTTGGCCCACCATCTGGTAAAAATGCTTGAAGTACATATTTTCCTTGGCCAGCTTGTTCATGACCGGCGTGATTTCCTGGCCGTCAATCTTCAGATCGATCAGGAAATTCTGAAAAGATTCCAACTGGATAATGATCAGGTTCTTTCCTTTGGTCTGTCCGAAGTATTTCGGATGCGCCGGCGGGGTAATTCCCTTCAATTGATCGATTTTCGTTTGGTTGATCTGGTTTTTGTCGACCAGTTCTTCCTTCTTGCTGCCGGAAAAAATCACGTAAGTTTCGTAATTGAGAATCCCCATTTTTTCCGCCTGCTTGATTTCATTCATGCTCGCCCGGTTTGGCCAGACATTGAAGATACAAAGCGCGATCGAAACTCCGAACACCGTGGCGATGATGCCGGTCCGCAAGCTCTTCAGGTTAAAGAAGGCTTTCAGTTTCTCGGCCTTCTTCTTGCGGAACAACCAGACTCCGATCACGACAATGTCGAGAAAGATCAGCAGGTAGTACGGAGCTAGCAGGGAAAATACGCTGTTGCTGACCGCCGTGACCTGCTTCACCTGCCGGAGCGCGTGATAGGTCACCATTACGCCGTAATATTTATGGTACATGATCGCGGCGAAGAAGATCCCCGTGACGATCAAGTTGACGGTAAGATAAACGACGATCTTGCGTTTGGACGAGAACCATTCGATAAGACAGAACAGGGCCCAAATGAACGGAAGTTCCTTGAGCAGAGGTTCCCAGGGCGGCATCTCCTCAAAGATGGCAATCCAGGCGAGATAAGTTTTAAGTATCAAAATGAAGGTGAAAAAGACGAACGGCTTAATATTGCCCAGCCTGATACGATTTAAAGCAGGCACGGTATGATCCATCCTTTCGTTGCGATTAAATCAAGAGAAAGTTTAAACTGCCTTTACATTTTAAATACCCTTAATATAATACATGAAAAGAGTTGCGGAACAAAATAATTCAATTCACACTTTTAACAAGATATCCCAAGTGGATGCAGCGATACGAGCCTTACAACAACGCTTTGTTGACACTTGACTTACTTTTTTGGTAAATTGAAGTCATCCGCAAAGCGTAGGAGAGATTTTGATGTCGGTGAAGGTTCTTAACTAATCAATTTCATAGCGACCGGAAGAAATGCAGGTTTGGTTCATTGTGTTTTTTGAAGCACAGGGAACCCTTGATTTTCTGCGCCTCTTTTCGGTCTGTGAATTTAGTTAAGAACACACGAACACAAATCATTCAGCGCTTTGACCGCTGTCTGTTTCTTCGGATTTTCAATCCCGAAGCCGTGCTGTTTCCAGCATGGCTTTTTTTGCGGCCGTAAAATCCGATTAAGAACAAGACATTTGCATTTGCGGATAAAAAAGGGCAATGGATGGCATTTTCGTGCTGTCCATTGCCCTTTTTCTGTATTCACCCATCACCATTCATTTGCAGGAGGGATCCATAGGTCATGGAGAATTTTACGTTAAATATGTTGGAATACGAAAGCATGAAGCAGGATTTGGCGGCGTTCGCCGTATCTTATGAGGGGCGGGCCCGCATCGCCCGGCTGGCTCCGATGGAAGAGCTCAGGCCAATCGAACGCGCGATAGCCGAAACGGCCGAGGCGCTGGAACTGATCGGCCGAGGCTCAAGCGTTCCGCTGCCGTCCCTGGAAGGCATCGAGCTCGTCGCTTCCCTGCTCGGAACAGGGTATTTGTTCACGGAGCAGGATCTGATGGCGGTGCAAACCTTCCTGCATAGCTGCGGGCAGTTGAAGAAGTATATCGAATCCAAGGGCGACGCCGCCTGGCAGATTGGTATTTATGCCGCATCGCTGCGGGATTTGCCCGCGCTACGTCAGGAAATTATGCGCTGCATCCGTCACGGAGTCATTACGAATGAGGCGAGCCGCGATCTGGAGAGAATTCGCCGGAAAATCGACATGCTTAAAGAGAAAATAAACAAGAAGATGCAATCCGTCATGTCCCGCCACGCGGCGATTTTACAGGAGAGCATCGTCAGCGTGCGCGGAGGGCGCTATGTCATACCGGTGAAAAAGGAATTTTACAGGCAGGTCAAAGGCCGGATGCTGGATCAATCGACCAGCGGGCAGACGGTGTTTATTGAACCGGATGAAATCTCGGCTTTGCAGGGGGAGCTGGAGCTGCTGCAGGGCGAGGAAGCCCGGGAGGAAGCGAAGATCCTCGGTTACTTGACCGATTTGGTGGAAAAAGAGGCCGAAAGCATCACAGGGAATATCGATATCACCGGCATGTATGATTTTATCTTCGCCAAGGCGAAATACGCCGCTTCGATAGACGCCGCAGCCGTGCGCGTAAATGACGATGGCAGAACGGTATTGCGCGGGGCGAAGCACCCGAAGCTGCTCAGCAGCATGGTGCCGCTGGATTTGGAGATCGGCGCGGATTATAAAACCTTGATCATCACCGGACCGAACACCGGGGGAAAAACGGTGGTGCTCAAAACCTTCGGCTTGCTGTCCTTGATGGTGCAATCCGGATTGCTGGTTCCTGTAGCCCCCGGGAGCCAGTTTGCCGTATACCGCGGCATCATGGCGGTGATCGGGGACGGTCAGAACCTGGAGCAATCGCTCAGCACCTTCTCGGCGCAAATTCAAAGCCTGGTTGCGATGCTGAAAGCCGCCGGCCCGTCGTCGCTGCTGCTGATCGACGAACTGGCGGCAGGAACGGACCCGGGGGAAGGAATCGCATTGTCGATCGCGATCCTGGAGGAGTTCAGCCGAAAAAAAGCGACCGTCCTGGTAACGACGCACTTCAATGAGCTGAAGACTTTTGCCTCCCGGGCCGAGGGCTTTGAGAATGCGCGGATGGAATTCGACCCGGACACCCTGCGCCCGCTGTATAAGCTGACCATCGGCCGGGCCGGACAGAGCTACGCCATCGAAATCGCCAGAAAATTGGGGATTACGCCGGACATTATCGCCAGATCGCAGCATATCGTCAGCCGCCAGATCGGGGACGGGGGCAAAGTGTCGTTGTGGGATGAGATCGTGCCGGCAAGGGCCGGTTCCGAGGGAACTCGGATCTCCGGCCAGCCGCTGCAGCCGCATACAGGAGCGGCGCCCGAATTGGGGAGCGGGGCGGCGCGAACAGAGGCGAAAGGGCAACCTGAGGCAAGAACGAGGCCAGGGGAGGGACCGCGGCCACAGGAGGAGCGGGGAGCTTCCAGCCGAAGTGATGAACCCGGTACCTCCGTCAAAGATAGTGCGGCCGGGAGCACTGATCGGGAAGAGCAGGAAGACGAGGTAAAGCTGGCTCCTCACCGGTTTGAAGTCGGGGATGCCGTCTACGTGACGGCCCTCGGAAAAATCGGCATCGTCAGCGAGCCCGAGGACTCGCGCGGGATTGTCGGTGTCCTGATCCAAAAGCAGCGCATCAAGGTGAACCGGAAGCGGCTGAAACCTTATCTTAAAAAGGATCAGTTGTATCCCGAGGATTACGATCTTGACATCGTGCTGGATACGAAGGAAAACCGCAAAAAACGCAAGCTGATGTCCAAACGGCACGTCGAGGGCTTGGAGATTATCCGCAAGCCTGACGAAACCTACTAGTCCCCATCAGACATCCAAATCCGTTTAAGCCCACGGCTATCAAGGTGCCGGGCGCACTATCAACTCCAACTCCAAAAGATGCAAATCTGCAGGTATTTCTGGCGATTTTAGAGAATCGAGCCTATTTCGTCGAAAATTCCTGCAGAATTGCAGGAATCTTGAAATTTTTGTTCCGAACAGGAAAAAAACTTGCAGATATGCAGGAATTCTATGTTAATCAAGGCTGACTGACGGGGCACTAGAAGGCGGATGCCGGAGCAAAAAAAGCCCAACGACCGGGAAGCCCGGCTCGATTGGGCTTTTTTACATTGGAACAAGGCAACTTAAACCAGGGATAACGGGAGCACAAGGCCTTCTTTCAGGACGTCCACAAAGCGTTCCAGGAAAGCTTGGTCCTGCTCGTCAAACCGCCCTTTGAGCGGACTATCGATATCGAGGACCCCGAGAAGTTCTCCGTCCTTGACGATCGGAACGACGATCTCGCTGTTGGAAGCCGCGTCGCAGGCAATATGTCCGGGAAAAGCATGAACATCTTCAATACGCAGGGTCTCCCGGCGCTCCGCACTCGTTCCGCATACGCCCTTGCCGAGCGGAATGCGGATGCAGGCGGGCAGCCCTTGAAACGGGCCGAGCACGAGCTCCCGTCCGTCAAACAGGTAGAAGCCTACCCAATTAATATCCCGCAAAAAGATATGGAGCAGAGCCGAAGCATTGGCCAAATTGGCGGCTGCGCTGCGCTCCCCCGCAATAAGCGCTTGAAGCTGGGACAGAACCGCCCGCCGCTGCTCTTCGCGGGTACCTGTCAGTTGGTCGGCTTGAAACATGTATGGAACCCCTCCTTTGCATATAGTCCCTATTATACCTGATTCCCCGTTGTTTCCGCGCAGTTTTGCGGGGGTATATAAAAATTGAACGATTTAACGCCGGAAAGGGGAGTTCTTACCATGCGCGCCGACGTGCAGAATTTGTTCATACGCATACAGATGCTCCATGAAGCCACACAGGGAGACCTTACGGTCAACGAGACGCTTACGCAGCTGGAAACACAGGGGTACAGGGTGGGAGAACGCGAAGTGAAGCAGGAGCTGGACCGCCTGACGGAAGACAACTTTCTGACCGCCCACAATGATTTGTATTCCATCACCGGCTCAGGTAGGGATGAGATAAAGGAAATACGTACGGTGCTCAAGCACCTGTGCGATGCGGTTCATCGGACGGAAAGCAAGGCGAGAGCCGATTCCGCCTGAGCAGTCAAGAACCGTCCGGACCTAATCCGGGCGGTTCTTTTGATGTGTCCGCGAAAATAAGGGCTTTTGGATGCGGTGTTTTAAGCCTGAATAATCTGACAAAGTATGATAAAATTTTTCAAAATTTTGAAAAAAATGTTTTTGGCATCATAGGCTACAATGACGGGAAGAAGCCAAAGAAGGTGAACTTATGCCCACCCCCTCCTCGAACGGCTCCAACCCAAACTTGCGCCGCCCAAGAGTCAGCGCTGAATTGCTGGACAAGATCGAGCATCTGCGCGCCGAATTGATGCATGTCGCCGATCAGACAAATTTCAGCAGTGAAGCCGTCGTGGAACTTAGCCAGCGTCTGGACCACTACATTGTGCTGGCCCAGACGCAGATGCTGGGGAGAATAAACGATCCGGGCATCCCTCAGGAATAGGCTGCCGATTGCCGGGATTCCTCCACCTGGGAAGCCGCCGCCGGGTGGACTTCCTCCCCCAGGGCGTCCTGGATCAAGGCATGCACCTCTTCGGCATACCGGACCGGATTCACGCCGTAAGCATTGGCATGGACGGCTCCCTCGACGAGCAGCAGCCGCTTGGGCTCAGGCTTGCGCTCATATAATTCCTCGCTCATGTAGGTCGGCACATAGTTGTCGCGGGTACCATGCACGAACAAGACCGGAATCCGGCTGTGCTCCACTGCTTTCAGCGGGCTAACCTGCTCCATGCGAAATCCGGCGACGCGCTCCATCCGTCTGTTGACCAGACGTAAAAGCGGGAAGGCCGGAAGTTTGTTCAGCACGCTCACTTGATGGCGCATCAACCGGGTCAGATCGGAATAGGGACAGTCGGCGACCACGAATTTTACATGCGGATCCGCAATGGCCAGATACTCCAGCACGGTTCCCCCGCCCAGCGATTGCCCGTGCATACCGATGACGCAATCGTCCCCATATTGCTCGAGAAGCCAGTTGACCCAGCATTCCACATCGTATTTTTCATAATAACCGTAGGTGGTGTATTGGCCTTGGCTGTTTCCGTGCCTGCGCTGGTCGATCAGCAGCAGGTTGAACCCCTCCTGTTCAAACATGTCGATATATTGGGTGGAGACATGCAGTGAAACGGTATACCCGTGGATGATAATCACCCAATTGTTTACGCCGGGATGGGGCTCCAGGATGAAGCCGCTCAATTTTAAGCCGTCTTTCGATTTGATGAAAACGTCTTTTTTCTCGAGTAGATTGAAACGGTCCCGGGTAAACACGCCCGAGGCTTCCAGGTAATCGAAAATGCCCTCGAACGTTTGGAGTTTCATTTGGGTAATCTGCCGGAAAGCAAACCGCGTAATGCCGCTAACCGCCAGCAGCAGAAGCAGTACCGCAAGGATCAGAATCGAGTACATCATAAGAAGAGGCGACCTCCTATCCCATTCCGTCTATTTTTGTGCTGCCGCAATATAGGTCTTTTGTAAATAGTATCACCGAAAGTATGCGAAGAAAATCGCGGAAACTGTATTTTTTATGTGAAAAGGGCTTGGAATTACAAATTTTGACGTTGGCGGGTTGGGTATGGTTAGATAGGATTGGACTATAGGGATTAGGGTTAAATGAATATTCAGTATTCGGGAAGTGAGGGAATTCAGCATGTATAAGTGCGGCGGTAAAATACCGGTGCTGGAGAGCGAAAGGTTGCGACTAAGGAGGATGGAGCGGGAGGATAGCCCGGCATTGCACAAGTTTTGGAGTGACCCCGAGGTGGTCCGGTATATGAATATTCCCCCGTTTGCCTCGATCGAAGACACCTACCAGATGATCCAACTGTTGAACGGTCTTGCCGAGAGCGAGGATGCGATGCGCTGGGCGATCGAATTGAAGGAGGACGGGCGGGTCATCGGAAGCTGCGGGTTTAATTCCTGGGAGCTGGCGGGGGCCTATCGCGGGGAAATCGGCTACGACTTGGGCAAAGAATACTGGGGCAGCGGCTACATGTCCGAAACCCTGCGCACAGTCATCCGGTACGGCTACGAAACGATGGGACTGAACCGGATTGAAGGGCTGGTAGATCCGCGGAACGAAGCTTCGCGCAAGCTGCTTGGCGCGCTGGGCTTTCAGGAGGAAGGGCTGCTGCGCGAGTATCAGAAGACCGAGGAAGGCTTCGTCGACCTGATCATGTTCTCATTGCTGGAAAAAGATTACGACCGCATTCAGGGAGCAGGGGGCGCATAGGGATGATCGCAACGGCCAAAGAATACCCGCTTCAGCGCTTGGACCCGCTCAGCAAGCTGGTTTCCTTGTTCTCCATCGCCATTTTGGCCATGCATTGGGACAGGCCGCTCCCGTTAATCATCATGCTGCCGGTACTACTGGCGGCCGGCCGTTATGGCGCGGGAATGACCTGGCGGCGCCTCGCCAAACGGATGGCCTATATCGCCGCGTTCGGCTTGCCGTTGCTGCTGCTCACGGCGTTGGCGGCCCCTCCGGAAGGGACGGCCTTCGAACTGGGACCGATCCGTTTATACGAGGGTCCTGTTGCTTACGCCGGGGCCATTACGCTGCGGATGTTTTGCCTGTTTCTGTCTTCCCTGATTTACATTGAGTCGACCGATCCGCAGGATTTCGTGGTGATGATGACGACCCGGCTGAAGCTGCCGTACCGCTTTGCCTTTGGGGTCTCGATGGCGCTGACCTTCCTGCCGATGCTGGAGGCGGAGGGCAGAAGCGCGGCGGAGGCTCGCAAGATCCGGTACGGAAGGAGGCCGCGGGGATTTGGGGAGCGTCTGGAGGTTTGGCGCGGCAATGTGACCGCGGTTTTCGCCGGAGCGGTCCGCAGAATCGAGCAGACGGCCGGCTCCATGGAGGCGAAGGGCTTTGGGGCGTATCGCAACCGGACTTTTTTGCGGGAGGCCCGCGTATCGGCAGGAGGATATGCGGTCATGTTGCTGAGCGTGACTAGCATGGCGCTGCTGATGTGGACCTCCTGAGAAGAACCTAAAAGGGCCTTGACGAATTCTAATTGTCAACCTATATTCTAACAATAGGGTTGACAATTAGAATGGAGAGGAAGGAACTGGAATGAAAGAGGCTGAAAAAAAAGAAGGTGTCCGCTGGTTTGCGTTCACTACGCTGGATATCGTGCTGATGGCGATGCTGGCCGCGGCCAACGCCGTGTTAACGGTTTACATATCGCCGGTGAATCAGGCGCTGAACGGGATCGGGGGGCCGATCGCAACCTCGACGATTACAGGTCTGTACATGGTCTACGGGCTTCTCGCCTGTTACATCATTCGTAAACCCGGGACGGCGGTGATTACTTTCGGGATCGGAGCGGCGGTGCAGGCGTTTATGGGGACGGCTTACGGGATCGCCTCGTGTTTTGTGGCGGCCGGCTGTTATATGGTCGTAGCGGAAACGATCTTTGCGGTTTTTCGGTACCGGAAGTGGAATCTCCCGGTCATGCTGCTGGTTGGAGGGGCGATGGTGCCGATCTGGTTTTTCTTTGCGGCCCGGATGTTCGGCTATATGAAATGGGGCACGGATATTCTTCTTATCGCGCTCGTCGTGCGGATCCTTAGCGGTATGATCCTGTGCGGTCTGCTGTCCAAACTTCTGGGTGACACCCTCGCCCGCAGCGGTCTGCTGCGCAGGTTTGCGGTACAGCGGGGAGCGGAAGGTTAAATGAACTCCGCAACCGCCATCTTGCTAGAGAACGTGACCTATGCCTATGAGCGCGGGTCACGGCGGATTATCGACGGCCTTTCCCTGACGGTCGAAGCGGGGGAATGGATCACGGTCAGCGGGGCGAGCGGCAGCGGCAAGTCAGCCTTGGCCGGCCTGCTGAGCGGATATTTGCCGCGGTCCGGCGGCGGCTATCGGGAAGGCCGGGTCGAGGTCAACGGGGTGGACCCGGCAACGGCGGCAATCGCGGACTTAGCGAGCCGGATCGGCCTGGTGTTCCAGGACCCGGATGCGCAGCTTGTCCAAGGCCTGGTCGAGGACGAAGCGGCCTTCGGCCCGGAAAATCTGTGTCTGCCTCCCGACGTGATCCGGTGGCGGGTGGACGAAGCCCTGCGTGACGTGGAGCTGCTGGAGCGCCGCCGGGACAAGGTGCATGAGCTGTCCGGCGGAGGGCGCCAGCGCGCGGCGATCGCGTCCGTGCTGGCGCTTGCGCCGCCGATCCTCGTGCTGGACGAGGCGGCGGCGAATCTGGACGCCGGGGTGCGGCGGCGTCTGCTGGCGCTGCTGCGCCGCCTTCACCAGGAGGGCCGGACCCTGGTGACGGTGACGGGGCGGCTCGACGAGCTCGCCCTGGCCGCGCCGCGGCTGGTTGTGCTCGATGCCGGGCGCGTCGCGCTCGACGGGCCGGCCGCGCCGCTGCTGCGCGAGCACCGGGGGCGGCTCGCGGAGCTGGGCCTGCTGCCGGCGGAGACGCGGGTCTCCGCGGCGGCCGCGCCCGGCGGCGGGCCCGATGCCGCGGCCTTGCACGCGGCATGTGCAGCCGGCGGCCCGCCGCTGCTCGAGATCCGCGGCCTTTCCTTCGCCTATGGCGAAGGAAAAAGGGCCGCCCGGCGGCGGCGCGGCGCTCTCCCTGCAGGGCCTTGCGTCCTGCGGGACATTTCAATGCGGATATGCCCGGGGGAATGGCATATCCTGCGGGGGAAGAACGGGTCCGGCAAGACCACGTTATCCCGGATTATTCTGGGACTGCTCCCGGCTCCCGCCGGAGCCGTCTTTTGGCAAGGGCGGGATGCTTCCCGCTTGTCCGTCTACGATCTGGCCGCCGAAATCGGCTATGTGTTCCAGCATCCGGAGCAGCAGTTCGTCGCCGCGACGGTGCTGGACGAGCTGCTGTACGGACCGCGCCGCGCGCTAAGGCTCCGGACGAAGGAGCCTACGCCCGAGCCGCTCCTGCGGCAGGCGGCCAAGCTGCTGCGGCAGGTCGGCCTTGAAGGCCGGGAAAGCGAGTCGCCGTATGTGCTGAGCGGCGGGGAGAAGCGCCTGCTCAGCGCGGCCGCGGGGTTGATGTCCGGCAAGCGGCTGATCGTTCTGGACGAGCCGACGGCAGGGACCGATTACGCCGGGGCCCGGCTGCTTTCGCGTTTGTGCAGGGAGGCGGTGGCCCAGGGAACGGCGATTTTGATGATCACCCATGAGCCGGAGTTTTTTGCCGGGGAACCGACCTGCATTTGGACGATGGAGCAGGGGCGTTTGCGGGAATATTAATGAAGCGGGCGGCAGAACCGGAGCGTTTGTCCGGGACATGCTGCCTTTCTTTTTATTAAGGCTTCCTTTATAATAGTACTCTTGTGAAAACCCGAACGGGAGAGAAAGGAAGTTTTGTTGTGGTTACCGACTTAAAAAGAAAGTATATTTTGATCGGATTGCTGCTGTCCACGTTTTTGGCCGCGATCGAAGGGACGGTCATCGGCCCGGCCGGCCCCCGGATCGTCGGCGATCTGGGCGGGGTCGAACTGCTCAGTTGGGTATTTACCGCTTACCTGCTGACGATGGCCGTATCGACGCCGATCTTCGGCAAAATCAGCGACCTGTACGGACGAAAACCGGTATTTGTGATCGGATCGGTGCTGTTTTTGCTGGGTTCCGTGCTGTCCGGCATTTCCCAAAGCATGGAGCAGCTGATTTTTTACCGGGCGATCCAGGGGATCGGGGCCGGCGCTTTGACGCCGGTGACCTTTACGATTATCGGCGATATTTACTCGATGGAAGAGCGGGCCAAGGTGCAGGGCTGGATTAGCTCGGTGTGGGGCATCTCGTCGCTCGTCGGGCCGCTCCTGGGCGGTTATTTCGTCGATTCCCTGAATTGGCGCTGGGTGTTCGGATTTAATGTTCCGTTCGGTCTGGTGTCTGTAATTTTTATCATTAAATATTTGAAGGAACAGCGGGAGCCGCGCAAAGTCAAAATCGACTATGCGGGCGCGCTTACGTTTACGGTCGGGGTCACGGCGCTCTTGTTCAGCCTGGCCACGGGCGGCCAGCAATTTGCCTGGAACTCGCCGCTTCTGATCGGACTGCTGGTCGTGGCGGGGATTTCGCTGATTCTCTTTTTCATCATTGAAAAACGCGCTGAAGAGCCGCTAGTTCCTTTAAAGCTGTTTCGGATCCGGGATATTGCCTATTCCAATGTAGCGAGCTTTCTGGCCAGCGCTCTGCTGATCGGGTTGACCTCTTACCTGCCTTTGTGGGTACAGGGGGTTCTCGGGGAAAACGCCACGATCTCGGGGCTGGTGCTGGCGCCGATGTCGATCAGCTGGATGTTGGGTTCCGTGCTCGGCTCCCGTTGGATCATCAGCCGGGGCTCGCGGATGACCTCGTTGATCGGCATGTTCATTATCGCCCTGGGGGCCGTAGGGATGGCTTTGATCCACGACAACACGCCGATTTACGTCATGTTGATATTCAACGCACTGTATGGGCTCGGCTTCGGATTCTCGTTTTCCGTATTTACCATTATTGCGCAATCATCCGTCAACTACGATCTGCGGGGAGCCTCCAATGCGCTCAACTCGTTCGTTCGCTCGATCGGCCAGACGATCGCCGTTACGGTGTTCGGAACGCTGATCAACCTCGGCATCGTGGCGAGAACTTCAGGCGGGACGGCCTCGGGGATCCCGGTGAGCCAGGAGGACATCAACAACCTGCTGTCGCCGGAAAAAGTTCATCTGCTGCCCAAAGATCTGTGGAGCGAGCTGAAGCATGTTCTTGGCGGGAGCTTGCATGTGCTTTTCATCATCATGGCCATCATCGCCGTGTTCGGCGTGGTCTCGACCCTCGGATTGCGGAGCAAAGCGCCGGAACCCGAAGAGGTATAAAACCCTGCCCTCCTCCGCACCATAACGGGAAAGGGGAGGTGTTAGCATGAATGAGGAATTGACCCTGGACCAAAGCTCGCTTGTCCATGCCTGGCGGCGGCAACTGCCGGAATATTTGAACCCGGGAGATTCGGCCCGGGTGGAGGCGGACCTCGGGAACCCGCAAGGGCTGCGGATTCATATCGATGCGGCGGGACGGCAGTTTTACTCTTTTGATTTTGAATGTTCTTACATGGACCAACGTGAGGTCCGCGTGGAATTGGTCGATGTGGAGAAGGACGGGCAGACCGTCAATGAGCGGAACGAAAAAATCCAGGAGATGACTTCGGACTATGTCCGTCATCTTCATGAATGTGCGCAAGCTCTCCAACGGCTCACCAAATCGACATAGGAAAGCGAGGACAGCCGAATGACGCGTGTCAAAGGATCCGCCGACAAGAATTTGAGCAATGTCGTTCAGGATTTGGACCGCTCCCCGGTCAACAGCCAGGAAGCGCAGCAGATGCAGCAGGATATTAACGACCAGAAGCATGCGGATGCCCGCCATCATCACAAGGCCAAAGATATGGATCCTACTCACTAAGCGGATATCGGATTACAACACAGGCTGCCCCAAGGGGCGGCCTGTTTTTTGTCCGCAGCTGCACTATATAAGATGAACTATTGATTTGCATGTAAGGCAGCCGTGTGAAATGTTCTTCCGATCGCTGTTGCTCCCAGATTTCTTAATTAAATTTATTAAGGTAGAAATCCAGTCACAAAGGCAAGCGCTACGCTTCTCCAGAATCATTTCACACTCTTGCCGATTGCTAATTCTTTAGTTCAACTTATATAGCGTTGTATTAAGCAATTTAATCAGAAGCAAGTTTGTCAGCGGCCAGCTCCTCTTTAAAAGTAGGGCAAGTGAATAAGGGCCTTAAACGGCGCAGCTGTGAATTCCTGCAAAACTGCAGGCTTTTTCGCCGGATAAGGCCGATAGTTAAAAATTCCTGCAAAACTGCAGGTTTTTATTCCTAAAATCCCCTTACCCCCTGAATCCGAGAAAATTCCTGCACTTTCGCATCTTTTTTAAATCATGTCCCTCCGACTGGCCGAAATTCCTGCAGATTTGCATCTTTCCTACAGCCCTGCCCGCTTGACGCCAGGCACAAAAAAATTGCGCCCCAACAAGGAGTGTTCTCCTCGGTTGAAGCGCAATTGTCGATTTCCTTACTTGCGGGGGAGCGGGGCTAATTTTTCCGCTTCGCGGCCCATTTTTTTCAACAATTCGATCATGATCTGCTTCTCTTCTTCATTCAAACCGCTGAGCGCATGGTCGATCCGTTCCGAAAACTCCGGATACAGCTGGTCCATCATTTCCCGACCTTTCGGCGTCAGCTCCGCGAATATAACGCGGCGGTCCCGCGGGCAAGGCGTGCGGTGCAAGTACCCGGCCGACTCGAGCTTGTCGATGACGTAAGTGACATTTCCGCTTTGCAGGAGCAGCTTGGCGCCGATTTGCTGAATCGGCTGGGCTCCTTTGTAATAAAGCACTTCCAGTACGGCAAAAGCCGTCGGATTAAACCCTTGGATTTTACTTCCCGTTACGGCATGTTCATTGACGCTTTTGAACGATTTGGCAAAGACCCGGTAGAGATGCAAAGACAAATCGGTTCCGCGTTCCTCGGTTTTCAACATGTTCATCCCGCCTTATTCTATTTTTTCGAAATATCGAAGTGATTTGAAGTCAGTGTCACTGCTATCTTAGAACACCCGCCGGAATGAAAAAAATATAATTTATCACAATTTGCAGATTTAATTTTTTGTCTAACTGAAGCAAGTCTCCGTCCCGGGACCGAGTAAAATTCATTCCCCAAGAACACCCGTAAATCCGGCGGTCGGAGGAGGGAATATCGCGTCTGTTCTTATATGATAAATCTCGTAAATAAAAGAACAGGTGGGATATGTTATGAAACAACCGCAAGCGCAAACGGGGGCCAAGGGTGGACTCCTGCAAAACAGGGCGTACCTGGCCTTAATGGGATCTCAGCTGATCTCCAATCTGGGGGACTGGCTGCATATTTTGGCCTTGCTGACGATGATCGGATTAAAATGGGAGGCCACGCCGTGGCAAATTACGGCCACCATGCTCTGCATGCTGCTGCCGATGCTCTTGGGAGGCCCGGCCGCCGGCGTGCTGGCCGACCGCCTGGAACGCAAGAAACTGATGATCGTTTCGGACATCGCCCGCTTCTTTGTCGTCCTAGGCCTTGTGTTTGTGACGGAACTCTGGCAGGCCTGGATATTGTTGATCGCCAAGAGCGTATTCGATGTGCTTTTTTCGCCGGCCAAAAACGGAAAGATCAAGGAAGTGGTGGCCCCGGAACATATGGAAAAAGCCGTCTCCTACAGCGCCATCATCGAGCAGGGGAGCAAAATCATCGGGCCCGCGCTCGGCGGTATGCTGACCGCTGCCTTTGGCATCGTCTCCTGTTTTCTGATCGATGCGGCTTCCTTCCTCTTGTCCGCCTTGATTTTGCTCGCCGTTCCCGGTAAAAGGGCGGTAACCGGCACCGCCGCGGGAATGGAAAATCCGGGGGAGAAGCCCGGCTTCTGGGGAGAACTGGCCGAAGGCTTGAAGGCCATCGCCCGCATCCCGCTGGTCGCTTTTGGTCTGCTGATGCTGGCGATGGCCCTCCTGATCCTCCAGGTCGCGGATTCTCAGACGGTCGTATTGTTCCGGGAAATTCCGGGAATGCCGGAAGAAATGCTGGGCTGGTGCATTGCGCTCAGCGGGTTTGGAACCCTGGCGGCCGCAGGCATAAACGGCCTGCTGCGCCGCTGCACGCCCCTTGCGAAGATGGGGACGGGCGGCGTACTGCTCGGGGCTGTTTTTGCCGGAGCGGGATACCTTGCCACAAGCGGCTTGCTCGTCACTGCCGGCCATGCCTGGATGCTGGCCCTATATTTCCTCGCCGGGACCGGAGCCGGTTTAGTCTTCATCCCGTTTCAGGTGACGCTCCAGCAGCGGACGCCGGAATCGCTGACCGGACGGGTGTTCGGGACCGTAACGAGCGTGACTTCCGCCGCCGCTGTCGTGGGGCCGATGTTTGGAGGCTACATCGTTACCGCTTTTGGCCCCGCTCCCGCCTTTATTTTGTCGGGAGGGCTTATGGTCTTGCTGGCCCTTCTTCTTCTCCTCTTCAAATCTCTGATTATGAAGCGGGATCGGACTTCCGCGCAGCAGGCTGCCGGGGCTTGATGATGAAACCTGGCTTCTCCCCGGACGTATAAGTAAAGACATTACATGAAGAAAGAGCGGGGAAAAGCATGGAGCCATTGTTGCGGGTAGAAATTGAGGAAGCCGGTTACGAGGCGGGCAACCCAAAAATCGAGCAAGTGTCCCTGGAGGTACGGCCCGGGAAATTGACCGGGCTGATCGGGCCGAACGGGGCGGGAAAAAGTACGACGTTGAAAGCGATCCTCGGTCTGATCCCCGAGATTAAGGCTAATGTACAGTTTGCCGCCGGACACGGCAAATACGCTTATGTGCCGGAGCATCCGGTTTTTTATGACACGTTGACACTCTGGGAACATCTGAGCCTGGCGGCCGCGGTTTACGGGATGGATAAAGCGGAATTCGAGCGAAGCGGCAGCGAACTGCTTGAGAAATTCAGGATGACCGGTGTGCGGAACCAATTGCCGGGGGGATTTTCCAAAGGGATGCGGCAGAAGATGATGCTGATGATCGGTTTTTTGCTGAAACCGGAGGTTTATATCGTCGATGAACCCTTTATCGGGCTGGATCCAAGAGCGACGAAGGATTTTCTCGGCCTGCTGGAGGAGGAGCGGAGCAGAGGGGCCGGAGTATTGATGTGCACGCATGTTCTCGATACGGCCGAACGGATCTGCGACGACTTCATCCTGATGTCCGAGGGCAGAGTGGCCGCCAAGGGGATGCTGCAGGATATCCGCCTTGCCGCCGGACTGCCGGACGCTCCTTTATTCGACTGCTTCGATGTGCTGACGTGAGGGGGAAGGCGCCGATGATTGAGATTACTTCACAAATGACGGTAAGGCGCTTGTTTCTTCGCAGGTGGGCGGATCATTGGAGGAAACAGATCGCCATGCTTTGGTCCGTGTTTGACGGCATCGTCCTGCTGTATATCGGAATCCCGGGTTTGCTTCTGTTCGGGCGGGTTTATTACGGCCTATGGCGTGAAGCGCTGCCCGCCTGGCTCCTCCAGCTTCCTTTTAACGTATTGCCTGCTTATTTGCTGCTGGTCATCTATGCAACGGGAGGCCTGGTTCTTTTCATTGAAGCGGCGGATGTGCTCTTCCTGAAGCAGCGCCCGGAATGGATCCGCGGAGTGATGCGGAGAGGCGCCTGGGCCGGATTGATTGTCCATTTCGCGACGATCGGGGCGGCGCTGGCCTTGATCGCTCCCGTACTCGTCCGGGTCCATGGCCTGGAGACGCGGGAGATCTTCCATATTTTTGCCGTCGCCTGCGGGGTAAAAGCCGTTCATTTGTTCCTGCAGAACCTGATTCAGATAAAATGGACAGGTTGGCGGCGCATCGTCTGCAGCTCGGCTGCGTTTACTCTGCTCGGCGCAGGCTTTGCTTCTTGGCTGGTTATGGGGGCGGGGAACGCGTTTGTCTCTGCTGCGGTGCTCGCCTCCTGCGTTCTGCTGACCGTTCTTCTTGCCGAAACGCGCTTTCGCCTCCATGGCAGATTCGAGGCGGAGGTGCGGGAGGATGAGCGCCGGAGAACGGTGCTCACAGGTCTGCTGCTGGCGGGAGCCATGGACAGGCCGCCCGCGGTCCGTTCCCGGCCTTGGCTGTTCCGCCGGGGAGGGCGGTTGCTGCGCAAGAACCGGCCGGAAGCCGTGATCGCCGAATCGATCTTCAAAGCCTTTTTCCGGGGGCCGGAATGGAGGCTGTATGCGCAATTCGTCTTGTACGGCAGCGCGGCGGTCTGGTTTCCGTCCTACCCGGTCAACCTGATCGTATACGGCGCTCTGCTGCTGCTGTTCGCCTATTGGCTGAACGGCCACCGGCAGGCGTTCTTCGCCAAGGGGCTGATGCCTTTGCTGCCGCTGCCCGAAGAAACGGAGTACAAGGCTGCTCCGCTCTCCCTGCGGCTGCTTCTTTATCCTGGGACGGTGCTGCTTACTTGCGTGCTGTGCGCCTCTCTGTTTCACGACTGGTGGGGCGTCATCGCCGGGATTCCGGCAGCCCTGATCCTGGCCCGGGCCGCCGCCTCGTTGTCGGCGCTGTTCACGCTCGGCCGGCGGCGGAGGTCCGGCAGCTAATCCTGCCGCTCTCCAAGTGCGGACAAGCCGGCATGGTGGCCGGCCGTATAGCCGGTGGCAAAGGCCGCGGTGATATTATACCCCCCGGTGTACCCGTGGATGTCCAATACCTCGCCGCAAAAAAACAGCCCCGGCATCAGTTTCGATTCCATCGATTTCGGATGAATCTCCTTCAGGTGTACGCCCCCGCCGGTGACGAACGCTTCTTCAAACGGACGGGTCCCCGTCACCCGGATCTGAAAGTTCAGCGCCGTCGCCACAAACGCCGTCCAAGGTTCCCTAGGGAGATGTTCATACGTCGTATCGCCGGCGAGTCCGGCCCTTTCGAACAATAGCGGAAGCAGGCGCTCGGGGATTGTGCTTTTCAGCACGTTCTTCAGCGCCTTTTTCGGCTCGGCCGCGGCCAGCCGGCGCAGATGCTCATCCAGACTTCCCGCGGATTTGTCGGGAAAAAGGTTCAGCGCCATCGTTACTTCAGCGACGCCGTGTTTCTTTTTGACGCCGCGGATAAACCCGCTGCATCTGAGAGCGATCGGGCCCGATAGCCCGAAGTGGGTGAAGATCATATCCCCCCGGTGAGACACGACGGTTTTGCCTTTCGGGTCAAGCACGGACAGTTTGACATCGCGAAGGGAAAGTCCCTGCAGCTCCCGGCTGGCGATGAACGGCTCCTTGGATACCAGAGGCACCTCGGTCGGGTACAGCTCGGTAATCGTGTGGCCGGCCGCCTGGGCCCAAGGGTATCCGTCCCCGGTGGAACCCGTATGCGGCACCGATTTGCCACCGGTCGCCACGATAACTGATTTGGCGCCGAACCGCTCTCCGTTTGCCAGCTTCACGCCCTCGACTCCTTCCGGTCCGTACACCAGTTCCTGAACGGGATGATGCGTCAACAATTGAACGCCCATTGTTCTGGCCTTGCCGACCAGGGCGTCGACGACCGTTTTGGCTTTGTCGGACACCGGAAACATTCTTCCGTTATCCTCCTCTTTTAAAGCGATCCCAAGTTTTTCGAAAAAAACGATAATATCCCGGTTGCTGAACATAGAGAATGCGCTATGAAGAAATCGGCCTCCGCCGGGGATATAGGTGATCAGATCATCGATCTCTTTGGCGTTGGTCACATTGCAGCGTCCTCCGCCGGATATCCCCAGCTTCCGCCCCAGCTTGTCCCCTTTATCGAGCAAAGCCGTCCGAGCTCCTTGCTCCGCGGCGGCAATCGAGGCCATAAGGCCCGAAGGTCCGCCTCCGATCACGATCACATCGTAACTTTTCATGGTTGTAAACTCCTTCGCGTGGATAATTATTTGTACTTTTTCTACAAAAAAGAACTTTATAAGCTCTCTAAAACAAGAAATATTGTAAAACTTTGTCGCCTGTGATTTAATCGAGAATGAGAACGATTTCTTCCGCCAGAGGAGGGAGAAGATGGGGGAGATAAAGGAAATTTTGCTGCAGATGCTGATCGCCGGTTTGCCGGCCTTTTTGTTCCCGCTGACCTATGGGATGAAAGGCACGTCCCCGGGCGATGCGGAGGGAGAAATCCGCAAGTATCCCTATGCCGCCGAACTTCTGTTCACTTGTACGTTAAGTATGCTGCTATGCCTGATTTTTTCCACCCGATTATGGGGCGATATACCGCTCAACTATGGAATTCTTCCGTTGTTCGCCTTGATGTTTTACGGCAGGCTGCGCGACGGGGTGGCTTTGGGATTGCTTCAGTTGATTCTGTATCCTTTATTTGCATTAAACTTCGCTTTACCGGATTTAATTTTAGAGACAGGCGTCCTTCTCTACCCTTTGGTTCTCTTAAGCTCGAATCGCTTTAACAAGACCGACCGACGCGGAAAGATCGCTATGCTCTCCTTTTTTTTCGTCGCCGGCGAAGTGATGATCACATCGTCGCCGTTCATCAGCGGAGCGGAGACGTTTCCGACCGATCCGTTTTCCTTGTCGGCTGCCTTGATGAACATCCTGGCAACGCTGTTGATCGGGGTTTTATTTGTATACATGATCGAACATACGCTTGAAAAAGAAAAGCTGCGTCTTCAGGTTCTCCAGTTGTCCCGCAGTTATTTCAGCGAAGCGGAAAAGCTGCAGCAAAGCCTGGATGCCGCTCCGCTCAGCATTATTCTGCTCGACCGCCAGGGAGATATTATGGCGGTCAATGAATCTTTCCTTCAATTGTACCGTTGGCGCCATCCCGGCATAAGCCGCGAAAACCTCGTCAAGCACAAGCTGGACAAGGTGCTGTCCGACATCCGGTTTGAGATGCTGCTTCCCCGGGCGGTCCAGACCTTGAAGGGAAACGAGAAGTCCAGCGAACTGCTGCAAAGCGGGGATCAAATCTATTTTACCAGTACGGCCCCGATCAAAAAAGGCAGTACCAATGAAACGATCGGAGCCGTTTTGATCATTCAGGACATTACGGAGCTCGAGACGTTTCGCAAGGAACTGAATCATGTCGAGCGGTTAAGCCTTGTCGGACAGATGGCGGCGGGAATCACCCATGAAATCCGCAATCCCATGGCTGTGGTCCGCGGATTTCTGCAGTTGATGCGGGAGAAGAGCCCTTCGTCGCTGGACCATTATTACCGGATCGTGATGGAGGAGCTGGATCGGGCCAACAGTATTATTAACGACTTTTTGGCGCTCGCCCAGAACCGCCCGGTACAGATGGAGCTCTGCGATCTTCACGATATTATCCGGGAATTGACCCCGCTGCTTTGGGCGGACGCCAATCTCAGGGGGCAAAGCATCGAAGTCAAGCTGGATGAAGCCGTGCCCCGGCTTATGCTGAATCCGAAGGAGATCAAGCAGCTCATTCTGAATTTGGGACGGAACGGAATGGAAGCAATGCCGGAGAAGGGCCAGCTTATGCTCGAAACCCGGTGTGTCGCCGATGGCGTCGCTCTGTATGTCAGAGATACGGGGCCGGGCATCCCGCCGGCTCAGCAGGAACGGCTGTTTGAGCCGTTCTTCACCACCAAGGCGCAGGGAACGGGGCTCGGCCTTTCCTTATGCCTAAGCATCATGGAACGCCACAGCGGCAAAATCAGCGTGCAGTCGGAGGAAGGGAAAGGGACGACGTTTACCGTCCTGTTTCCTTTTAACGAACGTTTGCACGAATCCCAAGGCGAAATTCCGGTTGCCGCGGAATAATGAAATTCCCGATTCATTTGCTTTCTTTTTTCTTATGAATGTATAATTGAAGATAGTGTGAACGCCGAGACATAACCGTTTCCGCCGCAAGCCAAGTTTCTAAACATAAGGAGTGAGACAACCGATGTCCATGTCATTTGATCAATATATGAGAGACATGATTCAACCGATGCGCGATGAGTTAACTTCCCTCGGGATTCAGGAACTGCGCACGCCCGAGGAAGTGGAGAACGCTCTGCCGACGGCTAAAGGCACGGCGCTTGTCGTTGTCAATTCAGTATGCGGATGCGCCGCAGGCCAATGCCGTCCTGGCGTTGCCAAAGCACTGCAGCACGATTTGACGCCGGATCATCTTTATACCGTCTTTGCCGGTCAGGATAAGGAAGCTACGGCCAAGGCACGCGAGTATTTTGCGCCTTATCCGCCCTCCTCGCCGTCGATCGCCCTGATGAAGGACGGAGAGCTCGTTCATTTTATTGAGCGTCATCAAATTGAGGATCGTTCCGCCGAGGAAATCGCCGCGGATTTGACCAGCGCTTTTGACCGCTTTTGCCGTTAATTCTTGATGAAGCTAATTTAGTTTGTGACCAAACGTCCCTGCCGGTTCGAGATATTCATACCGGCAGGGGCGTTTTACATATTTACTTTAGGTAAGAGGTTCATAAGCGCAGTCTCATCCCGGGGAATCGGACAGGCTACAACATGAATGGGCAGCCCTTGGAGGCAGTCCTTTTTTTGTAGCCGAATGCCTGGAATTCGGGAATACGACAAAAGTTTAGTGAATCTTTCCACATGTAAAGGCGTATAAATAGTGACTGCTTGTTTTTTTACATAGTTGCAGAGAGGGTTTAAGATTGAAAAATTGGGAGGGAGATCAGTTTGAAAAACTTGTTCACCATTTTTGTAGCTCCGGAGGCTACATTCCAGAGGGCCCGGGAGAGTAAAACGGCCTGGATTCTTCCGTTTGTCCTGCTGGTTGTTTTATCGGCAGTGGTGATTTATTTGCAGCTTCCGGCGATGGAGGCCACGATGTATGAAAGTCTGCGCAAGACTACGCAATTGGACCCGAGTACATACGATGCTTTTATTGCGGGCACCAAAGTCACGTCGCTGATCATGGCTCCGATTAGCGCGGCCGCGAGCGTATTTATCATTGCGCTGTTGTTTATGTTGTTGAATCTGATCGTTCGCGGAGAGGCCAAATTTATGCAGTTGGTAACGGCCGCCTCCTTTTCGGTTCTGCCGGGCTTGCTGGGCGGATTGATTACGGGAATCATGTTGATGGCGACGGGCGCACAGTCGACCACGGCGTTCAGCCTCAGTCTCGCCGTTTTTGTTACGGATAAAACGAGCAAGCTGTACTATCTTTTGTCACTGGCGAACCCGTTCGTTATCTGGGGACTTTTCCTTTACGTCGTCGGGGCTTCGGTCATGATGAAACGTCCGCGGAAAAAGGTGGGTATCTGGATTGTCGCCGCTTGGCTGGTATTTTCGCTAGGTTCGCTGCTGCTCGTTTAATCGACCAAGATAACAGGATAGGTGATGGAAGTGTCGAAAAGAAAATGGATCATCGGAGTATTGCTGGGGATTGTCGTCATAGGTCTGGTCGGTGTAAATCTCGTAAATATGAACCGCGCGCTCGTCGTTAAAACCGCGGAGGTCACCGAAGGGGAAATCATCGAGGAGATTTACACGAACGGCAAGCTGGAACCGGAGAAGACGACCAAGCTCTACTCCCCGGTGAGCGGTATTGTCGGGGAACTTCGAATCAAGGCGGGGGATACCGTGAGCAAAGGGCAGGTGCTGCTGACGCTCAAGCAGGACGGCATTCGGGAGCAATTGGCCAAGGAGCGCCTAAGTCTGGAACAAGCCGAATCGGAGCGGCTTCAGGCTAAGAAACAGCACTTCGAAGCTTTCAAGAAATCGGTGAGCGAAGATCCCAACCAAGACGTTGAGGAGTTGGATCTCACCTCGTTCGATTTGCGCATCAAGAGCAGCAAGCTGACGATCGCTTCCCTGGAGGACAAGCTGGCGAACAGCGCAGTTTATGCTCCGGCGGACGGCGTGATCACCACCCTGACGGCGGATGCCGGGCAAATGATCGCGGAGGGGGGCGAGATCGCCCAAATCTCGGATCTCTCCGGCTTCAAGGTCCGTGCCAATTTGAACGAACTGGATGCCGGAAAAGCGGCGGTGGGCATGAAGGCGGTTGTTACCGGCGAATCGATATCCGGCACTTATGAGGGCGTCGTGGACTATTTGGCGCCGACCGCCAAAATCGTGGAAGCGACGTCCAAGGACGCCACCGTGGAGATGACGGTGCGTTTATCGAGCAAAGCCGCCGAACTCCGGCCCGGGTATGGCGTGACGGTGGCGATGAAAATTCCGGACAAGCCCCGGCTGCTCGCCCAGATCAGCGCGGTGCAACACGAAGGCGACCAGGCTTACGTCTTCACAGTGCAGGGCGGCAAGGCGGTGAAGGTTCCCGTTCAGACCGGCAAGGAAGGCGATGAGCAGATCGAGATCACAAAGGGCGTAGCCAAGGGAGATCCGGTGGTCGTGGAAGGCTTGGAATCGCTGAAGGACGGCGATAAGGTGACTGTACAATGATTACGCTCAAGGATATCACCAAAGTTTATAAGAATGGACCGCTGGAAGTCGAAGCACTGAGCAAGATCAGTCTGCAGGTGGACCGCGGGGACTTCGTAGCGATCATGGGGACCTCCGGCTCGGGGAAATCGACCTTGATGAACATTATCGGCTGTCTCGATGTGCCGACCTCGGGCAGCTATATTTTGGACGGAGAAGAGGTACATACCCTGAATGAGGATGACTTGGCCCGGGTCCGGAACAGGAAGATCGGTTTCGTATTTCAGAGCTTTAACCTTCTCGGGAGGCAAACGGTGCTGCAAAATGTGACGCTGCCGATGATGTACGCCGGCATTCCCCGGGAGAAGCGCCAGGTACGGGCGCTGGAGCTGCTGGAAAAGGTCGGCCTGAAGGAAAGGGTCAAACACCGTCCGACCGAGCTGTCCGGGGGACAAAAGCAGCGGGTGGCCATTGCCAGAGCGCTGACGATGGAAGCCCCGATCCTGCTGGCGGACGAGCCGACCGGGAATCTGGATACGAAATCTTCCCACGAGATTATGGCTTTGTTCAAGGAGATCCACCGGGAAGGGACGACGATCGTCCTTGTCACGCACGAGCCGGATATTGCGGAGCACGCGGATCGCGTGCTGCTGTTCGGAGACGGCAAACTGCTGAAGGATACCCGTAAAGGAAGTGACCGCCCGTGAGCATTTGGGAGAGCATCCTGGTCGCTCTGGATAATCTGCGAATGAACAAGCTTCGCTCTTTTCTGACGATGATCGGGATTGTGTTCGGGGTTGCCGCGGTGGTGACCGTCGTCTCAATCGGCCAGGCGGGGCAGACTTCCATTATCTCAATGGTATCCAACTATGAGGAAGGGTACTTTTCCATCTATCCGAATTACAGCGACGAGAGCAATCTGGAGAAAGCGGAGTTCCGTCAGCGCGATATGGCGGAAATCCGCAAACTCTCGGGGATTCGCTACGTTTCGTCTTCGCTGGGCTACGGTTCGACGACCAAGCTGAAGCAGGAGAAGTTCCAGTTCAATGTCACGATGACGACTTCGGTCATGCCGAAAATAACAAAGATTGAACTGGAGGCCGGGAGATTCTTTAACGCACAGGAAGAAAGAGGCCGCCAGAAAGTGATGGTGGTTGACTTGAAGTTTGCGGAGAAGGCGTTTGGTTCGGCGAAAGGGGCCGTCGGCCGCAGATTTGTTCTGGGGAATGACAGGTTTCGCATTGTCGGCGTCTACAAGGCGGAGGAGAGTATCATGAGCGGGATGCAGGGAGAAAGCTACTCCGGTTATGCGCCGATTACGGCGATCACTTTCGGCGACGAGAAGACGGATAGCGACCACCTTGGATCGCTGGATATCGTCGCTTCGTCGCCAGACCATATAGATGAAACCATCGACATGCTCAAAAAATGGCTGGCCGACCGTAAAAATGTGGAGCCTGATTCGTACCTGGCCCAAACGGGCAAGGATGCGGAAAAGATGGTGTCCAGCACCTTCTCCATCCTGCAGACGATCATCGGATCAATTGCCGGCATTTCCTTGCTGGTCGGAGGGATCGGCGTCATGAACATCATGCTCGTCTCGGTGACCGAGCGCACGAGGGAAATCGGGATCCGGAAGGCCATTGGGGCCACCCCGGGCACGATCATGCTTCAATTCATGATTGAAGCCGTCATACTTTCATTTTTGGGCGGCACAGTGGGGGCGCTGCTCGGTTTGCTCGCGGCATACGCGTTCGCACTCATATCCGGTTGGCCCTTTGTGGTATCGATTTGGGCGATTTTGCTCGCCTTCGGCTTTTCGGCCGCGGTCGGCATCTTTTTCGGACTTTACCCGGCGAACAAAGCGTCCAAGCTGCACCCGATCGAATCGCTTCGTTACGAATAATAAAACGGAGGGCTTCTTCCGAGGCAGACAGGACTGCTTTCGGGAGAAGCCCTTCTTTGGTTTGTTGAGGGGAGAGGTCGGTGGTATGGGGCGCACCGCGCCGCCCGCGGATCGATTAACGGGAAAAACTCCAGGTAATTGGCCGGTTCGGCCGGTAAATTGAGAATTACCTGGAAAACCTCCAGCTAAAATTGGGCAAAAGGACGGAAACGCGGAGAATCGCCCGGATTAGCAGGAGGAATTCCAGGTAAATGAGACCACGAGGGCCGAACGAGAGGATTTACCTGGAGGAAATCCCGTTAATTTTCGTAAAAAGAAAACCCGCCCCCTTTTATCACGAGGGTCGGGCTTTTCAGAAGCTTTTTAAGCGGATGCGGCGGGCTGAACGGGGATGTAGATGTCGATCCGCTTGCCTTCCTTCGGCCAGCAGCGTTGATCGTACCATTCAAAGTCCGGGCCGTACGCCTGCTCGTAGCCTGAACTTTGGAACCATTCGGCAAAAATTTTGTTCCAGGTTTGCTGAATGGATTCGATGAACTCTTCTTCGTTGGCCGGCGGGGTGGTGAAGATGGCGTACTGGGCTTCGGGCACTCTGTACTCGAACATCCCATCGGGTAGTTGGGTCGTTTCCTCCACTTCAAATCCTATAATATAGTGGAAGGATCCATCCTCCTCATACGCGGTGCAGAGGCCAAGCTCGACATCCGGACGTTTTTTGCCGGGCACGCGCTCCCCTAAACGTTCTTCCATATACTTTTGCCAAAATGCCGGAATATCACGGCTGTTTTCTCCGTCCACGGTGTTTGTTTTAATCGAGTAACCGATAATTCTCATTTCAGGGCAAGTCTCAATCCGATATTCCATAGCATAATCTCCCCATTTCCCATAATTTTGGGCATCGCTACAAAGATCGGCGAACTCGGCTTTGGGATACAAAAACGGAGGCTGACCATGACGTCGGCAGGCTGTCGGTAAAATGCCATACATTCTCCGGAATGCCCTCGTAAAGGCCGCGTGCGAATGAAACCCGCACTCCAGGGCGATATCGAGCAGTTTCGAATCGCTGCCGGCCAACAGCTCGGCGGCTTTGGACAGGCGGCGTTTGCGGATATACGAGGTCACCGTTTCACCGACCACATAGAGAAAGGTACGATGAAAATGGTATTCCGAGTAATGCATGGCCGAAGCCACTCCTTTTAAGGTCAAATCCGCATCGAGCCGCGCCTCGATATATTCGATGCTTTTGCGAATAACATCCATTTGGTTCATGAACTTCCTCCAGACCGGTCTATGGGTTAAGTATAGAGGATAGGAATTTATTAAATTTGATCATTCTTGCTTTCCGGTTAACGGAGTAATGGAGCGTCCCGCGTTCGTCTCCGCAATGAAATCGAGCGTAACCCGCAAAGCGGCTTCCAAGGGTCCAGTTATACCGGTGAAAGGATGCACCGTCCCGAAGGTGTGGTTTCCCCCGGGAATCTGCATCCATGGAATATCGGAGCGGAGCTTGACCAGTTCGGCCGAGCCCTTTCGCAAATGAGCGCCATCCTCCGTGCCTTGAATCAGGATGGGCTTGAATTCCGTGCCGTCCGCCTTGGCCATCCGGCCCAAAAGATCGTAGCGCTCCCGCTGCCGCTCCAAGTCCTCCAAAATGATCATATCGAGAGGCATGCGCTGCCCCGTGCGGCCGTTTACCACATAGCTGCGTCCGTGCTCCCGCATCTCTTTCTTTTGCTCTTCACTGAAAAGGTCGAGGTTCGTGATTCCGTTCCAGGAAATGACGCCGCGAACCTGCCCCGGATGATCCAGCGCATGGATCAGACAAACGCCGGCTCCCCGGCTGTGCCCCAGAAAATATAGCGGGAGTCCGGCGAACATAGGATCAGCCGTCATTGCCGCCGCAAGTGCCTTCAAATCCTTCAATTCCCGGTCATAAGTATTGACGGCAAACTTGCCCAACTCCGTAAACTCGTCCTTGACGTCTCCGATCCCATTATGTGAAAAGTTGAAGGTCACGACTTCATGGAAGCGGCTGAGATACTCGGCTGCGGGAGGAAACATCCCCCAATCCTTAAAACCTTTATAGCCGTGGGCCATGATGACCAGCGAAGTGTCCTCGTTTCGCTCCTGTGCCGGGAACCGGGTACACTGCAGTACATGACCGTCTTCCAGCGGAATTTGAAAATCGGTTGGCATCGCTATCCGTCCTTTCATCCAAAATGTACCTTTCCTGATTATACCATAGGCGAACCGGCGAAGGCCCGAAGTGGCCGCAGAGCGGCGCACGGGGCAGGCACGGGACTGTATGGAAGCCGGGAGAGGACTCGCATCCCGGGAGCTTCCCTGTTACAATGTGATTGGCATACAGATTATTGAATCCATGATGGTGGAAGCGAGGAACTGGCCTTGATTTATGGCATTGGTCATGATGTAGTGGAAATCGGACGCGTGCAGCGCATGCTTGCGGGCACGGCCGGCGAGAAGCTGAAGAGCCGCATTCTCACGCCCGGGGAACTTGCGCTTCCCGGATGCGCGGCGCGGCCCGCGGAGTTTTTGTCCGGGCGGTTCGCGGCGAAAGAAGCGGTGAGTAAAGCGTTCGGCTGCGGCATCGGGAAGGTGCTGGGCTTTGGAGATATGGAAATCCTGCCGGATGCCGGCGGAAAACCGGCTGTGAGGCTTTCGGACGAGGCCTGGCTGCGGCTAGGGTTGTCCGCGGCGGAATACGCCGTCCATCTTAGCATTACGCATGAGCGGCAGCTCGCTTCCGCCTTTGCCGTAGTGGAACGTTTGACTTAAAAGGAGATCATAATGCAAGAAAACATAGAACACACAGAAAGTATAGAAGGCGTGGAAAACAAACAATATTTCGGCACGGAGCTTTTGGGGTGGTACGAACGGTCCAAAAGGGATTTGCCTTGGCGCAGGCATCGGGACCCGTACTATATTTGGGTATCGGAAATCATGCTGCAGCAAACCAGAGTGGATACCGTGATCCCCTATTTTCAGCGGTTTATCGAACGGTTTCCGACGCTCAAGGATTTGGCTGAAGCGCCGGAGGAAGATGTCCTGAAATGCTGGGAAGGGCTCGGCTACTACTCCCGGGCCCGCAATCTGCAGGCGGCCGCTCGCCAGGTCATGGAGCGGCACGGCGGCACGGTGCCGTCCGTCAAGGCGGAGGTCGCCGCCCTTAAAGGCGTCGGACCGTACACGACCGGTGCGATTTTGAGTATCGCCTTCAACCAGCCGGAGCCGGCGGTCGACGGGAATGTGATGCGGGTGCTGTCGCGGTATTTCCTGATCCGGGAGGATATCATGAAGACGGGGACCCGCACGCGGATGGAGGAGCTGGCCGCGAGCCTGATCCCGCGCGGGCGGGCCGCGGATTTCAACCAGGCGCTCATGGAGCTCGGCGCGTTGATCTGCACGCCGAAGTCGCCCCAATGCCTGGTGTGCCCGGTCATGGCCCGCTGTGCCGCGCGCCTGGAAGGCGCGGAGGACGCCTTGCCGGTGAAGAGCAAGGCGAAGCCGCCGCGGCCGGAGTACCGGCTCGTCGCCCTCGTCGAGGGCGACGGGGAGCACGCCGGCCGCGTGCTCGTCCGCCGGCGCCCGGCGTCGGGGCTGCTTGCGCGGATGTGGGAGCTGCCCCACATCCCCGCCGCCGCGGACGCCGGTGAAGGCGCCGGCCTGCCGGACGGGCCGGCGATGGACCGGCTCGCCGTGGCCCTGGCGGCGGCGGGCTTCCCCGCGCAGCCGGAAGGGTTCCTGATGAACGCGGAACATACGTTCAGTCACATCCATTGGAATCTGCGCGTATACCGGTTCTCGGCCGCGGCAGATTCGCCTTTCGGGGCCGCGTATCCGCCGCCCGCATCCGCCGCCAAGGCTGCCGACCTGCCGTTCGTTGCCGAAGCGGGGGCGGCGGTGGAGGATGGGGTGATGTTTCTTCCGCTTGTGCGGACACCACCGACATCCCCGCTCTCATCGCCCGGCGAGCTTGAAGAATATCGCTGGATCAGTAAGGCGGATATGGAAGACCTGGCTTTTCCCAATGTATTTTTGCGGATATTAAGCGGCGTTTTTAACTAAGTAACTTGGCCTCGAAGGTGATTTGGTATGACGTATAATGCCGATTTTACAAGCATAAAACCGCGGTGTGTCGCGGTTTTTTTCTTAGTGTGAGCGTAGCAAGCTTTATGGGATACCTAAAGAGAAAGAACGGCTTAATGTTCTTTCGACAAGCATGTAGACTTGAAGTGTGCTGGTCAGCTCCGTAAATTCGGCCAAGCCCGCGGTCTTTTGGACCCCGGAAGTCCGTTAGAGTTGTCCGGGGGAGCGCTTTGCCCAAGCACGCGGCCTAGCGGGAATTTCTACCGTAAGTTCTACCGTAAGTTCTACCGGACGCTATAGCGGCTATTTCGTCCTTTGAAGGGGAATTGGAAATCTAACGGACGTAGGGGCGGCTATTTTGGCAAAATGAGTCCGTTTTGGCGGGAAGATGCCCCAATAGGCGCTACTGTTTCCGTTAGAATTCTGTAAGAGCTATTTTTCGCGAAATAGCAGCTATTACGTCCTTTAGAGTAACCGTCGAGAGCAACGTACCCAAGCCCGGGCGGGGCCCTAGCGGAACTTCTACCGTAAGTTCTACCGGACGCTATAGCGGCTATTTCGTCCTAATTGGAAATGGGGCGGCGCTCGAATACTCATGATAAGAAAAAAAGCCTGCAGGTTCGCAGGCATTCGCACTCCTTAAGATTACATCATCCGGTTTTCCGTATCTTTCATATGGTTCTGCTGATCGGGCTCATGATGGCTGTCCGCCGAAACTTGCCCTTGGTCGGCTGGAGTATCGCCGCTGACGTTGCGGGCGAAGTTGGTAAATTGTTGCTTCTGCTTGTCCGCCGTATGCTTAGCTTTGAGCAGTTCCTGCGGATCGTTGGTTAACCCGTTTTGCTTGTCGCTGGACTTGTCGGACATGAAGAATCCCTCCTGATCCTGATGGTTTCGCCAGTTCACCTACTAAATGCCAATCAACGAAAAAAAGGTGTTTTGGACGCTGTGTACGGATGGGTATCCCTAGGTATTATGGTGCCAATTGCGGGGAATATGCATCGCGAACAGCAAAGCGTCCTTTTTCCTTCCTTTTCTAACCACTTACCCTTTCCCGGTAAATACAAACGAATTGTAAAATTCAAAACAACATTTTCACATTTGGCATTCAATGTCATTGATAGTATTTTCATTTCCATTAATAGAAAAATATAATTAAAAAAATAATGTAAACGCTTAATATAAAGCGCTTTCAGAAGAAAAATGATGTATTTCGTAGATTTATATGGTTTAATGGACAAGGAAGCAGTATTTTCTCGTTTTTTGTCTTGTTTTAATTATTTGGTTGATGTAAAAATGCATCGCTCTTTTTTACATGAATCTATCATATGCAGAGAAAAGGGAGATCATTGCATGCGTATTCGTTCCTTCCAGTTGAGTGATGTTAATCAGGTGATGGAGCTTTTGCAGGTGGCTTTAATGGAAGACTGCTATGAGGACACGAAGCGGGCGTTTGCCAGACAATTGTCCTGGGATTCGGATTTGATCATGATCGCGGAAGTGGATGGGGAAATTGTAGGCACGCTGATTGGGACAATTGATCAAAATACGGGCTTCATTTACCGGACTGCCGTTCATCCGGATTATCGCCGTCAAGGCGTGGGCAAAAATCTAGTCACAGCGATGGAACAAAAGTTCCAACAACGCAACGTACGTCAAATCATGATCGCTGGAGATCCTCACAATAAAGCGATCGCACCTCTTTATGAGGCTATGGGTTATGGCGCAAGCAAATTCCTGGAAGCATTTCAAAAACTGGGTATTGCTGCGGTAAGCTCCCTGTCGGGAACCAGATAAAGAAGATCATTTATCGTTCTGTTATATTTTGCAGAAATTCAGCATATCTCCCACCCGTTGCAAAAGGGTGCGCGATATGCTTTTCTATTATGTAAGGGATAATACCCGCTATCATGAAACTCGAGGTGTACCCATGAAACCTAGCCATCAGGATACAAACCGTCCGAAAGCAGGCGCGGGACTGTTTTCCGGCAAAGAAAAACCCGCGCAGGGCTGGATTGCCGAGCTTTGGGATTGGACGAAAACCGTGCTGATTGCCTTTGTGGTCATGGTGATTTTGAATATATTCGTGTTTAATCTGTCTATGGTTCGGGGGCAGTCGATGGAACCTACGCTGGGGGAACGTGAACGGCTCTTCGTCGATAAAATCGTCTACCGCTTCACGGACCCGAGGCCCGGTGATGTGGTTGTGCTGAAAGATCCGAGTTCCGATCCGGACAAAAAACCATTTCTGGTCAAACGGGTCGTGGCCGGACCGGGGCAAACGGTGGAAATTCGCGAACGGCGTCTGTACGTTGACGGACAGGTGCAGGATGAGCCTTATACCGATACGGTGATCGAAGGCGAGGGGATGTCTCCGGTTAGCTTGGGAGAGGAAGAATATTTCGTGTTGGGTGATAACCGTCATGCCGGAGAGAGCAAGGATAGCCGGTATTTCGGGAGCGTGCGGAAAAGCTGGATCGTCGGCCGGGCGGAATTTGTGTTCTGGCCGATCACCAAAATACGCGGTTTATAGTCCGAAACGTTGGAGGTTGTGGGATTGAAGGAAATTATGATTTATACCGATGGGGCCTGTTCGGGCAACCCCGGTCCCGGCGGTTGGGGAGCGGTTCTCCTGTACAACGGGCATCGGAAGGAAATGTCGGGAGGAGAACCGATGACCACCAACAATCGGATGGAGATCCAGGCGGTCATTTCGGCGCTCAGCCAATTGAAGGAGCCTTGCCGGGTCAAGGTGTACAGCGATTCGGCCTATGTGGTCAATTGCTTTCAGCAGGGCTGGATTCGCGGCTGGCTGAAGAACGGCTGGAAGAACAGCAAGAACCAGCCGGTGGAGAATAAGGAGCTGTGGCAGGAACTGTGGCGCCTCATGGGAATTCATGAGGTGGAATATGTCAAAGTCAAGGGCCATAGCGACAACGAACTCAATAACCATTGCGATCTGTTGGCGAGAGAAGCGATCAAGCGACTAGCCTCGAAATGACAAGCAAAATGTGGAATTGCAAATACAGCATGATTTAAGCAGAAGGAGGCTGGAGATGGCGATGACCGAAAATAGGACAAGCGCCGGCGGTGCCGGAGCGGGCTATGCCCGCTGGGATGCGTTGAAGCGCGAGATTCAGGAGGCCGCGCCATCGCTGGGGATCGACACAATCGGGTTTGCGTCGGCAGACCCTTTTTTGTCGCTGAAATCGATCCTGCTGGACCGGCGCGAAAAAGGATATGAATCCGGCTTTGAGGAACCGGATATCGACAAGCGCATTTATCCGGAGCTCTCGCTGGAGCAGCCGGCTTCGCTGATTGCGATCGCGGTGGCTTATCCGTCCAAGATGGAAAACCCGCCGAAGTCGGAGCCGGGGCAACGCCGGGGGATCCTGGCCCGATCGGCCTGGGGACAGGATTATCACCAGGTTCTGAGACAGGCGATGGCCAAATTGCAGACGTTCATCACCGAGCGGGTTCCGGACGCGCGGATCGAAAGCATGGTCGATACCGGGGCGCTCTCGGACCGGGCTGTGGCCCAGCGGGCAGGGATCGGATTTCATGGTAAAAACTGCGCGATTATTTCGCCGAAATACGGCTCCTGGATTTACTTGGGGGAGCTGATCACTAATATCCCGTTCCGCCCGGATACCCCGGTTACGGAGGACTGCGGCGAATGCACCAAATGTCTGGATGCGTGCCCGACAGGCGCGCTGGTGGGGCCTGGTGAGCTTAATGCGCAGCGGTGTATTTCATTTTTGACGCAGACCAAAGGGTTTTTGGAAGAGGAATTTATGGTCAAGATCGGGAACCGCCTGTATGGCTGCGATACTTGTCAGGTGGTCTGCCCAAAAAATAAAGGGAAGTCTTGGAACCACCGCCCCGAGCTGCAGCCCGATCCGGAAACGGTAAAACCGCTGCTGCTGCCCCTGCTCGATATAAGCAACCGGGAATTCAAGGAGCGGTTCGGCAATAGCGCCGCCGCCTGGCGCGGCAAGAAGCCGATTCAGCGGAACGCGGTGATTGCGCTCGGGAACTTCAAAGATAGCACCTCCGTGCCGAAATTAATAGATATCATGATGCACGATCCGAGACCGGTTCTGCGCGGAACCGCCGCCTGGGCGTTAAGCCGGATTGGCGGGGATGAGGCGCTGACGGGGATCAAACGCGCGGCCGAAAAGGAAACCGACCCTGATGTGCTGGAGCGGTTGGAGTCCGCTCGCGCCAAACTCGAGGAGTCGTGATCTAGGCCTGGGAGGACAAGACATGAGGTTTATCAGCGTAGAGGATATCGAACCGGGTCAACTGTTGGGGAAAACCGTATATTCGGCCAACGGGACCGTACTTTTATCCGCGGGAATTCAATTGACGGTTTATATGATTAACACGCTGAAAAGAATCGGCGTTACGATGCTGTACATTAAGGATTCCGCCTTTGAGGATATCGAGATCGAGGATGTGCTCAGCGAAGCGACGAAGCAGGCGGTGTTCAAGGATATGAGCGAGACGCTGCAGGCGGTTCGGTCAGGCAAGGAATGGAACCCGCGGAAGATCAGCGTTTCCGTGGAGCAGCTTCTCCGGGATATTTTGAATCATAAGGATGTGCTGCTTCAGTTAACGGAAATTCGCACGGCGGACAATGCGGCATATCTGCATGCGGTGAACGTATGTCTGGTTTCGGCGATGATCGGGCTTAACCTCGGTCTGAATCAAGGGCAGCTAAAAGATCTGGCGATCGGTGCGCTTCTGCATGATATCGGCAAAGGAACACCGCTTCCGGACAACGCCGATCCCCGGGATCCCAAGAATCATCACACCTGGCTGGGCTATGAAATTTTGAAGCAAAAACGCGAGTTCAATCTGCTCATCGCCCATACGGCGCTTCAGCACCATGAACGCCTGAACGGGACGGGGACCCCGAGAGGCCTGGAGCGGGATGAGATTCATCTGTTCGCCAAAATCGTCGCCGCTGCCAATATGTACGACAACCTGATCGGCGGCGGGGGCGCGAAAGGGCGGGTCATGCTGCCCCACGAGGCCTGCGAGGAGTTAATGGCCTGTTCCGAGCAGGTGTTGGATCGAGATGTGCTTGTGGAGTTTACTCGCATCGTATCGGTCTATCCGACCGGTACTTCGGTTCGTCTATCCACGAAGGAAACCGGCGTCGTGGTGCGTCAGCACCGTGGTCTTCCCGGGCGGCCGGCCGTCCGGATCGTCAGGGGAACCGGAGACGAGATGGAGGTCAAGGAAGTGGATCTGGCCACGGAAACGACCGTGTTTATCGAGGCGGTTCTTGCTTGAATAGCCTGGCCTTGAATGCTATGATATGTTGAGTGTGCTAGCCGAATGGCTTGGCGCATGATTTTTTGATACAGGGGTGGCTAACAATATGGATATCGTAATTCCTATTATTACGCTTATCGTCGGTTTGGTCGGCGGTTTTCTCATCGGAGTCTTTTATTTGCGGAGACAGCTGACGAAGATGCAGAGCGATCCGGAGATGCTGCAGAAAATGGCGAAGCAGATGGGATATAATTTGAACAGCAAGCAGATGCAGCGTGCCCAGCAAATGATGAAGAATCAAGGCCAAATGCCGCCTGCTGGCGGGAAACGCAGAAAGAAGTAAGCGGGCCATTCTGGAAATCAGCTGGACGGAAAGGAGGAGGCGCTAAATGTCAGGAATTAAAGATTACGTCAATACCCGGGTGGACAGCAACCGGGAGCAGATTGAACATCATGTTCGCGAAATTCTCAAGCTCATCGGAGAGGACGTCGAACGGGAGGGGCTGCAGGAAACACCGGCCCGGGTGACCCGGATGTACGAGGAGATTTTTGGCGGTTATGAGGTGGATCCCCGCGATGTGCTGGGAGTGACGTTCGATGAGAATCATGAAGAGCTCGTGATTGTCAAAGATATCGTCTATTACAGCCAATGCGAGCACCATATGGCGCCTTTCTTCGGCAAAGTGCATATTGGATACATTCCGAGCGGCAAAATCGCCGGGCTCAGCAAGCTGGCCCGTTTGGTGGAGGCGGTTACCCGCCGTTTGCAGGTACAGGAGCGGATCACTTCGCAGATCGCCGACATTATGGACGAGGTGCTGAAGCCGCAGGGGGTCATGGTCGTCGTGGAAGGCGAGCATCTTTGCATGTGCGCCCGGGGCGTGAAGAAGCCGGGAAGCAAAACGGTATCTTCGGCCGTGCGCGGTACATTTCGGAGTGATGCCGCTTCAAGAGCGGAGTTTCTGTCCTTAATCAAAGAGTAGTTCCATTCGTTTATAAAAAGGGTTGTTCCCAGATGGCATGCGCCGTGGGGGACAACCCTTTTTTGCCAGAATTCGGAGGATAAACGACACGGGATCAGTAAGGCGGCCACATCAAGGTTTTGGCCTGTTCGTAGCGGTCCGCCACAGCGGGCCAGTAGACGACGTTCCACCAATCGGTAATGTAGTCTTTGCGCCGGTTTTGATGTTTCAGATAATAGGCGTGTTCCCAGACATCCAGCGGGAGGAGCGGGACGATATCCCACTGCGACAGGTTCTGGTGCTTCTCCGCGGTCAGAATCTCCAGGCGGTGACTGCGTGGGCTCCAAACTAAGATGGCCCAACCTCCGCCTTCGACCTTTTCGGCCGCGTTGGAGAATTGCTTGTGGAAGGCGTCATAGCTGCCGAAGTCGCGCTTGATCTGTTCCAGCAGCGGGCCTTCCGGCCGACCGCCGCCCTGCGGATTCATCGTATCCCAAAAAATCGTGTGGAGATAGTGTCCGGCTCCGTTAAACGCCAGCTCGCGTTCCCAATGTTTAACCAGATCAAAATTGCCGGTTTTACGGGCTTCCTGGAGCTTCAGCTCCGCCTTGTTCAGATCGTCGACATAGGTTTTGTGGTGTTTGTCATGATGGATTCGCATCGTGGCTTCATCGATATAAGGCTCGAGCGCATTGTACGGGTACGGGAGCGGGGGGAGGGTGTGTTTGCCGATCGGGACGGGATTGGCCGTCGGGCGCAGCGTCCCTTCAACGTCACCCGCGTCTCCCGCCGGCTCGCTGCGGTCGGCCGGTTCGTCCGGAGCCACCGGGGACAGGGAAGAAAGGCCGGCTCCGGACGATAGGGAAGCACTGGCTGCCGAAAGGGCCCCAGTAGAAGTCTGTGCGGATTCTTCCTGGCGATAAGGGTCGAGAAACGGCGGAGCGCCGGCCATGCTGCTGGCGATTTGTCCCGGGCGGTTGAGCGTCTCCAATACGCCGAGGAAATACTCCGATTCGCGGATAATGTGCAGCAGTACCGTTTTGGCCAGAGGGACGACTTTGGCGGCTGCGCTTTGATCGAGAAGATAGTACAGTTGCCGGATAAATTCCCGGGACTGGCGGAAGGACACCTCCAGAATCCGCTCCGTTTCCCGGATCAACCGGGGATCGCATGCCGCCTCCTTGGAGGAGAGCGCATATTGCAGCAGGCGGTCCGCCCCTTCCTGGGTAGCCGCGAAAACCTGTTTCCACTCGTCCAGCAGCTTGACGAAAATGGGCTCCAGACCGGGAATGATGGCTTTGATGACATCGGTATGCTCGTTTTCCTGCTCCTTCCAAAACCGGATCTCTTCGAGAATCCGGACAGGCAAATAAGGCCCGTATACGAACAGCATCAGGGTAAACCTCCTCGGAAAATATCATGGTAACAGTCTATTCCGCAGGAGGTTTGGCCTATGCTAATTCGTAACGGGCCCGGTTTTGGCCGGGCTTTGCTCCTTGCCTACCCGGCTAAGGAAGGTGGATACAAGGCGCAAGTATTCTTTGGGATGCTCACGGAAAATCAGCTCATGATGCGAACCTTTTACGATCCATACGCCGGACGCGGGGTTGGACTGGTTTTCCGCCAGTTTTTCCGCAATCGGATAAGGGGCCTTCTCATCCTCGGTTCCGTGTATAAACAGCGTAGGGAACGGGTAATCCGCCGACTTGACGTCCGTATACGGAATTTGATGCAAGCTCGTGCCGTTCAGCACGGGCAACAGCAGCCCGATGATCTCCAGCGAAGGATGGCGGGGCAGGTCGATATGCTGACGGATATTGTGATACATGGTGTCCGGTTCCAGAAGGAAGGTGCTGTCCAGGATCATGCCGTCGATGTCCTTGCTGGTCAAGGCCGCCTGCAGGGCGGTCCCGGCCCCCATCGAGAAGCCCCAGACGATAATCTCCTGATTGCCGCGCTGCTTCACGAACTGAACGGCCCCAAGCAGCTGCTGGGCTTCCTTTTTGCCTCCCGTGGCGACTTCCCGGTTGCTCTGGGCGGCAAAGCCGTAGTCGAACATCAGCACATTGAAGTTCAGACTATGGGCGTAATGGGCCAGATCATACATTGGAATCCACGCTTCCTCCCGGTTCGCGCCATAGCCGTGGCTGAACACGATCGTTTTGGCGGAGTCCCCGGCGGGAATGTACCAGCCCTGCACTATTCGGCTGCCATCGGCGGCGGGGAAGGCCACGTCCACATACTCCAGATTTTTGGAGAGCTTCGGGTTGGAATATAAAGGGGCCACGGTCGGATTCGACAGCACCCAGGCGATATAGCCGTGCAGGGAAACGAAGCAGAATATCAGGAAAAATAAAACCGATAGGAGCAGGGCGACGATCACATGCTTTAATCGAATATGTTTGATTTCGAGCGCAGGGGCCGCTTTTTTCTTGTTTTCTTTAAAGCCTGCACGCACGGGAAGGTCGCTGCGGCTGCTTGGGCTCATGGTCTCCCCTCCTCGTCGAATCGCATTTTTTTATTCTATGCAGCGGAAACCTCAATAAAATACATAACCCTATGTCTGCTCGGACAATCGGAAAATGTCGAATACGAACGAATTACATAAAAATATCGTAAGTCGTGTTGTTCTTTGTGTCAATGAGACGGGGATATTTGGCTGCGGACGCGTTGACGGATTCCCGTGCCCTTCATTATAATTTATGTAACCGTGTTTCACGGAGTGAAACGTAAGGAGGGGGTCCTGATGGAGGACCGTAAATTGACGGTTCGCGCCGTGGAGAGGGCGCTTGATATATTAATGTGCTTTACGAAGGACAGCGATCTGGGCTTAAGCGAAATTGCCGGAGCGATCGGGCTGCATAAAAGCACGGTGCACCGGCTGCTCACGACTTTGGAGGAGAGAGGCTTCGTCATCCGCAACCCGGCGACGGACAAATACCGGCTCGGCCTGAAAATCTGGGAGCTGTCCGCGCATTTGTCCCACAATGACGATCCCGCGATCCTGCTGCTGCCGCAAATGGAACGGCTGCGCGACCGGCTCGGGGAGACGGTCAGCCTGTATTTGCGGGACGGCACCGACCGACTGCGGATCCAGGCGGTGCAGAGCAATCAGGCCATCCGCAGGGTCGCCCAGGTCGGCGCCCGGCTGCCGCTCTTCGTCGGCGCCTCCAGCAAGGTGCTGGTCGCCTACGCCGAGGACGCAGTTGTGCGCGCCGTGCTGGACAGCCCGGACTGGCCGGCCGCGGTCGACCGCGAGGCGTATATGTCCCAGCTGGAGGAGATTCGACGCGCCGGGTATGCGACCAGCTACGAGGAGCGCGAACCTGGGGCTGCCGCGGTCGCTGCGCCGATTTTTGACCGAAACGGCCGGGTAGCGGCCGCTTTATCGGTTTCGGGACCGGTCAGCCGCCTTTCCCCCCAAACCCTGGAGGAGATGGCTCCGGTTCTGATTGAAGCGGCCCGGGAGATGGGCATGATGATTCATACTTAAATTTCATAGAAGATTTAATTGCGGTATTCCGCTTCGATAGCATGGTTAGCACTGTCGAAGGGGGATATTTTTTAGAAAATATATATATTTACATGTATATATTTTCTGGTGTATATTCGTGTTATGAATACTTCTACAATGCAACTTACTTTGATGACTCTTGCCGAGCCTAACCGTTTTAACATCATAGAGCTGCTGAAGAACGGCCCGTGTTCGGTTACCGACATCGTAGAGGAGCTAAAGATGGGCCAGCCTCAGGTATCCCGCCATTTGCGGATTTTAAGCGAAGCGGGCCTCGTAAGTGTCCGTCGGCAGGCGCAGCAGCGGATTTATAGTCTGGAAGCGCAGCCGTTTAAGGAGCTGGACACTTGGCTCGATTCGTATCGCAGCTTGTGGGAAGAACGTCTCGACCATCTAGAGGATTACTTAACCCGAATTCAAGGAAAGGAGTAGCGTGATTTTTGCTCAACAACCTTTAAGGAGGAAGTGTACTTGAGAAGTAGAAAGACCGTGGTCATTAAAGACAAGAAGCGAAGGAGGCTGATTATCGAACGTTTTTTGCCCGTGAAGCGGGAGTTGGTTTGGCTGGGCTGGACTAGGCCCGAGCATATCGTCCATTGGTGGGGCCCCGGCAACTTCGCTGCCCGGGTTTATGAAATGGATGTAAGGCCGGGAGGGGTATGGCGTTATAGTCTTTCTCCCGTAGACGGAAACGGGGATACGGCTTATTGTCTGGCTACATATAGCGAAATAAGCGAACCGATCCGGCTTGCCTATATCGATTCCTTCACCGACCGGGAATGGAATGTCGTGAAGGGGAGCGAAATGCCTACCCTCGTTACGTTTGAAGAAGAGACCGGGGGAACGCGGCTTACGATAACTACGCAATTTTCAAAAGCCGAGGAACTGGAGAAGGCGGAAGCCATGGGCATGATCGAAGGTTACCAAGAGACGATAAACCGTCTCGAGGATCATTTTAGCGAAAAGTAAATAAGGAGGAATTTATATATGAACCATGTTATTTCCAAAGACGGCATCCAAATCGCCTATGACAAGCAAGGGAAAGGACCGGCTCTGATCCTGGTGGCCGCCGCAGCCGCGGATCACCGGGATGCGGGACAGCTGGCGGAACGGCTGGGAGAACACTTTACGGTTTACAACTATGATCGGAGGGGAAGAGGCGGCAGTACGGATGCGGCTTCCTATGCGGTCGAACGTGAAGTGGAGGACATTCAGGCATTAATTGCGGAGTCGGGCGGATCGGCCCTGCTTTTCGGCAGCTCGTCAGGCGCCGTATTGGCCCTTGAGGCGGCAAGCCGATTGAAGGAGGGGATCGACGGAGTCTGTTTATACGAACCGCCGTTTATTGTCGATGACGGCCGAACTCCGGTGCCTAGCGACTATGTGCAGCACCTGAACCGATTGGCGGATGCCGGTGATCGGAGCGAGGCGGTGGAGTATTTTTTAACACAGGCGGTAGGCGTGCCGGGCGAATTTGTGGAGTATATGAAAGCCGACCCTTCCTGGAAGGGCATGGAACAACTTGCCCATACGCTGGCTTATGATGGAATGGTCATGGGCAATACTCAATCGGGGCAGCCTTTGCCTAAGGGACGCTGGAACGTGGATGTTCCCGTTCATGTGCTTTGCGGTGAAAATTCCCCTTCGTTTTTGCACAGTTCTGCCAAAGCGCTCGTCGAACTGCTGGCGAACGCGCAGTATCGCGTATTGGCCGGTCAGGACCACTCGGCCGTCGTGATGGCCCCGGCGGTTCTGGCTGAGGAGATTGCGGTTTGCTTCAAGGCTTAACTGCCATAAAAACCTTCTATATAGGTTGAACTAAAGAATTGGCGTTGGGCAAGGAGGTAATAGGGTTTCGGATATACGTTGCCAACATCCACAACTATAGATATAAAGTCCCGCCGTCGGAGTTTGCATCATTAACGGTAAAATTTCCCGTTAATGTACCGCTTCTTGGCCCCTCGATCGGATTTAGCTGGAAAAGCTCCATCTATTTCGCGGCCCTATTGCCGATATACACAATTTCAGGCGAATTAACGGGAGGTTGTCCAGCTAATTCGCCTCTTCAGCCGCATATGTACCAAATTAACGGGAAGAATTCCCTTTAATTCGAACCAAACCATTAGTTACAGGTCAAGAGTGTGAAAAGAACTCTTTACACCGCTGGCTAATATGCAAATCAATAGCTCAACCTATATAACAAGGCTGCCGTACGGCAGCCTTGTTATATTTTACGCCATCTATTTGGTTTTCTTGATCCAACCCGCCATATCGTCGATGATAACTTTCGCTACATTGTTAGGTTGGACATATTCCGCTCCCGTGGAAATCCCGTCAAACTCGGCCAACAGGTGATTGACCTTCGGGTAGGATTTGTACTCGACACCGCTGCGGTTTTTGAGCGCTTGTTTCCAGCCTTCCAGCTGGCTGACCGGAACTTGCCAGTCGTTCTCCCCTTGAAGAATCAGCAAAGGTCCGGTCTGTTTTTTCGCCAGTTCGGCCGGAACGTAGTTCTTCTGCTCGAACCACCAGTAAGCCGGCTGCAGCGGGAATTGGCTGGGCAGGTTGTCGACCGTATATTTCGGGTCGTTCACCATGTCGGCAATCGCGGTGTATTGGGCCGCTTGCTGTTCGTAAGGTGCGGCGTCCATGCCGGATTGCTTCACGCGGGAGACCAACTCCTTTTGCTGCAGCGCAAGCAGATCGGCGAACTTGCCGCTTGGCCCGGACAAAAGGATCGCGCCGGCGATGCTGCCGTCCTTGTCCGCGTCTACGATCATCGGCATCGCGAACGCCCCTTGGCTATGTCCGGCCACATAGATGCGCGAGGCATCGACGCCGGCGGTGTTCTTCAGCAGCTTAACCGCGGAAATGGCGTCATCCACGGTCTCCCGCTTCAGAGTGAATTTCGCATCCGTCGACACTTTGGCGGTATGCTCATAGGTCACTTTGTCGTACCGCAGGACAGCGATGCCCTGTGCAGCCAGCCCTACGGCCAGGTCGCGGAAAGGCTTGGCCCCGCCCATCGTGGAGTCGCGGTCGTGGGGACCGGAGCCGTGCACCAGCACCACGGCCGGGAACGGGCCTTCGCCGCCGGCCGGAAGCGTCAGCGTGCCGGGAAGGGCCATGGCGCCTTCGCCGATTTTGACTTCCCGCTCGGTATATAGCGCGGCGTTGTCATAGGCCGGCTTCCGGTAGGTGGAAGGCGTCACGCCCGCTACATAGAAGTCGTCGACCTGCCCCGCCTCGTTCAAACGGACCGTGAAACTGAACGGAACGGTCGCCTGGAAGGTATAGGCGACATTGCGATGCACCGCGTTGGAGCTTGCGGAGCGGGAGGGGTTCGGCTTCACCGCTCCGAACAATTTTTCATAGCTGCCCCACACCTGGCCCAGCAGCTCGGCCGGAAGAGCCGGAGCCAGGGTGGGACTGAGCAGCTTGGCGGCTTCGGCGCCTTGGCCGGCTTGGAGCTTCGCGATGAAAGCGTCGGCCGGATCCTCGCTCGTTGCCTTCGCGTCCTGGAACGCCTCGGCAAGGGCGGCGGCGTCGACCAGTGTGTGCCCGGAGACTACACGGACGGATTCACGCAACGCGATCGGCTTACCGTCAAGCAAGGCCTCTTTCTGGCCGATCCGGAAAGTCAAAGTATGGCCTCCCTTGGTGACCGTTACGGTTTGCTCGGCCTGGTTCCAATCGACTGCCGCACCGAGGCGGACCGCCGTCTCTCTCACGGGAACCAGAGCGGTCCCGCTCCGGGAAGCGCTTGCCGGGGCGTCGGCTAAGGCCGAAGCCGCAGGCAGGGACAAACTAAGCGCCAAAGTGATGGTAGTCGCCGTTTTTAGTGAGTTGTTTTTTTTCGACATGGATCGTTTCTCCTCCTTATGACTGTACATAGTGAAACTCTATAAAAGTGAATCCGTAAAGGATTAACCCGAAATTATGGCGGCCACGGCTATGACGATGAGCACGCCTCCGAGAATAATCCACCCTACCGGGTGGGCGAAATTGAGCGTCCAGCCGATGCCCATTCTTTTTTCCACAAAGATGGAAGGGTCCTGCGGGTTGTAATATAAACCGCCCAGCTTCCAGTAGCGGTCGTCATTGGCCGGCTGCACCGCGGAAGGCCCCTGTTTTCGTCCGAGGCGGCTGCCGCCTTGCCCCGTGATAAAGGAGAGGATGGCTGCAAACAGAACGATAAAGACAGGAACCGCCAAACTGACCAGCATGATGAGATCCGTGTCCATCGGATACAGCATATTAAGCTGGATGAACGAGAACAACAGGACCATAGCCAGCCCGGAAATCAGGGTGTACAACGACCAGTTGCGGCGAAACAACGTGCTTTGGCGTACGGATCGCTCCGGATCCCCGGCATAGGTTTGCTGCTTGCTATGGTTAATGCTCCAATTGATGAACAGGAACAGAAGCGTCATAACCACTTGCATGAAATTCGGAAAAAGGGCGGTCAGCATCGTTTTGTCGGCAAACCGGGTCACATTCCCCGCAAAATCGAATTTCATGGCGATTTGGTCGGGAATGGCATCGTAATTGGCCAATGTGAGCAGGACGCATCCCGCAATGATCGCGGCGTGGACGAGAAACCAGGCGTTGGACCAGGTCAATTTGTTCCGGCGGAACCCCGTGTCGATCACGACTTTGCTTTTTTCAGCCGGCGTGGAAGGCAGGGACGGAAGCCGCTTTTTCATATTTAAGTGAAAAACGATGTTGAGCACGATCGAAATCACGACCATAATGCCTATGCCGATCGCGAAGATCGTGAATTGGGCCTCGGCTCCGCCGAATCGGAGCACGCCCAGGAGACAGGCGAGGAACAGGACGGCGTACAGGCTTAGACTAAGCGTAGCGTAAGCCCGGCGCATCCGGCGCAGCGGTTCGCTGCGATAGGTTTCTTCATTGACAGTAACGCCGAAGCTGATCGTCTCTCGGGTTAAATAAGGCATAAAGGAGAGAGAAAATACAACCGGCAGCAACATGAGTACGAGCAGCATGACGGACAGAGTTTGCATGATTAATTCACCTCATCGGGTTGTTTGATTTCGTGATACAGGGTGCTGACGAGCTGGAGCAGGTCCTCCCGCTGGATCCCCCGGCAGATGGCTTCGGCAACGATGGGCCGCAGTGCGCTTTGCTGCTTCTCCGCAAATTCAGGCGTGACGGGGGGCATGCCTTCCGGATGAATGACGACGCCGCGCTGACGGTGAACCTGGATATAGCCGTCCTGTTTGAGCAGCGTATAGGCTTTGTTGACGGTATGGAGATTGATCCCGATATCGGAGGCCAGATTCCGAACGGACGGCAGCGGTTCTCCCGGCTGCAGTTGCCCGCTGGCGATTCCCTCGATAATCCGGTTTACCAATTGAGTATAAATGGGGATCTCCGATTGTAAATCAAGCTCAATGATCAAGAGAATCCTCCTTCCTTCGTTGTTATAACTGTTATACAAATAATATAACAGATAGATGAGCAATAGTAAAGAGAGATGGTTGAAAAAATGAAAAGGATAATTTATTATTGTTAACGTATAAACAATATTATTGATTTAACCGGAATTCACTTTTTATATGGTGTATTTATAAGTAAATCAAATTATTACATTGATACGAAAGGGGATGCCTGTGGAATCGACCCTTAGCATTAAATCACAACTCCACGAAGGTTATTTAAAGTTTCTTCACCAACATGAGCGCTTCTCGGAAACGGAAATCGTCGATTTCCAAAAGCTTTGCCAGTTGGAAAATATCGAGTCATTTGCTCTGAACATCACCGCCGTTCATGTCCTGGATTGCATTGGCCGCCATGAACCGATAAACAGCACGGCGATTTCGGAGAAGATGGAGTTGTCCAAGGCAAGCATCACCAAAATAACCGGCAAACTGCTGGAAGAGAGGTTGGTGACGCGAACCCAACTGAAGGACAACAAAAAAGAGGCTTATTTTCGGCTGACTCCGGCCGGGAAGGAGATCTATCGCCTGCACTTGCGGCTGCATGAAGAGGAGAAGGCGCGTTTTTTCCGATTCCTGGACCAGTATACCGAGGGGGAACTGAGAACCATACAGCGCTTCTTACTGGATTACAGTATGGAATTGGGTCAAAGAATGGCGGAGGGAGCGAACCCATGACGGAGGAGAAGAAGCATTCCGTTCCGGCAGGCATTGCCCGATTTGTTCGGGAACGGAGAAGCATCCGTAAGTTTAACAGCGAACCGGTATCCGGAGAATTGATCCTGGAACTGCTGGAGACAGCGGCGAGGTGGAATCCGTTGGGAATCCCGGTTTCCTGGCGCTGCCAGCTCGCCGATAATCCGGCTTCCAACATGCGTCTCGCCGACGCTATGTTGGAGCAAGCGACGGGAACCGGGTGGGGGAAACTGCTCCCCGCCCGTTTGAAGGAAGGCATGAAAAAGCGGTTCGTCTCGATTCCGGCCCATTTGGTGGTGATATTTAAAGTCGATCCCGCAGACAAACTCGGCAGTGAACGCAATTACGCCGCGGTTTGCGGAATCATGCAGACCTTCCAGCTGTTAGGCTGGGAGAAGCGGTTGGGCATGCTTTGGGATACGGAGCCGATAATCCAAAATGAGACTTTCTTTCGCAGGATCGGCCTCGGGGAAGACGAGCGGGTGGCGGGGATCCTGCATATCGGATATTTCGATAAACCCCCGAAAGCACGGCCTCGTACACCTGCCGAACAAAAATGGACCATATATGAAGGATAAATACTGCACGCTCTATAGAGGGCGAAAGGAGGGACGGGATGGAACGGTATCCGTCGCCGGTAACACAACATTTGTATAAAGATGGAGAGGTCTCCAGTGAACGGGTGCTGGAGTTGCTGAATGACGCGGTCTGGGCTCCCAATGACGGGCTTCGGGAGCCTTGGAGATTTATCTATGCGGACCGTGAGCAGGGCAGACTGAATCGGGGATTGCAGAATCCGGCTTTCGCGTATCTTCTTGTGGTCATGAAGGAGGATGCGGATCCGCATAAACGGAAGGAAGACTTTGCCGCAGTGTGTTGTCTGGTGCAAAATTTTGTTTTGCTTGCCGCAGAGAAGGGGCTCGGCGTCAAATGGACCATGCACGAATGGTTTTACGACGCGGAGTTAAACCGGGGTTTCGGCGTGGGGGAGAAAGAGCGCCTCGCCGCTGTCCTGGAACTGGGATACGCCGACCCTGAGTTGGGGAAAGCTTTCGTTACCGGGGACCCGCCGGCATTAAGAGTGGACAGAATATAGATTTTTCCGTCAAAAAAGACTGCCCCCCATCAACGCTGATGGAGGAGCAGTCTTTATAGTCCCAGATAATCCCCGCTATTTGCCCGCTTTGTATTTGCCCAGGAATTCCTTGACTTTCGCCGGATCGGCGGTCACTTCGTTTCCGGTTTTCACGAGCGGGCTAACGGTCGAAACGGCCTTGATTTTATTGCCGTTGTAAAAGGCCAGAATTTCGTCCTGATTAATGGAGTACAGCACCGCTTTTCTCAAGTCCTCGTTTTTGGCAACCTCCCGGTTCCCCGTATTAAAGAGCAAATAGGTGACGCCATTGCTTTCTATCGTTTGCAGTTTGAGCTTGCCGTCGCCTTTGACCAAATCATATTTGGTTTCCGGCACACCGTAGTAGAGGTGGATTTCGCTGCTCCGCAACGCGGACAAAGCGCTGTCGGCATCCGCGATAAAGCGGACTTTCACCGTCGAAATTTTCGGTTCGTATTCGCTTCCCTTGCGGTATCCCGGGTTTTTGTAAAATACGCCTTCATAATCGTTCTTGGAAGACAGGATGTAGGGGCCGCTCGCGTACAGCTTGTTGTTGTACTGGCTTCCTTCTGTGACCGTATTCTGATCCCCGTAAGGAATATCCTTATTTATGTCAAACGTTGCCACATCATACGTGTTGATGCTTTCCACTTGTTTCTTCGACACGATCCCCGCGGACTGGTGAGCCAGATAGTTCAGCACCTGTGGGAACGGCTCGGTGGTGGTTAATTTGACTACCTGATATTTCCCGGCCTTGTTGTCGGCTTCCCGTTTGTCCGTGACGAGCTGTTTGATTTTCGTCCCCAGCCCCGCTTCCAGCGCTTCTTTGACGGTCCCGCCGCCCGCGGCCGGCTTGGTGCTTTCCAAAGCCGCCAGATCCGTGACAGGCTCCACGGTTTTAATATGTTCATGCAAGCTGTACGTGCGGTGATCCGGAACGGAATTTTTGTCCTTGGCCCGGTTGAGGGAGAAGATCACATCGTCCGCCCCCACGCGTTCGCCGGTGTCGACGGCTTTTTTGTTGTTGATTTTGGCGAAATTGATATCGTCCCGCAGCAGGAAATAGTACTCGGAATTCCCCTCGGCGATGCTGTAGTTATGGGACAGCGATCCGTCGGAGGTGATCTTGTCGTCATCGGTCAGATTGATTAACCGGACATACATGTTGGTGTTTAACTGGTTAATCGAACCGTCGTTCCCCTTGATCGGGTCGAGGGATGTCAAGACCGAAGCCGATTGGGTCAGGATGAGGGGCTCCTTATCCCGTTTGGACGTATCGTTAAAATCAATGCTCTCCCAAGCCAATGCCCGGGATTTGGACAATCTGACGGTATCGGGATTCAAGATGTCCTTGTTCACGGCCTGGCTTTTCAAAGAAATATAGAGTGGAGCGATATAGGCTTTGTCGAAAACGAGGCGCTGCTCCAGCTGTTTATAGGTTTCTTTAAACTGCTCCGGCGTTTCCGTGGCGGCCTTGTCGATGAGCTGATCGATTTCGGGATCGGATAAAATGCTGTAGTCTCCCCCAGTTTTGAACAGGGACCTGACCGCATAGTCGGGATTCCCGGTCACCGTCGTCCAGCTGGAATGGGCGATATCGTAATTTCCGGCGTCCTGCTGAGCCTTATAACTGCCGTAGTCCGGCTGAATGTTGAGTTTGACGTTAAACCCGTTCTTGCTTAACTGATCCCGGATGATATTCAGATCCGATTCATTGGAGCTCATGCCCAACAGCTCGATGTCAATGGGGGAAGGATCGGTCACCGTCTCCGTTTCGGCGTCTTTCGGTTTGTCCGCGACCTCGGACTTGGTTTGGACCGAGCACCCGCCGGCGATCAGGGCGACGGCCATCAATAAGGTTAATATCACATTTTTTTTCATAGGTTGGTTCCTCCTCACACTTCTATATAATATGAACTATTGATTTGCATGTAAGGCAGCCGTGTGAAATGTTCTTCCGATCGCTGTTGCTCCCAGATTTCTTAATTAAATTTATTAAGGTAGAAATCCAGTCACAAAGGCGAGCGCTACGCTTCTCCAGAATCGTTTCACACTCTTGCCGATTGCTAATTCTTTAGTTCAACTTATATGAATTTATATATGAATTCATTTTTCATGGGGAAAAATGAAAAGCATCCGGACGGATCAAGCTAAATCAAGCGGTCGATAACCCGGCTTTAGCCAAGTTTCGGATCCAGAGCGTCCCTGAGGCCGTCTCCGAAAAAGTTGAATGCCAGAACCAGGCCGATGATCGCCAGCCCGGGATAAACCGCCAGGTAGGAGTGGGACTCCAGATAGGTGCTGCCGAGCTTCAGGATGTGGCCCCATTCCGGAATATGCGGTTCAACGCCCAGCCCCAGAAAGCTGAGACTGCTGGTCGAAATGACGGCGGTGCCGATGGTCAGGGTCGCCTTAACGATCATGGGGGCCAGGGAGTTGGGAACGATATGCTTAAAAATGATCACCCGGTCACCGGTGCCCAAGGCCCTTGCCGCTTCGACATATTCCAAGGTGGATACGATCATGACGTTGGCGCGCATCGTTCTTGCATAGGTCGGAATCGAGCCGATGCTCAGCGCCAGGATCAGGTTGACCGTATTGGCGCCAAAAGCGGCGATAATCGCAATGGCCAGCAGGATGCCGGGAATAGCGTACAGCACATCCAGACAGCGCATGATGATATTGTCCGTATGCCGCCCGTAATACCCGGAAACGGCTCCTAAAATCCCGCCAACCACGACGGGAATGGCGGTGGAAATCAGGCCGACGATCAAGGAGATTCTCGCCCCGAATACGATCCGGGAGAAGAGGCACCGGCCGAAATTGTCCGTCCCGAGCGGGTAGGCCAAGCTCGGATGCTGCAGAATCGCGGCGTAATTGTTCTCCGTCGCCATCGCATAGTCAAAAGTAAAATAACTGCAAACCGACAAGGAGAACAAAAAGACGATAAAGAACATCCCGAGCATCGCGGTAGAATTGGCGGTGAGCTTTTCCCGGATTTCCTCCCATTTGCCCCGGGAGAATCTTCCCGCGCCGCGGACTCGGCTCAGGAGTTGGACCCCGAGCAGCAGAGCGAACAAATTGCCCGTCAGGGAGCTGAGGATAAGCAGGACGGCGGGCCATACAAGCCATCGAGGCGCTTGCTCGCCGCCGGCGTACTTGGCGACAATCAGCAGGCTAGCCAAGTGAATCAGCGACACCGCAACCAAACCGAACATGGCGGGAAGGAAGGTGTCAGAAACGTAGGGCTTAAACAGGTTCAGAGCGGAAATCGCGATCACGAAGACACCGGTCAAAAAGGAATAGACGGCCAGCGTGTACTCCGTGCTTTTGCGCACCTTCACCATATGAAAGGCTGCTACGGCGGTAAACAAATTCCCCGAAAACAGGCTGAATAGCTGAATGAATCCGAGCACTCTCGTCAATCGCTGCAGGCTCCCCCGCCGCAGCAGATCTCTGCGAACACCTAAAATGATGACGGCCTGCAGCAAAGTGAAGAAAAAGTAGGTCAGAAATAGGATAAATCCCGGAGATTTAAGGCTCCGGTTAGAGAAATCAAAGCTGTTTACCAGCAAAATCACCGTCAAGATCAAGGACGCAATGCCGGAGAAGACCGCATCCCTGTAATCCGCAGAAGATTTCAAGCTTGTTTTGGTCATGGTTTCACCTGCTTTACTGTTGTTTCATCTTGGTTCGGATCCGCGGATCGGTAAAGGCGTACAAAATATCGACGATGACATTGACCAGTGAAATTGTAATGGCCGTATAGATAACGCCGCCCAAGATACTGGGGATGTCGGGAATGAACTGTTTATCCACGATATAGCTGCCGATCCCGCTGATATTGAACACTTTTTCCGTCACGGCCGAGCCGCCCAGCATCCCGCCAAACTGCAAGCCGATGACGGTGACGACGGGGATGACGGCATTGCGCGCCGCGTGTTTTAACAGAACTTGCCGCCTGCCGAGTCCCTTCGCCTTGGCGGTAAGGATATAGTCCTCGTGAATGACCTCGAGCATGGAGGAGCGGGTCATTCGGGCGACAGCGGCGGTAAGCCCCGTTCCAAGCACAATCGTCGGCATGATGTATGACAGCGCGTTTTGCGGATTGAAGGTGGCCGGGAGCCAATCGAGCTTGATCGAAAAATTCAAGATAAAAATGAGCCCCTGCCAGAAATTCGGAATGGACAAGCCGATCAACGCGATAAACATGAAGGAATAATCCCAGAAAGAGTTTCGTTTGGCCGCCGCCAGGATCCCGGCCGGTACGGCGATCAACACGGCGAAGACCAGCGATATGAGTGTCAGCGTCAGCGTAACGGGAAACTTGCGTGCGATGGTTGCCGTGACCTGCTCGTTGCCCGAGAACGATTTGCCGAGATCGAAGGTAACGATGCCTTTCAAGGTGTTCCAAAGTTGGGCAAGGTACGGTTGATCCAGGCCGTATATCTGGTTAAAGTGCCGAATTTGCTCGTCCGTGGCCGTTTCTCCGAGAATATTCGCGGCGGGGTCCATGGGCGAAAGGTGAAGCAGCGTGAACACGAGCACCGAAACCCCCAGGATGACGAACAGACTCATCACCAACCGGTCAAATACGAATTTAAGATAAGGCTGACTGTGCAAAAAGATCCATATGTACATCAGAATTCCGGGGATAAACGTCAGCACCAGAAATAGCGGGTCACCCAGCAGACTTTGAAAAGTTTGAAAATAATTCACTCGTGTCAGGTTTTTCCGCGCAAGTCTGACTTCGGTTTCTTCCCGGACCTGCTGGAGAAACAGCTCTAGGGAAATTTTCTCGGCTTCCCGTTCCGTTCGATCCCGGCTGACCGTTCGTCCGAAGAAATGATGTTTCCGTTCCAATTGGCCGACGGCTTCCATTTTCAGTTTTGCTTTGAGACCCGAAGCAAGCAGTTCGGTTTCGACCTCTTTCCGCAGCAAGTTATAGGGATCGCTTCGCCTGCGGTATAGGAATAAGCCGAGCACAAAAAGAGCAACCGGAGCGCCCAGCACAAGCAGCAGATACTTGGACGCGGGGGTCAAGAGCATTTTTTCGAAGGTTGTGCCGATCCGGCGTGATAACCTGGGATTTTTTTGAATATGCATTTGGGGATCTTTCGCGATTTCCACGGCTCGCAAGCCTCCTTGTCTGTCAAAAATTGCATTATTCCGATCGATATAGTATATATTATTTTAGGGTGTTTTTTATGTCAATTACTAAATTTGTTTCAAAATTTTAGAATTGTAGAATTGGCAGGTGTGACAATGGAACCGTTATTGCAAGTTCGCAGTTTATCCGTATCCTTCTTAAACCGGCATCAAGAGACGCAGGCTGTCCGGGGTGTCAGTTTTGAAGTGGGGAAGGGAGAAACGCTGGGAATCGTGGGGGAATCGGGAAGCGGAAAGAGCGTGACCGCCCGCGCCATTATGCGTTTGTTATCTTCCGCAAACTCGGAAATCAAAGAGGGCCGGATCCTGTTTATGGGCAAAGATTTGGCCGGCTACTCGGAAAAAGAGATGGAAAGCATCCGGGGACGGGAGATGGGCATGATTTTTCAGGACCCGATGTCTTCGCTAAACCCGACGATGAAAATCGGAGAACAGATTTCCGAGAGTCTGATGAAACACCGAAATCTATCGGCAAAGGAAGCCAAAGGGCAGGCGCTCGAAATGCTGAATTGGGTGGGAATCCGGGACAGCGAAACAAGATATGATCAATATCCCCATGAATTCTCCGGAGGCATGCGCCAGCGCGTTATGATTGCGATCGCGTTGGCCTGCCGCCCGGCTTTGCTGATCGCGGATGAACCGACCACCGCCCTCGATGTGACAATCCAAGCGCAAATCCTCGACCTGATGAAGAGTATGCAGCGGCGTTTGGGGACCTCGATTCTTCTGATTACCCATGATTTCGGGGTGGTTGCCGGGATGTGCGATCGCATCGTGGTCATGAAGGATGGGGAAGTGGTCGAGACGGGAACAACGGAGCAAATTTTTGCGCATCCGTCCCATCCGTACACCCGGAAGCTGCTGCATGCTTTGCCTCGCCTGCATGAGCCGAAGAAGGCGAAGGCTGCGCCTCTTCGCCGGGAAACCGCTGATTCCGACTTACCGCTGATCGAGGTGAAATCGCTAAGGCAACACTTCGATCTGGGACGCGGCAGAGTGCTGAAGGCGGTCGACGATATCAGCTTTTCGATCCGCGAGGGGGAAACCTTGGGCGTAGTCGGCGAATCGGGGAGCGGCAAATCCACGACCGGGCGCGCGATCCTCCGTCTTCACCAGCCGACCGGCGGGGAGATTCTATATCGCGGCATGTCGGTAAATCGGATGACGCGGGCGGAGATGAAGACGCTGCGCCGTCATATGCAGATCATCTTTCAAGACCCGTACGCCTCCTTGAATCCCCGGCTTAAAGTTCTGGATATTATCGGGGAAGCGCTGGACGTACATAAGCTGACCGGGAGCCGGGGAGAACGGAGAAAACGGGTGGAGGAGCTTCTGGATCAGGTCGGCCTGGATCCTTCCAGCGCGGAACGGTATCCCCACGAATTCTCCGGGGGCCAGCGCCAAAGGATTGGAATCGCTCGGGCGCTGGCCGTGGATCCCAAGTTTATCGTCTGCGACGAACCTCTCTCCGCGCTCGACGTGTCGATCCAGTCGCAAATCGTACAGCTGCTGGAGGAGCTTCAGCAGCGGCTTGGGCTCACGTATTTGTTCATCGCGCACGATCTGTCCATGGTCAAGCATATCAGCGACCGCGTTGCCGTGATGTACCGGGGCAGAATCGTGGAACTGGCGGAGAGCGGGGAGCTGTACTCCAATCCGCTGCATGCCTATACGAAGTCGCTGCTTTCGGCGATTCCGCTTCCCGATCCCAAATCCGAGGCTCAAAAAAGGAGGGACCCGCTGCGGGAGTTTTCGGGAGAAGACCTCTACAATGTGGAGCGTGCCCGATTGCGAGAGATCGTTCCCGGACATTGGGTGGCCATTGCGGAGCCTGGAGCATGAGGGAGCGTTTTATAGTTTAAAGCAAAGCGTAACGCGTCCCGACGAAAATATTCTAAGGGAAATAATAGCCGCTATTCCCGCACAAAAGGCCAATTTCAAGATCTAACGGAAATAGCAGCCGCTATTTAAGCGGTTATCGACCATTTTGATGGAGATGGAGGGAAATAGGCGCTAATACGTCCGTTAGATTTCGGAAAGAGCGTTTTTTGCCGATATAGCGGCTATGGCGTCCGTTAGATTCCTGGTTTCATGGCTCGTTTAGAAACTTTCCCCAGGTTAAAGCCGTCTATATGAAGTAGGCTGTAAAAAATTCACAAGGGAAAGTAAGGGATGAGAGTCAATGCAAAAAAAACTGTTTTTAAAATGTTTGCTACTGTTTGGGCTGGTCCTGTCTTCGGCCGCCAGCTTATTTACGGTTTCCGCTTCCGCGGCGTCCGATGAAGGATGGCAGATTGAGCCGGTCTTTACCGATAAACAAACGGGACGGGACTACTATAACGCAAGAACCTGGAGAAACGGTCCGATGGAAGGCCGGGTGCTGTTTGTTGATAAGGAAGGAAGCTGGCACGCTTTGCCTGAAAAGTACGGGGATATTTTTCCCGATGAGCAATCCGGCAAGTTTTATTTGGGACAAAATCAGGTGCAAAAGGGTTTGATAACTACTGTGTATGACCCTTCTACCGATCGGGTGACCGGTCAGCGTTTATACGAATCTTCCCCGGACGGCAAGTTCGGTATTTCTTTGGAGAAGTCCTACCTCAGCAGCCAGCTAAGAAATAACTACACGCTTTATATCAAAAATATGAAAACCGGAGAATCGCGAAAATGGCATGAAACTTGGAAGTCCATGTGGCACCAATGGCTTCCGGATAACCGATTGTTGGTGCAGTGGTACAGTGAATCGGAGAAGCAAAGCGAAATCGTGATCCTCAATCCGGCCAAGAACAAGGTGGAGCGGATCGCCTTGGCCAAGCTGGAGGATTACGACGCCAAAGGAAACCGGCTGCTTATTTCCTATAACGAGCCTATGCGGAAATCCTATGTATTGAATTTGGCCAACCGACGCGTACACAAGGCAGGGCAAGCGGAAATCGAATCGTTTTACAAGAATACGGAACCTCTTCCTGTGATGAAGACGGTCGTCCCGCCAAAACGTGAACCGAATATCGATCCCGCAGAGATTCCGGCTATTGAGGTACAAGAAGAAACGGTTTATGAAGCGAGCATAACGGTTAATGGCCGCGCCATTTCGCTCCCTTACGCTTACACCGACGTGAATAATGACACCTGGCTTCCGTTGACTCCGCTAGCGGAGGCTTTGGGGGGGAAGGTAGAGAAGGAGAAGTCCGGATTTCAACTTGCTGTCGATGGGAAAAAATATACGCTTAACGAAAGCAACAGTGAGGTCGTATTCGACCGACTTCATGTAAGCATTAAAGGGCTGCGCCAGTTCGGATTGTCGGTGGAGCAATTCCGGTGGATTACGCCTAAACGTTAAAAGACAGCCTAACGTCCGTGAGGAGCCCTCTATCATGTCGAAGAATTCCATGCTGATGGAGGTCTCTTCTCTCTGGGACATAGAATGGTCGTGTAAGGTCACGGGGGAGAAGCTCTCATTGCGTGGAATTGGATGGAATGACTGAGCAGAGCGGAGTCAATCCTCTGAGCGTGCCGGCCCGCTGGACTCAGAGGATCGGCTTGCTAACTGCGACCGTCTTTTAACTGTCGAGCCTTCTAACGGACGCAGTAAACGCTATTTAATGAAAAGTGGCGGTTTGGAAATTCTAACGGTCGTAGGAGCCGCTATTTCCGTAAAGTCATCCATAATTTACCAAATAGTTGCAAATAAGGTCGCTCACTTCCGTTAGAACTCAGAAAAGGCGATTTCCCGCAAAATAGCGGCTATGGTAGCCGTTAGATTTTTCTGGGGGGATATCTTGAGCGGGCGGGGGGATGCCGTATTAGTATGACATCCTGCCATTTACATAAGCTCTTCAAAGTAAAAGAAAGAGGCTGTCCCAAAAGTCATCATAGATGACTGAGGGGCAACCTCTTTTAGTTTGTCAAACAAAAAGAAACCACTCTTTGGTAAAATGGAAGTACCACCAACCATTACCCAAAAGGAGAGGTTTCTTTTGTACATTCAATATACCATGGATCAACTCTGTTTACCAATGGATTTAGAAGAGGATATCCCCGAAAATCATCTCGTTCGCGTGGTTAACGCCGCCGTAAATCGTCTCGACGACGCTATCTTCGACCCGTCTTACCCTGGAGGCGGACGAGACAGCTACCATCCTAAAATGCTCACCAAAGTTATCATTTACGCCTACACACAGCGCATCTATTCCTCTCGCCAGATCGCCAAAGCTGTCCGCGAAAACATCATGTTTATGTGGATCGCGGGTCGTCAGCGCCCAGACTTCCGTACCATCAACCGATTTCGATCAGAACGAATGAAAAGCACACTGGAGACTGTGTTTACTGCCGTTCTTCAGTTTCTGGCAGAGGAGAACTACATACAGTTGGAGCATTATTTTGTAGACGGCACTAAGATTGAAGCGAATGCCAACCGATATACGTTTGTTTGGGGGAAGGCTATGGTGAAGCATAAAGCCAAGCTTCAGGAGAAAGTCCAGACCCTATTTGAAGCCATTGAGGAAGCGGAGAAGCAAGAAGAAGGAATTCACGAAGGTCGGGATCTTCTCGAGCTGGGTGAGTCCTCTACTATGACCAGTGAGAAGCTGGAGCAAGCAGTCAAGCAATTGGAAGAGCGCCTGCGGGAGAAACCGAAAGACAAGCCGCTCAAGAAGGCGGTGCGCACCCTCCGTAAGGACTTGCTTCCGCGTCTTCAAAAGTACGAAACACAACAAGCAATTTTAGGTACTAGAAACAGCTACAGCAAAACGGACCCTGACGCTACATTTATGCGAATGAAAGAAGACCACATGCGAAATGGTCAACTCAAGCCGGGATACAATGTGCAGATCGGCACCGAAAATCAATTTATTGTCGGTTACAGTTTACACCAGCGCCCGACCGATACGCGCTGCCTCATCCCGCATCTTGAAAAGTTAAAATCGCAGTTAGGAAAGCTCCCGGGCACCGTCATCGCCGATGCGGGCTATGGTGGTGAAGAGAATTATGACTACCTGGAGCAAAATGAAGTCGAAGCCATCGTCAAATACAGCACCTATCACCGCGAAAAGAGTAAGGCATGGCAAAAGGATATTAGTAAAATCGACAATTGGACCTATAACAGCGAACAAGATACATGGACATGCACGGCTGGGCAAACGCTCCATTTCCGGAGAGGGAGTAAGGAGAAAACAGAAAGTGGGTATGAAATCGAATACCGACATTACCGAAGCTCCGGCTGCGAGGGTTGTCCGTTAAAGCCGCAGTGTACACAAGCCCAGGGTGATCGTGAGATCAAAGTTAGTATGAAGTATTTGCGGTTAAAGAGCCAGGCAAGGCAAAAACTCCGCAGTGAAGAAGGTTATGCCTTGGCCGTAAGGCGCATGATCGAGCCGGAACCTGTGTTTGGCGATATGAAGAACAACCGAGGCTTTAAAAGGTTTCTGCTTCGAGGCTTACAAAAAGTAAGTCTGGAGGTCGGCTGGCTTTCCCTTGCCCACAATTTGCTTAAGAAAGCCGCCGTAGACTCCAAAAAAGAAGGAGCTAAGCGAAAACAGCCCGCTTAGCTCCTTCTTTTTTTACAAATATCATCCTATTTTGTTGGAGAGGGTGTTCCAAAGTTTACTTTTGGGACAGCCTCTTT